>JAUYBJ010000015.1 GCA_030693155.1 Methylococcales bacterium
TTATCCATCCCTATCGCCGCCCGACACTGCCTTTCTGTTTTTAAATCAGATAATCCCAATTTCATAGCCGTTTATTAGTCCTGTTTTATTGATAATAGTAATTATCTATTCTTATTTATTCTGGTGCAACAAGTCTATTAAAGTAGAAAAATTCATTAACTCCACAGGTGAAACTGAATTTTTATCATTTTCGTGTAACTTATATTGAAAAAGATGCAAATTTTTTTCATTGGTACTTTCAGTTTCAATAAAAGCATAAGCATCTAATTGAAGCTCTTGCTTTCCAGAAATAACCTTATCCGTAATTATAAATTCTTCAAAAAAACCATCTTCAGAAATATCCATAGCCAGTGAAGCACTTAATGCCATGTAAAGAACTTTATCATCGGCATCTTTAACACTAACAGTACCCTCGCCTGCTTTTACAGTGAAGTGTTCATTCATTCTTCTGAAATAATCTATTTCACGTTTAATATCATCATTTAAATACATAATCACAACCCACTCTTCAAACTCGCTTCAATAAATTGATCCAAGTCGCCGTCTAGTACGGCTTGGGTGTTACCTGTTTCTACGCTGGTGCGCAGGTCTTTGATGCGGGATTGGTCTAGGACGTAGGAGCGGATTTGACTGCCCCAGCCGATGTCGGACTTTGAGTCTTCTAGGGTTTGCTGGGTTTCTGAACGTTTGCGCATTTCCAGTTCGTACAATTTGGCTTTTAACTGCTTCATCGCGGTGGCGCGGTTTTTATGTTGCGAGCGGTCGCTTTGACATTGCACGACGATGCCAGAGGGTGCGTGAGTCATACGCACGGCAGATTCGGTTTTGTTGATGTGCTGACCACCTGCACCACTTGCGCGGTACACGTCTACACGAATGTCGGCGGGGTTGATGTCTATGTCTACGTCATCGTCAATTTCGGGCGAAACGAAAACGGAGGCGAACGAGGTATGGCGGCGATTGCCTGAGTCGAACGGGGATTTTCTGACTAAACGGTGTACGCCTGTTTCTGTGCGTAGCCAGCCAAAGGCATATTCACCTTCAAAACGAATAGTGGCACTTTTAATACCCGCGACATCGCCTTGTGATTCTTCAATCAGTTCGGTTTTAAAGCCTTTGCGCTCTCCCCAACGTAAAAACATACGTTCCAGCATGGATGCCCAGTCTTGTGCTTCTGTGCCGCCTGAGCCTGATTGAATGTCTAAAAAGGCGTTGTTTGCGTCCATTTGTCCTGAGAACATACGGCGAAATTCAAGATCAGCAACGCGCTGTTCAAAATGGGCTAAATCGGCGACGACGGTATCAACGGTTTCTTCGTCGTCTTCTTCGATTGCCATGAGTAAGAGTTCTTCGGCATCGGCAAGTCCGCGATCCATTTCGGTGATGGTGTTGACGATAGCTTCCAGTTGCCCGCGTTCTTTGCCTAACTCTTGGGCTAGTTCTGGATTATCCCAAATTTTTGGGTTTTCAAGTTCGCGCAGGACTTCAACGAGGCGTTCACTTTTGCTATTAAAGTCAAAGATACCCCCTGAGCGCGTCGCAGCGGCTTTTAAGGTCAGCGATTTTATTTTTAATTGGATTTATTTCTTGCATGGTTGTTGCTAAT
Organism: Methylococcales bacterium; assembly: GCA_030693155.1. Lineage (GTDB taxonomy): Bacteria > Pseudomonadota > Gammaproteobacteria > Methylococcales > Methylomonadaceae > UBA4132. The sequence continues at coordinate 1,607 of JAUYBJ010000015.1, forward strand.
GATTGGACGATAAGAGGTGTCGATTATAAACCAGATGTTTTTGTATAATTCATCTTTTTGTCATTGAGAGTGGCGATGATTGCTGTTGTTGGGTATGCTAGAATAGTCGTGTTTGATAGTGAATCATGGATGAACTAAGATTTTTATATCGAATCGCTTTCACACTGACCGCTCAAGCAACTATTATTGCGTTGAAACAATGAATTTTCCGCTATCTACTATCGTAGTTTAACTAAAGAAAATATGAAAAAACTTATTCTTATCTGTTTGTTTCTCGCTGTGATTGTCGGTGGTGGTTGGGGCGTTCATTTTTACAACCATTTAAAGCCAAAAGCAGATAATATCGGCGTTGGTTATTTGATTGCCGAAGGCAATGATTTTTTGAATATCGGTCGTTATGATGAGGCTAAAAAATCATTTGCCAGTGCGTTGGCAACTGACCCTAAAAATGTTAAGTCGGCATGGGGCTTGAAATTAACCGAGGCTAAAGAGACTTCATCCCTTAATGCGTTCAAACTGGCGATTGACACGCTTTATGAGCAGAACTCAAACGACGCTTATGTTAATTTATTTTTGGGCGATTTTTTCCTTGCTATTAATGAACTTGACAAGGCAAGACCTTATCTCCAGCAAGCACTCAACCAAAATCCAAAACTTGCCGAGGCGCATTTTCATCTGGCAACACTGTATGAGGATCAAGGTAATTTTGCGACGGCTAAATCAGAAATATCACTGGCAATTGATATAAGCCGCTCACCTAAATATCGTAATAAACTGGCGCATATTTATATCAAACTGCATCATCTTGATGCGGCAACAGCTGAATATGAAAAAAGTGTTGACTATCCGTTATCCGCATTGGATGTTGCCGAAATTTACTGGCAGCGTGACAGATTTGATCTGGCGTTGATTCGTCAACTGCAAGCAGTGAAATGGTTGAATGATACAACGGTGATGGCTTTACCTGAAAATAAAGACTCATGGACGTTTAAAATCAGCGATGAGCAGAAAATTGCTTTAAACAAACTCGATGAAAAACTGAATTATGCGTATTTGTGTTTGTCGTTCACGCTGTATTTTTTAGACAATACTGAAGAATCTGAGCGTTATGCGCAGGAAGCACGCAATTTATCAATTCTTCGCCATAATGATGTTAATACGCTGGTCACAAGTCGGTTGGATGCGTTAGTTCAAGAAAAATACGGTTCGGCTACTAAAGTTGAGGCGTTTAAAGCACAGTATTTAGTAAACGCTATAACACCATAACCGTTATTGTTTATACAACGCCAATACTTGGCGTACATAATCCTGAGTTTCACGATAAGGGGGAATAGTGTTGTTATGGCGAATAACCGCATTTTCTCCCGCGTTGTATGCGGCAATAGCAAGGTCTAATCTGGGGCCGAACATCGTTATTAAATGCTTGAGATAGCGTGTGCCGCCTTCTACATTCTGATCGGGATCATTACGGTCTGTCACCCCGAAGCGCAGTGCGGTCGCCGGCATCAACTGCATTAACCCTGTCGCACCTGCTGATGAAATAGCGGTTGAATTATAAGCTGATTCGGTCTGAATCACGGCATGAAGCAATTTTTCATCGACCTGATGGCGTTGTGCAGCATCGGCAATCAGCTCACTGTAGCGGGCTTTATTCACCCCTGAAAAAGTGTGTCGTTTCAACATTGCCGCCATAAACGGACTGCGGCTGTTATTTTTTGCTGATGGCACATGGATAGGGGTTTTAATGATGCGCTTGTATAGCTTGTTTCTGGGTTGGTCGGTATAAAAAACATGACCACTGCCATCAACAAATTTGAATACGTCTGCTGTTGCCTCAGTTGAGGCAAGTAACGCTAATAAAATAACCGTAAGTTTCCACATTGTTATACCTACTCGCTGGCTTTAACCACTATACAGTTGGCGGCTTTAACCGCATTCGTTCTCGCCTGTTCAACATTCATACTACTGGCTAAGGCAACGCCCATGCGTCGATTAACAAAGGCTTCAGGCTTGCCAAATAAACGTACTTCGCTGTCAGGAACACTGAGTGCCTGTGCTAAGCCTTCATACACCACACCAGTTGCATCAATCCCACCTAAAATAACCGCGCTCGCACCTGTTTTTGCTAATTGGGTATCCACGGGTAAGCCTAGAATAGCTCTAGCGTGTAATTCAAACTCGTTTTGCGTTTGGGTAATCATCGTTACCATGCCCGTATCGTGAGGTCTTGGACTGACTTCACTAAACCAAACGTGATTGCCTTGCACAAATAATTCTACGCCGAATAAACCCAAGCCGCCGATTTCATTGACTACTGTTCTGGCAATATCCTGTGCTAAACCGAGCGCATCATCTGTCATGGCTTGTGGTTGCCAGCTTTCGCGATAATCGCCGTGTTCTTGAACGTGTCCGATGGGGGCGCAAAAATAAATGTCCGCCTCGCCATTAGCGTTCAAAGCGCGAACGGTTAATAACGTAATTTCATAGTCAAAGTCGATTTTAGCTTCCACGATGACTTTGCCCGTATCAACTCGCCCGCTGGCTTTGGCATAATCCCACGCGGCTTGCAGTTGGTCTGGGGTTTTTACCATGGATTGCCCTTTGCCTGAGGAAGACATGGTAGGCTTGATGAAACACGGATAGCCGATACCACTATCAACAGCGGCTTTTAGCTCATCGAAAGACTGGGCAAACGCATAACGCGACGTAGGCAATTTCAGTTGTTCGGCAACCAGCGTTCTGATGCCTTCACGATTCATCGTCAGTTGAATGGCTCTGGCATTGGGAACAACGGTACACAAACCTTCGGCTTCAATCTCCGCCAATGCGGCGGTGGCAATCGCTTCAATTTCAGGAATAATAAAATCAGGCTGTTCTAAGGCAATCAGTTTTTTCACGGCTTCGCTGTCGGTCATGTCAATAACATGACTGCGATGGGCAACGTGTTGTGCAGGCGCGTCAGCATAACGGTCAACAGCAATCACTTCAACGCCGTAGCGTTGTAATGCAATGGTCAATTCTTTACCTAATTCACCGCTGCCCAGTAATAATGCTTTGGTCGCGCTGTTAGTTAATGCTGTACCTATCATCATGCTGATCCCGCTAAATAATTGTCTATATCTTCTTTGGAAAAACCGATTTTTTTCGCCACACGGTCAGCATGACTGACGCGCGAAATACCCTCGATTAATTTATACGTCGGTGCATCATTGGCAAATTCGACTTGTCTGGGCAAACCGATTCCATCACGCACAAATTTATCGACTAATTGATGATTATGGGTAATTAAAATAGTGCTGTTACCTTTGCGATAAAAGCCGTTCAGTACGTTGGAAGAGGCTTCCATTTTTTCTTCAAAAGTAGTGCCTTCGGACAGTTCATCCAAGACCAGCAGACTTTTCGCGGTGCAGGCTAAGAAAATGTCTTTAGTGCGTTTTAATTCGGTGCCGAAACGCCCTTCACCATCGTTTAAATGGCTGACTTCGGAGACTTGGTAAAAAATTCTATCGGCAACGGTCAGCGTTGCCGCTTGCGCGGGAACAAAACAGCCGATTTGTGCCAATAATTGAATTTGGGTAATGGTTTTACAAAACGCCGTTTTACCGCCGCTGTTCGGGCCGGTGACTAACACCAGTTTGTCATCTTCCAGCACAAAATCATTGCCGACGTAGCTGGGGTTTTCTTTGCCCAATACGGGATTTCTAGCATCGTGCAAGTTGATTTTATGGTGTTCGCCGTCTATCAGTGTCGGCAATACCACGCTATGCCCAAAGGCAACAGAAAATTTTACAAAGGATAATAATTCGTCCAACTGTCCTAATGCGTCCAAGGTTGCAGCGACTTCAGGTGATTGTTTAAATTCATTGCGTAGCGGAATAATACAGCTGTCGCGATCAAAACCGCCGACTATTGGAATGTAAACCAGCAATAAGGGCGTGATTAACAGAATTTCATCAGGAATCGGAACAAACTCAGACACCAGCCAAAACAGGGCGACTAATAACGTGATTAATAACGGTTTTAATAGGCGTGGTTTGAAAATAACAGCGGGTAAAAATGAGCCTTTACGTTCTTTTTTACTTTGCAGACCGTTTTCAGTGATATACACCGATTCACTCATTAATGAATACGCGCGGCTATCGCTGAACGCTTTGATTTTATTAATGAGTTCGGCTAAATAAGAGCTATCTGGCGTGGGGACGGTCTGAATATGCTCAACCAATTCCAGCATAAAGCGAACACCGCGTTTATATTGGTGATAACCGTAACCTTCAATTTCATGCTCACCTCTGGCTGTGCCGAATGAACCGAGAAACTTGCCAAACAACAATAAATAAAAGTTTTTTTCGTGACTGGCGGCGGTTTGCATAATCGCATCCAAGGCTTCTATTAACGCAGGATTAGCAAGCAATTCTTCAACCGCCTGCTGTTTAGCCTTAATTGCGTCGATAGTATTTAACGGCTGAGTCAATGAACGAAACAACACCGCTTGCCCAATAGTGGTGCTGGCGTGGTTGACCGCATCAAACACATTATCCACTTCAATGGTGTCAAACGCGCTTTGGTCAATCACGCCCTGCCCTGTGGCTAAAGGCTGTGTGGATTTAATATCGGGGCAATCTTGCCAACTGGTTAAGAGTGGTTCGGTCATGGCTCGCACTATGAATTGTCAAAAATCGTACCCTTAACTATAGTTCAAGCACGCTGATAATGCTATCAACCTGTGCATCGCTGTCATTAAGGCAGGCAATATAACGATACTGTTCGCCACCCGCTTCTATAAATATTTCTTTATTGGTAATGGCAATTTCTTCCAAGGTTTCCAGACAATCCACCGCAAAACCAGGACAAATTAAATCAACGTTTTTAATACCTTGCGTCGGTAATTCTTCCAAAGTCTGTACACAATACGGTTTTAGCCATTCAGCTTTACCAAAACGCGATTGAAATACCAGTTTCCATTCGCTGTCTTTTAAGCCCAATTTTTCCGCCAATAATTTGGCAGTTTGTTGGCACTGATAAAAATAGGGATCGCCCCATTTAGTCAATTGCTCAGGCAGACCGTGAAATGACATCACCAATAATTCATTTTTCGGCTGTTCCTGCCATGCCTGTTTAATAGAATCGGCAACGGCGGCGATATGGGCTTCGTGCTGATGATAATCACTGATGAAGCGGAAGCTAGGTATATGCCACCATTGATTGAATTCTTTTATCAAATCATCATAAATGGAAGCCGTTGTAGTTGATGAATACTGCGGATACAGCGGTAAAACAACCACATCATTAATACCCTGTTCTTTAAATTTGCGTAATTGCGTAGCGATGGATGGCTCACCGTAACGCATCGCATAATCAACGGTAATATTTTGCGTGCTTAAGCGTTCTGCCACTTTTTCACTGAGTTGCCGAGTGAAATACGTTAAGGGCGAGCCTTTTTCAGCGTGCCAGACGGCTTGATAAGCGTGTGCTGATTTTTTCGGGCGAAACGGCAACACAAAACAATTGAGAATAACCCACCAGACAGGACGCGGAATATTGACTACGCGCTTATCCCATAGAAAATCTGCCAGAAAACGACGCACTGCTTTGGTCGTCGGTGCGGTCGGTGAACCTAAATTTGCCAGTAATACGCCTGTTTTTTTTGACATAATTATCTATTGATGAGTGTTAAAAATTCGGTACGGGTGCTGAAATCTTTACGAAAAATACCTTTCATCGCCGAAGTGGTCATCACGGAATTCTGTTTTTCCACGCCGCGCATCATCATACATAAATGCTTGGCTTCAATAACGACCGCAACGCCTTTCGCACCTGTTGCTGTTTCAATCGCATCGGCGATTTGGCGGGTTAATTGTTCTTGAATTTGCAAACGGCGGGCGTACATATCGACCACACGGGCAATTTTAGACAAACCCAATACTTTACCGTTCGGTAAATAACCGACATGACATTTACCAATAAAAGGTAATAAATGATGCTCGCACAACGAATACAGTTCGATGTCTTTGACGATAACCATGTCTTCAGTATCAGCGGTAAAAATCGCACCGTTCAATACCTCTTCCAGTGTTTTTTCATAACCGTTGTTCAGAAATTTAAACGCTTTAGCCGCGCGTTTCGGCGTATCAACCAGCCCTTCACGGCTTAAATCTTCGCCGATGGCTTCAATAATTTTAGAAAAATGGGCTTCCATGATGATGGTCTCTCGTTAAAAAAAAGTGGTGCAGTATAACATCATTGCACAGTGAATTTTAAAGCATCCTGTATAAACGCACAGAGCAATCGCATTTCAAGATTCTTAGGCATAACAATCAATCACTGGCAATCACTGGATTAAAGGCTTTTATTACTCAGCACACTATGTAAACTACGCATAATTCCCCCAGATTTTGCGACTATATTGACACTAAAAAAGTGAACCCATGCAAACTAAAGACTGGCTTAAAAAATTCCTCAATGACAGACAACTTGAAAAACCGCTAGTACACCAAACCTTTAAAAGATAGGATAATAAGAGCCTTACTAAATGACAGAGAGAGAATATCATTCGTACCAGCCCAATTATAAAACTGACTGATGAACAAAAACAGCATCTGGAAGAAATCACCCGTAGTCGTTG
>JAUYBJ010000019.1 GCA_030693155.1 Methylococcales bacterium
TACCGATGCAAAATCAATTCCAGCACCAGCTTACTGCCAAAATAAGCCAATAACAGCGAGACGAAGCCGATTAGTGTCCATTGGATAGCGAGTTGTCCGCGCCATCCGTAGCGGGTGCGCCCTAGTAATAGGCTGGAAAAAATTATCCATGCCAAGATGGATAATACGGTTTTGTGGACTAGGTGCTGGGCAAATAAGTTTTCCACAAACATAAAGCCGCTGATTAAGGAAATGCTGAGAAAAAATACGCCGACACCGAGCATTTGGAACAATAAGGTTTCCATGGTTTGCAACGGCGGCAGGGATTGAATGAAGCGTTTGGGCGGGTGGCTTTTCAGTTGTTGGTCTTGAATGGCGAGCAGGATGGCTTGTAAGGCGGCAATGTTCAACAGGCTGAAAGCAATGATTGAGGTCAATATGTGGGTACTCATTTGCCAGTTATAGGCTTGTAACAAATGCAGTTTGTCATCAAAATTCAAATCTAAGGCGAGCATCAGCGCGGCAATCGGTAACACTGCCAGCCCTAATTTTTCCACGGGTTTATTGAGTGCCGCAATCAGCAATAACAAGGCGACAATCAGGGAAATCAACGAGCCTGTATTGAAAAAACTAAAGCTGAATCCATCATGTTGTAACCACGCCAAAACAGTATAGCTGCTATGTGTCAGCACCGCCGCCCACGCTAAATACAGGGTGCTGCGCTGAATGTGCTGATGAATATGCGTAACAATAAGCAGGGTACTGCCTAAGTAGGCGCAAATGGAAATAATGGCAAGTGCAGTCGCATTCATGAGTGTGTTTTATGGGCTGTGTGCAAGAGACGTGGAGTTGACTTAATCGCTTTTCGGGTGTGCAAAGGTCTCAATGGCTATGGTAATATAGACGGTTAAATAGTCCTAGCGCATTTATATGAGCAGGTGTTCCTCACTATCAACAATGAAGACGTAGATATGTTTGATAATTTAACCGATAAATTAAGTAGTACGCTTAAAAAACTGAAGGGTCAAGGTCGCCTGACTGAAGACAATATTAAGGACACCTTAGGCGAAGTACGCACGGCTTTACTGGAAGCCGACGTAGCACTACCTGTGGTAACGGACTTTATTGAACGCGTCAAAGAAGGTGCGTTAGGGCAACAAGTTCAAAACAGTCTGACTCCCGGTCAGTCCATGATTAAACTGGTTCAAGCTGAGCTGGTTAAAATGATGGGCGTGGCGAATGAAGATATTAATCTTCGTGCAGTGCCGCCTGCGGTCATTTTAATGGCGGGTTTGCAAGGGGCGGGTAAAACCACCACCGTTGCTAAATTGGGCTTGTGGTTAAAAAAGAATAAAAAGAAAAAAGTCGGCGTGGTCAGTGCGGACGTTTATCGCCCTGCGGCGATTAAACAGTTGCAAGTATTAGCTGAAGATTTGGATTTAGTTTTTTTTGAGAGCGATTTAAGCCAAAAACCTGTCGATATTGCGCTGGCTGCCATTGATGCGGCGAAACGAAAATTTCTGGATGTCATCATCATCGACACCGCAGGTCGTCTGCATATTGATGATGAAATGATGGGCGAAATTAAAGCTCTTCATGCGGCGATTAATCCCATTGAAACCCTGTTTGTGGTTGATAGCATGACGGGGCAGGATGCCGCGATTACTGCTAAAGCCTTTAATGATGCCCTGCCGTTGACGGGTGTGATTCTGACGAAAGCCGATGGTGATGCGCGTGGCGGGGCGGCATTGTCTATTCGTCACGTCACAGGCAAACCGATTAAATTTATCGGTATGGGCGAAAAACCCGATGCTTTAGAGCCGTTCCATCCTGACCGTATCGCGTCGCGTATTTTAGGCATGGGCGATATGCTCAGCTTGATTGAAACGATTGAACAAAAAGTTGACCGTGAAAAAGCGGAAAAATTTGCCCAAAAAATCAAAAAAGGGCAAAGCTTTGATATGAACGATTTTCGTGAGCAGTTGCAACAAATGGAAAGCATGGGCGGCGTGAGTGCCATGCTGGACAAACTGCCGGGTGTCGGTAATGTGTCGCAAGAAATGCGTGACAAAGTCAACGACAAAGCCTTGGCACGACAAATTGCAGTCATTAATTCCATGACCAAACAGGAAAGACGTTTTCCTGATTTGATTAAAGGCAATCGTAAAAAACGTATCGCCGCAGGTTGTGGTCAGGAATTACACGATGTTAATCGTATGCTGAAACAGTTTTTGATGATGCAAAAAATGATGAAAAAAATGAAATCAGGCAATATGGCGAACATGATGCGCGGTATAAAAAGCAACATGGGCAGTCTGAGAAAATAAATTTCTTGCCGATTTAAGCCATTTTTACGCGATGTACTTGATTTTTTTTAATTTATTCTTCACTTATCAATAAAATCGCGTAGAATAGGTGGATTAACAATACCAAATGTTTTTTTGAGGATACCAGATGGTTACCATTCGTCTTTCCAGAGGTGGTGCAAAAAACCGCCCGTTTTACCAAATTGTTGTAACTGATAGCCGTAGCGGTCGTGATGGTCGTTATATTGAACGCGTTGGTTTTTTTAACCCATTAGCGCGTGGCAATGAAGAAAAATTACGTTTAGACAGCGAACGCGTTGCCTATTGGAAAGCTAACGGCGCACAAACTTCTGAGCGCGTAGCACAGTTGATTAAAGTTGCTCAAAAAGCTGCTGCGTAATCTGCTTGACTGAACAACAGCATATACACGTTGGAAAAATTTCTGGCGTTTTCGGTATCAAAGGGTGGGTGAAAGTTTTTTCCTATACCGATGATAGAGCGAATATTCTTCGTTATTCTCCGTGGATGCTGAAAAAAGCGGGCGAGACCAAAACGCTTAAAGTAATAACTGGAAACCTGCAAGGTAAAGCCGTTGTTGCGCAACTTGAAGGGATTCAGGACAGAGATGAAGCGGCAAGCTTGATGGGTTGGGATATTTTTATCAGCCCAGAACAATTGCCCAAAGCCGCTAGTAACGAATATTACTGGTCTGATTTGATTGACTTGCAAGTTGAGAATACTGAGGGCGTTGCTTTTGGTGTCATTACAGGCTTACTGGAAACAGGTGCTAATGATGTCATCATTGTTCAGGGTGAACGCGAACGGTGCATTCCGTTTTTACAGGGAAAAACCGTAGTCAGTATTGATTTGAACGCCGCTAAAATGATTGTCGATTGGGATGCTGATTTTTAAAGAGCCTTATGCGCTTTGACGTAATCAGCTTGTTTCCAGAGATGATAACGGCGGCTGCCAGTGTCGGTGTGACAGGTAAAGCACTGGAACGCGGCATAACCAGTTTGTCAGTCTGGAATCCTCGTGATTATACCCACGACAAGCACAAAACAGTTGACGATCGCCCTTATGGCGGCGGGCCGGGCATGGTAATGAAATACCAGCCTTTGCATGATGCAGTTAATGCCGCAAAACAAGCAGGCTACACCAATGCCAAAGTGGTGTATTTAAGTCCTCAAGGACAGCCGATTACTCAAGCCTTGTTATCGAGCATTGCTCACGATTCGCAACTTATTTTAGTTGCAGGTCGTTATGAAGGCATTGATGAACGCTTTGTTGACTTGGATTGTGATGAAGAATGGTCAATTGGCGATTATGTCATCAGCGGTGGCGAATTAGCTGCGTTAATAGTCATTGATGCAATAACGCGGTTATTGCCCGATGTACTCGGCGATGAACAATCCGCCGTACAAGATTCTTACTCCGATGGTTTGCTGGACTGCCCGCACTTTACCAGACCCGAAGAGATAGCAGGACACACTGTGCCAGCGGTGTTAATGAGTGGTAATCATGCCGATATAGAACGCTGGCGCATGAAACAAGCTTTGGGGCGAACGTGGCAGAGACGACCCGATTTATTAGAAAAAAAAACGTTAAATGCAGAGCAAAAGCAACTGCTGGAACAATTCAAAGTTGATGTTAAAAGGTGTGGTAATGAATATTATTGATGTATTAGAACAAGCACAAATGAAACAAATCCCTGATTTCAATTCAGGCGATACTGTTGTCGTACAAGTTAAAGTAAAAGAAGGCGAGCGCGAAAGAATTCAGGCGTTTGAAGGCGTTGTGATTGCAAAACGTAATCGCGGTTTAAATTCTGCTTTCACCGTTAGAAAAATTTCTCACGGCACAGGCGTTGAACGTGTTTTCCAAACACACAGCCCAATGATCAGCGAAATTAAAGTGAAACGTCGTGGTGATGTTCGTCGTGCTAAATTGTACTACTTGCGTGACTTGACTGGTAAAGCAGCGCGTATTAAAGAAAAACTTTAATTCATTCGCTTTATCGAGTAATAAAAAAAGGCAGCTTAGGCTGCCTTTTTTGTGTCTGATATTCTTGCGGAAATCGTTTTATTACCTGACTGATGTTACGCATTAAAAAGCAATAGTCCACGAAAAGCACGAAATACACAAAAAATCAACATCGGTGATTAGGAGTCCAAAACACATTTTGGAGGTTTTCAATCCGTCCAAGTCTTGCCTTGGACTACGAAACAGGTCAATGGGTTAAATCGGTTACAACCGCGTGAATGACTGTCAGTCAGTCATCAATAATACACCACCCAAAAACACAGGCTGGACTCACACTGCCGACGGTTATGGCTAAAGCACAATAAAATGATTTAAAAAGCTTGGACAAACAAATCATCAATGGAACAAGCCTTTTGTCTTCGGAGAGCCTTAGACTGCGCCCATTTATGTTCAATAGGATTCAGATCAGGTGAGTAAGGAGGTA
>JAUYBJ010000038.1 GCA_030693155.1 Methylococcales bacterium
CATCCGACGATACGGCAGATTGAGTTTTTGTAAAATCGTTTCCGCATGAGCGGTGAGTTCTTCATGGACTCGCGCTGAATCTTCAGGTTTCACAATCTGCACAATTTCCACTTTTTCAAATTGATGCTGACGTATCATGCCGCGCACATCCCGCCCATACGCGCCCGCTTCACTACGAAAACACGGGCTATGGCAGACGAATTTCAGCGGTAATTCTTTGGCTTCAATAATGACATCACGGACAATGTTAGTGACAGGTACTTCTGCGGTGGGAATCAAATACAAGTCAGGATCAGAGCTGGCTTTGAATAAATCCGCTTCAAATTTCGGCAATTGTCCCGTGCCGCGCAAACTATCGGCATTGACTAAAAACGGCACATAAGTTTCTGTGTAACCGTGTTCTTCGGTATGGGTATTGAGCATTAATTGAATAATCGCCCGTTGTAATCTTGCCAGTGCGCCGTTTAACACCACAAAGCGACTGCCTGTGATTTTCGCGCCCAGTTCAAAATCCATGCCTTGCAGTTTCGCGCCTAAATCAACGTGGTCTTTAGCTTCAAAATCAAACTGGCGCGGCTCACCCCAACGGCTGATTTCTAAATTGGATTCTTCGTCTTTGCCCGCAGGTACAGCTTCATCAAGAATATTGGGAATGCCCGACATGATGCTGTCCATCTCTGCCTGAATGCTGGTTAATTCCGTTTCAGCAGCTTTTAATTCATCGCCTAACGCAGCGACCTGATTCATCAGCGGTTGGACATCTTCGCCTTTCGCTTTCGCTTGTCCGATGGCTTTGGCGTTGCTGTTGCGCTGATTTTGTAATTCTTGGGTTTTAACCTGTATGTCTTTACGGCGTGTTTCCAGCGCGATGTAGCCTTCAGCATCAAACGCAAAGTTGCGCCGTGCTAATTGCGCCTTAACAAAATCTAATTCAGTTCTAAATAAACGAGGGTCTAACATAGGTAATTTGCCTTTAAAAAATTAAAAAATTAATGGTGTTTTATAGTGTAACTTCGTCTTGAATGCGCTACCCTTTGAACGTTGTCCGAATGGCAGCAATCACTTAATTAACAAGGTAAGGAGTAGAGCAATGACAAAGCCGTTTGTAGAATGGACAGATGAATTAAGCGTGGGTATCGAAGAAATTGATGAACAACATAAGGTGTTGGTTAATTTAATTAATCGTCTGTTTGATGAAACCATTGTGCATCAAGCCAATGCCACTGTAATGGATGAAATTTTACACGAACTGATTGAATATACCGTGATTCATTTTGCGGTGGAAGAAAGTTTGTTCCGCATTTTTCACTATCCGGGTACAGAATCACACACCCATCATCATGATGAATTAAAAGCACAGGTGCTGGATATTCAGAAAAAAATCAAGCAGGGCGAAGCCACTGTCAATACCGAATTATTATTGTTTTTGAAGAGATGGTTAGAGCATCATATTCTTTACGAAGATAAATTATACGGCCCTTTTCTGCTGAGTCAGGGCGTTAAAAGCTCATGGGAAAAAAAATCGTGGTTGGGTAAAATTTGGCATAGAAACAGCTGATCCGCAAGAGACCGCAAATTCTTATCAAGTTCGGGTTGCGCCTGTTCTCAGGCAAAGCCCGACGGTTTTTTACAGAATGATTGAGTGCTTATGTCACGCGTATTTGTCATAATAACCTATACATTACAGTGACTCACACAGGGCAAGCACCATGATTGAAATAACCGAAGTACCCAGTCCTTTTTGCGGCATCGGCACCGACGACTTGAGTATTCAAGTTGATGGGGTCACGTTGAAAGTGCTGGCAAATGGCTGCGCAGTAAATACACCGATGTTTGAACAAGCCATCACCGATATCAGCCCGCGTGTAGCAGGGCAAGCCGTCAGTTTGCAAGCAGCCGTTGCCCACGCGGCAAGCCTGTTAAAAGACACCCAGCTTCCTGTCATTGGCGGTTGCGCTACCGATGTCAACGGAATGCGCGGTTTACTCGCTTTGGCTGACCGTATCGGCGCAGTCGTCGATAACATGAATTTCACAGGTGCGCGTAATAATTTCTTAGCCCTGCAAGATTCAGGCTGGATGAACACCACACTCGCCGAAGTCAAAAACCGTTGTGACGTGTTGCTGGTCGTCGGTACCGATTTAGAAGCCTTTGCCCCGCGTTTTTTTGAGCGTTATCTCTGGAATGCCGAAGCGATGTTTATGGAAGACACCAGCCAACGCGACATTATTTATTTAGGCAAAGCCCCTTCTGGCGATTTATCGACTTCACCCAACGGCACAAAAGCCCGCGTTTTAGAATGCGCTGTTGAAGACTTACCCGAAGTGATTGCCGTCTTAAGAGCCTTGGTGAAAGGTCGTCCGATACGCGCAACTGCCGTGTGCGGTATCGCTGTGGCAGATTTACAAACTATTGCTGATAAACTCAGAGCTGCAAAATACGGCGTAGTAACGTGGGCAGCTGGCGCGTTGGCTTACCGTCAAGCGGAATTGACCGTACAAACACTGTCCGAAATGATCAAAGACCTAAACAACACCACCCGCTGTTCAGGCTTACCACTCGCAGGTAAAGAAGGCGACCAAACCGCCAACCAAGTCTGTGGCTGGACAACAGGCTATCCTGCACGCACGCGCTTTAGTCGCGGCTATCCCGAATACGACCCGTTTTTAAACGACACTAACGCATTACTGGCAGATGGTGAAGCCGACGCATTGATTTGGGTGCAAGCGTTTAACGTCAACGCCGTACCACCCGCAACCGAATTACCGACGATTGTTATCGGACGCTCAGGCATGACCTTTGCCAAAGAACCTGATGTTTTTATCCCCGTCGGCACACCCGGAATAGACCACGCAGGTCATGCGTATCGTATGGACAACGTGGTCGCGATACGCTTGAAAAAACTCAGAGACTCAGGATTGCCCAGCACGGCGGATGTATTAAACGCCATCGAACAAGCAATATAACAATGTCGGTTGGGGTGAGTGAGCGAACCCCAACAAACCCAACGGACTGAGTAAATGCTGGGTTGCTTTTGGCAACCCAACCTACGCTACTAATATAATCCAACAACTTAAAGACTTTAAAGGTGAAAAAATGATTACCGCCAACTTAACGACTGAAGGGACATATCAAATTGTTAGATTACCTAAAGAATTTGAGTTTACGGGTACTAATCAAGTTGAAATTCGTAAAAAAGGCAATGCCATTATTATTACGCCAGTGCGTAAAAACTGGAAAAGTTTTGCCAATATTCCGCAAGCCGATGACGATTTTTTAATAGAACGCCCTGATATGTTTCAAACAGATAGAGTGTCTTTTTAAATGTCTAAATGCGTTTATATGCTGGATACTAATATTTGTAGTTTTTTGATTCGCAATAAACCAGATTATTTACTCGATAAATTACAAGAATCTGTGATGGCGAAAAATGAAATCGTCATTTCTTCGATTACTTATACTGAATTAATGTTTGGCGCAGTTAATAAAAAAGCCAGTCCGAAAATGCCAGATATTGTTACCGAATTTGTAGAGAGATTGGATGCAATATTGGCTTGGGATAAAAAAGCGGTGGAAGCGTCAACGATTATTAAAAAACAACTTGATTTTCAGGGAACACCGATTGGACATAATGATATGTTAATTGCAGGACATTGTATTTCGGCGGGTGCAATTTTAATTACCGATAATGTCAGAGAGTTTCAGCGCGTTGAAAATCTTATGTTTGAAAATTGGGTTATACGATAATAGCCAGAGAATTTGCCATGAACGACAGGGTTTGCCCATCCTGCGGACACCAACTATAAAATATGTTTTTTAAGGAAACACCATGTTAATAAAACTCACAGGCGGCGTAGTTTACGACCCTGCCAGCGGTATAGACGGACAGCAACAAGACATTTACATTGAAGACGGACGCATCGTCAATAAACCCAATGGCGATTTTAAAGTCGATAAAGAATACGACTTGAAAGGCAAGGTGGTTATGTCGGGCGCAATTGATATGCACACGCACATCGGCGGCGGTAAAGGCAATATTGCACGGATATTACTGCCCGAAGACCACAGACAAGACCCCGTACACCGTAGCGATATCACCCGCTCTGGTTGTGGTCATGCCATGCCCAGCAGCTTTGTCACGGGCTACCGTTACGCGGAAATGGGTTATACCGCTGGTTTTGAACCTGCGGTATTGCCGATTAACGCCCGTCAAGCGCACATGGAAATGGCGGATATTCCCATTTTAGATAAAGGCGGTTATGTAATGCTGGGCAGTGATGATTATCTGCTACGGATGCTCACCGCCAAAAAAGACCAAAAAGCCATCAATGATTATGTGGCGTGGACAATGCACTCTGCGAAAGCCATCGGCGTTAAAGTGGTGAATCCGGGTGGCATTAATGCGTTCAAATTCAATCAACGCCAGTTAGATTTAGATGAACAAAACAGCCATTACGGGGTCACGCCGCGTGATATTTTGCAGGTGTTGGCCACAGCGGTAAAAGAACTGGGTGTGCATCATCCGTTACACGTTCACGGGTGTAATCTGGGTGTACCGGGTAATATGCAAACCACGCTGGACACTATTCAAGGTATCGGCGGTTTACCGATGCACTTAACGCATATCCAGTTCCACAGCTACGGCACGGAGGGTGATTTAAAATTCTCCTCAGGCGCGGCGCAAATTGCCGAAGCGATTAATCGCAACAAAAACATCACTGTCGATGTCGGGCAAATTCTGTTCGGACAAACCGTCACCGCCTCAGGCGACAGTATGCGCCAACACGCCAACAATAAATTCGCCAGCCCCAACAAATGGGTGACGATGGATATTGAGTGTGATGCAGGTTGCGGCGTTGTGCCGTTCAAATATAAAGATCAAAATTTCGTCAATGCCTTGCAATGGGCAATTGGTTTAGAAACTTTCTTGTTAGTCGAAGACCCGTGGCGTATTTTCTTAACGACTGACCATCCGAATGGCGCACCGTTCACCTGTTACCCGCATTTAATCCGCTTATTAATGGATAGAACCTTCCGCAATGACGTGTTAGCGACTATTCATCCCGAAGCGCAAAAAATGACTACGCTGGCAAGCATTGACCGCGAATACAGTCTGCAAGAAATCGCCATCATGACCCGCGCAGGGGCAGCAAAATTGATTGGTTTGCAAGACCGAGGCGGCTTAAGCGCAGGTAATTGGGCAGACATCACCGTCTACACCAATGATGCTGATAGACAAAAAATGTTTGAAAAACCTGATTATGTGTTTAAAGACGGTCAATTAGTGGTGGTTGACGGCAAAGTAGTGTCTATCAAATGGGGAACGACTCACGTTATGAAACCTGACTTTGATCCGTCCGTCGAAAAAGGGCTAAAAGACTACTTCGACCGCTACCTGACTATGAAGCTGGGCAATTTTAAAATCAGTGATGATGAAATTACCGAAGACGGACGCGGCAGTTTAACTGCGCATCCGTTAAAAGTGTCGTAGGCTGGATGAGTTTAAGCGAATCCCAGCAAACCGATGAAATGCTGGGATTGCTTTATTGAATCGTACCTCATTACGACCCATCGCACTCAGTAAAGTCTTCAACAAAAACGCAGTCCCAAAATTAGGAGATTACCATGGAAATTCTTGGTCTTATTGCAAAAATATCGTTCATTGTTTTGTGGCCTGTGTCATTGATATTTATCTATTATTTGATTGATAGGGAAGGCTTTAAAAGATATTGGCAGAAAGTTAAGAACGAGATTTTTAAAAAATAGCCTTGTTCACAGTTAGCAGGTTGAATGGTTCGCATAGATGGCTAGTCATGCTGGAACTACAAGTTTAAACAGAGTGGAATTTTATGATTATTAACGGTGTAACGATTGATGAAACCTTCGCGGAGGCTTTTCCGATGAAGGCCACCCGCGCCATTATTACCGCGCAAAATGCAAAATGGGCAATGATAGCCGCGCAAACTATGACGGGGTTCGCCACGTCTGTTATTGCCTGCGGCTGTGAAGCAGGTATTGAGCGGGTATTAAGTCCCGATGAAACCCCAGACGGCAGGGCAGGCGTATCAGTCTTGATTTTTGCCATGGGTGGCAAAGGTCTGGCAAAACAACTGGAAACCCGCGCGGGACAATGCGTATTGACTGCCCCGACCACCGCATTATTTGCAGGCATAGACAGCGATATAAAAATCCCCTTGGGTAAAAACCTGCGTTATTTTGGTGACGGCTTTCAAATTGCCAAAAAAATCTCAGGCAAACGTTATTGGCGGATTCCCGTCATGGATGGTGAATTTTTAACCGAAGCCACCACAGGTCAAGTCAATGCGGTTGGCGGCGGTAACTTTTTAGTATTGGCGCGTTCGCAACCACAAGCCCTTGCTGCCTGTGAAGCGGCGATTGAAGCCATGCGTAAAATGCCCAACGTGATTATGCCGTTTCCGGGTGGCGTAGTGCGTTCAGGGTCTAAAGTGGGATCTAAATACAAAACTCTGAATGCGTCCACCAATGACGCATTCTGCCCGACGTTAAAAGGCGCGACTAAAACAGATTTATCGCCCAATATTGAATCGGTGATGGAAATCGTGATTGACGGCTTAAGCAAAGAAGACATTGATAACGCCATGCGTGTCGGCATACAGGCGGTGTGTGATTTAGGCGCAGAAAACGGCATTGAACGCATCAGCGCGGGTAATTACGGCGGTAAACTAGGGCCGTTCCACTTTCATTTACAGGAGATTATGGCATGAGCGCATTAACTTTTACGTTGAAAACGCAACCTGCACAGCGCGTCGATATGTCGCCGTTAGTGTGTCAAACGTTACAGGGTTTGAGTATTGCCGACATTGCCGCGCTGGAACTGCACAGCGGCAAACATAAATTCCGCGTTGATGAGTTATTCACTATCGACGGCTCAGATGCGCAAAACATTGTCATCAAAAACAGCGTTGAAAAGCTGGATTTTATCGGCAAAGAACTGGATGACGGCACGATTACCATTGAAGGTGATGCAGGTGCGTATTTAGGCATGGGCATGAAAAAAGGCGAGATAAAAGTCTCTGGCAACGCGGGTTTATACGCCGCCTGTGAAATGAAAAACGGTTATCTGGAAGTGTCTGGCAATGTCGGCGATTTTTTAGGCGCGGCATTACCCGGCAATAAAATGGGCATGAAAGGCGGCATTATTTTAGTCAAAGGCAACGCAGGTCAGCGCGTCGGCGACCATCTCCGCCGTGGTTTGATTTTAATCGAAGGCAACGCAGGCGATTATTGCGGCTCACGCATGACCGCAGGCACGATTGCAGTTATGGGCAACACAGGAAGATATTTAGGTTACGCCATGCGTCGCGGTACATTATTACTGTGGAATGCCCCACAACTATCCGCCAGTTTCAACGACTGCGGAGCCCACACCTTGGCATTTTTGCCGATTTTATTTAACGCATTTAAAACCTTAAATTCAAAATTCGCCGATGCGTCAGTGGGCTTTAACCGCGTACAACGTTATGCGGGTGATATGGCAGAAATTGGGCAGGGTGAGGTGTTGGTTAAATTGTAGGTTGTGGTGAGGAACGAACCCCAACAAGCAATGAGATAACGCAGAAATAGTCAACACAATCAACCTTGATGAGATAGTTGTGTTATTGATTAATAGCGAGTAACTGAGAATGTTGGGGGGATCGTTTAAGGCTTCCCCCGATGTACGCGCTACAACATATATTAGGTAGATGAATAATGAAAATTGTCCCATTAATAGTTTTGATGATTCTAGCAATTGTACTTTCTGGTTGTGCCACGTCACCAAAAGAAAATATACATAATTTTCCACTGCCTGCGGTCAAATTACTGGGTTCAAATGGTACAAGGAAAAACTCTGAAAAGATTGGAATCGCTTTGGCTGGCGGAGGGACTAAAGCAGCTGCTTATTCAATGGGCGTATTGACTGCCGTTGCCAAAAATGATGAGGAACTTGCAAGGATTGATGCTATTTCCAGTGTATCAGGAGGAAGCTACGCATCTCTTTTCTTATATAGCTGATGTTACGCACACCTCGCCCCGAAAGCGTACTATTAAAAGATGAACAGAGAAAATTTAGCTATATACACTGATTACTTGATATGCACTAACGGATTCACTACCGCAACTGGATTATCGGCGATGTTGGAGGGAGAGAT
>JAUYBJ010000046.1 GCA_030693155.1 Methylococcales bacterium
AAAAACCGCAGTAAGTCTGCCCTTTTTAATTTCTTCTTCGTGGCTTTTCCATCTGTACCAAGGCTGTATAAATGGAAGATGTTTTTTGCTATGTCTAAGCCAACTACGTTAGTATTCATCTTATTCATCTCGGACTCCTCTTCGTGCCGTTGTTTAAACCAGTGGTGCATTATGACACCGTCAGCAGGCGGAGAGGAGTCCATATCATCATCTTTACAGTTTACTTGTCAGTTTTACGGGTCACAAATGCCTGTTTGGACAGAAGCGTAAACGGGCATTTGCGACAAACCGTTCTGCTCATTAAGCGATAAAAATATCACAATGAGCTTGGATGGAACGGTGTATCTACATAACGTGAAAGCTCAGCTTTTTTAACAAGCTGTTAGCTATGCTTGACGCAATAAAACTGTTCAAGTTCTTCGCGCAATTGTTCCCATTTGTTCTCGCTGTCTGGCCAATGGTTTTTATCAAATCCCAGAGCTTTTTCTAAGGCACTTTTGTCCACGTTGAGTGTGTAATGTTCATTGTCGTGACTCCAATGCAGTGCTTTCCAAGGAATGGCAAAGTATTTGTCGCCCAGATCGAATACGGCACCGAAGGCAACAACGGCATACACCATGTGACCTGTCGAAGGATCAAGCACTAAATCTTTAATGTCGCCTAAGTCATCGCCGCTTGAATTTCTTACAGCGGTGTTAATGATATTGCTGGCACGACTGACCATCTGCATATTTTTATTGTGTTTTTCGTCATGCTTAACCGCTGTTTTATAGCTCTCTTCGTTAAGTTCTTGCTGTTTTTCGATAACTTCTTGTTGTTTTTCGTGAAGTTCTTCTCGTTTGTTTTGAATTGCTGTGTTCATGATATTCCCCAGTGTAAAAACGCTTGGTGTCTCAGTATATTCCGAGACTGAATCGGGTTTTTAAGTTTTGAACCCAGAGCAAGCATAATAGGAATAACCCTTGTGGTCGGTACGTTGTCGAACATAATCACGCACTCATCATGAGTTTTGCCACGTTGAAAATATTAAAAAGTTATGTTAAAGATTTGTAGTTGTGTAGGTTAGGTTGCCGTTTTTTGGAAACCTAATACAACACCGTTCGATTATGATGGTAAATGTTATTTGATTATCGCGTTTGTTGGGTTGCGAAAGAGTCGCACCCCAACCTGTGATACTGGAAGTCTTGTAACAAATAATCAGGCATGGAGCTTGCGGAATGCGGTATTAATGCACAAGAGAAGTCTTATTTTGTGAATTACCCCAAATTCCGCTATGCTTTATCTGGACTATTTGATGGGAAGTGAAGTACATCATTTCAACTGGCGCGTCTCCTGTCATTGGCTCATTCTATGCCGCTTTTAGTGTGATACGGCATTAAACCAGAGGGGGATGTATGTCAAAAATAATAAATAAAGACTGTGATGAGGATGATACTGGACTACGGTTTCATATCAGCTCGGCGCGGATGGGTATCAAGAGACTGAGTTTTGTGGCTTTTCAAAGGTATCTTGATCGTGTCAATAAATCCATGTACCGATGCCGTGCGTGTGGCTGGGGTGGTTCTGGCGATAAACTTATGCTGGTGGAAACGGATGAAAACGATGTGTTTACCGTTTTAGATGAGGCTTATAGTTGGTATGCCTGTCCTCATTGTGAAGAAAAAATCGACATTGATAAACCAATCGTAAGTTTGGTAGATTGAATGCGATAAGCGTAAAGTACGAATCCTGACAAAACCCCACATCAAAACCTAATCACCCATCAAAGGTGGGCAAAGAGCCTGCTTACCACCACAACCAAGACCTAGGTATTTAATCCGAACCAATCGAAAGACTGTTGGGCAGGTGTAGCGGATTTTACTGCTGTATTCTGGAAGAAGTCTTCAAGAATGTATTCCAAGCCATAAAAATGCTCACCGTCAAACCCCTGTGAAAGAGCGTCAAAATTATTATCAGGTTCGATATTGGGTGTTTTGTTTTGGTTTATTGCGTTCATTGTAGTATCACCTCTGTGTGTAAATCATTGTAAAGTTTATTCAACCATCTCTGACAAGAGCTTCAATGAATAAAGTCACGTTTTAAATATAGACTAAATACTAACGGGTGATTGCTGAATGTAATATGAACGGAGAGCATTATTTTTACGATATTAGTGATGATTAAAATTTTATTGAACAGGCGTTCAATGCGTGCGGAAAAATTGAACGCCTTGAGTCAGAATGACGCTTTATAATAGGTGAATTTATTCGTCAGTGGGCATATTTTTAAGAAAAAGATGGGCATAAAAAATAGCTAATCCAAAAACGCCGGTAAGGATAATATCTACTATCATGGTGTTTACTCCGAAAGGTGAGTTAAATAGGAATGAATAGTTTCATGTAAAAATATCCATGAACTTACAGACTATTTAGCTATTTTCATGCCACAAATTTTTATTGAAACAAATACCAATAAAATCAAAGGGTTTTATTTGTCAGGTGGGTGTTTGAATGAAGGGAAGAAAGGTGGGTGGTTGAAATAAACCGATTGCAACGGTTTTTCAACCACCTTAAACAAAGCCTGTGATTTATCCACGAATTCATCAGGAGCGCGGAAATTCAATTATTTTTCGTGCTTTTCGTGTCTTTCGTGGACAAGAGCTTCTTATGTCGAACGCAGGTTAATCAAAAAAACCATACAAATACATCACTTCATTTTCACCCGCTAAGGTGAATTTAACTTCTTCAGCGGATATTTCGACGCTTAACGGATAAGGCTCGTCCGCATCTTCAAAATACGATGATTTCAGGTAAAAATCATCATCGGCTGCTTGCACCACTGTGGTGGTGTATTCTTCGCTGTCTTCATTGCTATCTATGTTTTTCAGCATAAACGTAATGCTGTTGCCATCGGCAGCAACTTTAAGCGGAGCGTTGGTTTGTTCGTATTCACAGACAATGTCTTCATCTTCTTCGATGAACACATAAGTCATGGAAAAATAGGTAAACTTGTGAAAATTTATCATCGGTACGACACCTCTAGCATATTGTTCAGGGCTTTTTTGGCTAATGCAGCCTGTTCGCTAGGCACAGAAATTTGGTTGATAACGTGACCTGCGGCAAGATTTTCCAGTACCCACGCTAAATGTTGCGGGTCGGTACGGAACATGGTGGAACACATACATAGCGTAGGCGACATGAAATGCACATTTTTGCCTTGGGCTTTGCAGTCTTCGTGCAGACGGTTGACCAGATTTAATTCGGTTGCCACCAGCCAGCGGGTATTCGGTTCAGCTTCACGCACGGTTTTTAAAATATATTCCGTTGAGCCGATATAATCCGCTTTTTGACAGACTTCAAAACAGGCTTCTGGGTGCGCGATAACGATAGTTTCTGGATAACGGGCGAGGAAATTGTCGATTTGTTCAGGTTTAAAGGCTTGATGCACGGAACAATAGCCATTCCATAAAATTATTTTCGCGTTTTCAATCTGCTCTTTGGTCAAGCCGCCCATCGGTTGATGAAAATCCCACGTTACCATCTGTTCCAACGGAATGCCCATGCGGTAGCCCGTGTTGCGTCCCAAATGCTGGTCGGGGAAAAACAAGACTTTTTCTCGATTGCCAAAACTCCATTCCAGAATTTTTTGCGCGTTGGAGGAGGTACAGACGATGCCTTCATGGTCGCCGCAAAAGGCTTTTAAATCAGCGGCGGAGTTGATGTACGTCACAGGCGTAACCGTGTTTTCCACGTCTATCACTTGCGCCAGTTCCTGCCAGCATTTTTGTACTTTAATCAGGTTTGCCATATCCGCCATAGAACACCCTGCGGCTAGGTCGGGCAAAATGGCGATTTGTTCAGGGCGTGACAAGATGTCGGCGACTTCCGCCATAAAATGCACGCCGCAAAACACGATGTATTCCGCTTCCGATTGGGCGGCATCACGCGATAATTTCAGCGAATCGCCAGAAAAATCCGCGTGTTTAAAGACTTCGTCGCGTTGGTAATGGTGTCCGAGTACCACGCAACGACTGCCCAGTTTGGCTTTAGCGGCAATAATGCGCTCGTCACATTCAGCATCATCAAGTAGGGCGTAATCTTGTATTGGAAAGGTCATTTTATAAAACTCAGGAAAAAAGGAAGTAGCTGTAATTTTAATTTTGTCACTCAGACAAAGCCAGTAATAGTTTGCCATTTGACATATTGTAGTAACAACAGTAATTTAGACAGCATTTTTAACACTATTCCCACAAGCTATTAAATGGAACAATTTCATAGAATCAGTCGTCTCCCTCCTTATGTTTTTAACATTGTCAATGAATTGAAAGCCAAAGCGCGTGCTGCGGGCGAAGATATTATTGATTTTGGCATGGGCAATCCCGACCAACCCACGCCGCAACACATTGTTGATAAGCTGATTGAAGCCGTACAACGTCCTGATACCCATCGTTATTCAGTGTCCAAAGGTATTCCACGGTTACGCAAAGCGATTTGTGACTGGTATAAAATCCGCTTTGATGTTGATTTAGATCCTGAAACGGAAGCTATCGTTACCATCGGCTCTAAAGAAGGGTTAGCGCATTTAGCTCTTGCCACACTAGGGCCGGGTGACGTGGTTCTCGTGCCGAATCCTGCTTATCCGATTCATCCTTATGGCGTAGTCATTGCGGGTGCAGACGTGCGTCATGTGCCGATGATTGAAGGTGTGGATTTTTTTGAAGAGCTGAGCAAAGCCATTGTTGATTGTTGGCCGAAACCAAAAATGCTGATTCTTAATTTCCCCGGCAATCCGACTAGCGAATGTGTGGAACTGGAATTTTTTGAAAAAATCATCGCGGTCGCAAAAGAACATAACATCTGGGTCGTCCAAGATATTGCTTACGCAGACATCGTATTTGACGGCTACAAAGCCCCGTCTATTCTGCAAGTCGAAGGCGCGAAAGACATTGCAGTCGAATTTTTCTCGCTGTCAAAAAGTTACAATATGCCCGGTTGGCGCGTGGGCTTTATGTGCGGCAATAAAGAATTAGTGTCTGCCTTAGCGCGTATCAAATCGTATCTGGATTACGGTACATTCGCCCCGATTCAAATCGCCGCCATCGCCGCGCTTGAAGGCCCGCAAGAGTGTGTCCATGAAATTTCAGAAATGTATTGCAAACGCCGTGACGTGTTATGTGATGGTTTGAACGCTATCGGCTGGGCAGTGGAAAAACCTAAAGCGACGATGTTTGTCTGGGCAAAAATCCCCGAACAGTATGCCGCAATGGGATCGCTGGAGTTTTCTAAAAAATTATTATTGGAAGCGAAAGTGGCTGTTGCACCGGGAATCGGCTTCGGTCAATACGGCGATACTCATGTTCGGTTTGGTTTGATTGAAAATGAACACCGAACCCGCCAAGCAGTGCGCGGGATTCGGTTGATGATGAAGAAAGATCAGCAAGACGCGAAGTAATAATGTAGGTTGGGGGGAGCTTGCGAACCCAACAAAAACAATCGGTTGACGGAAAATGTTGGGGTTCGTGCCTCACCCCAACCTACGATACCGCGTTGCTATTTACTGTTAAATCAATTGGTTTCTATTTGCGCCAACCACTGCCATTGCGATGACCATAATAATGACATCCATGGCGACAACGATGATTGAGAACGCAACAACGCCTAAATCCATCGCTTCAACAGGCGGTAACGCAGGATTATGGACAAAATTGACAGCCATCATGCCTGTGTAGTGCATACCGCAGACCGCAATCCCCATCACTAACGCGCTGACCACAATCTGCCACAAATATTTAACGTGCGTAGCCAGCCACAAGGCAACAATAGCCGCCGCTAACGCAATAGCAACCGAAACAGCGACTAGATTCCAGTCCCACTGCATATCAGCTTGTACTTCCATTGCTAACATACCCGTATAGTGCATACCAGCAACGCCTAAACGTACCCGCCAGAATCAATTTGCCGATAGCAAATTCGGCAGCGATGAAAACTAACCCGATATAAACTACCCCTACGCAGACCCGCAAAGACAAAATAGTGAGCCACCAATTGTAGTTCATATTCATATTAGGCATATTGAATGCCAGCATCCCGATAAAGTGCATCGACCAAATGCCGATTACGCCTAAGCACAATGAGGCAGAGAAAACCAGCTCACCCCGACTGCTGGCACTTTGTTTCAGTGCTTCACGAACGGCGATTAAAGCCCCGAAAGAACCAATGACCGAAACAATGTAAGATAAAACAACTAGATAGGTATTATGGTTTGCCATTTTCGATCTCTATGTGAATTTGATTAAAATAATGTGTAGTTTTTGATATGGATAGTATTAAGTCGATATAGCCTACCTCAGTTTACAAATATATCAAATCAAGTCAGATAAGTTAATACTAATTTAGGTTCAAAAATGAATAATGAAGAATTTTTTAATATCTCCGAGCTAGAGCAAGCGGGAAAAACACAAGAAGGGTTTGTTCTTCTTACACGTCTTGTTGACGAAAAACATCCGTTGGCATTGCTTGATATGTCTCTTAGGTGTTATTCAACCGAAGGTTTTGTCTATCCAATTCAAGCAATTCCGACCGATGTAAAGAAAAGCGAAGAATATGCTGTGCAAGCAAAGAAGGAATTGGAGAAATTATCCGCCGCTGGAGATGGTGAAGCCAAACGAATGTTAGCAGAAATATATTTGGGTCATTGGCATCCTATCCATGAAAAATCTATAGAAAAAGCAGAGCAGCTGTTTCTTGAAGCATACGAAGCAAAATGTTATTTCGCAGCTAATGAACTGGCGACATTTTATGTTGGAAGTGACCTTGAAAAAGCGAAATTCTGGTATCAGGAAGCCGAGCGGCACAATTGCAGGGTAATACAGGATGATAGGCTTGAAACATGATAGCTTGGTAGGTCGGAATAAACCTTATGGAGCAAAAGCGACAGAAGGCGTTTCCGACATTTCCATGCGTTGTCGGAAACGCCTGTTCTGCGCCTTAGCTTGAACAGGCTTATTCCGACTTACAAATCAAGCCGAAAAAGACGAGCCACAACCGCACGTTGTGGTTGCATTCGGGTTGCGAATCACAAACTGCGCACCTGATAAATCTTCTTTATAGTCAATTTCAGCACCCGTTAAATACTGGATGCTCATGGAGTCAATTAACACGGTTACGCCGCCGTTAGCGACGCTGGTGTCATCTTCGTTGACTTCTTCATCAAAGGTGAAACCGTATTGAAAACCAGAACAGCCGCCGCCTGACACATACACCCGCAATTTCAGGTTATCGTTGCCTTCTTCTGCGATGAGTTCGCTGACTTTGTTTGCCGCACTGTCCGTAAAAATAATCGGATTGGACATATATACTCTCTATCTATTTGAAATAAAAATAAAATTATGACTATTCCTAGTGTTACAGTCAAGAATTATGGATATAAAAATCAGCATTGATAAAATGGGGTCTTAGGATAAATCATGCAGGGCAGGTTGTAGGATATTTTCTGCTTAACCCGCTTCAAAATCCAGTTTACATAAGTCTTTCGCTTTGTGTAATCGCCCGTTTAATAACGCTGCTATCAGCTCTTCAATGCGGCGCATATAAACATCGGTATGTTCACCGAAGGCTTCGGGCAGGTGGTCGCGTTCCAGAGCTGATAAATGCCCATCGAACGCAGCGGACACACACAGTAAATCTAAAATAAAATAGCGTTCGTCTTCAGTGACTTCGTTAAGCAGGGCAAGAAAATCCTCCCAGTTGTCGTATTCACGGCTGTCTTCTATGGCAAAGGATTCACACATTTTCACCAATAATACCAGCATATTGGGGTGGTGGATTTGTGATAACACCATCATGGTAGCGACGGCACGGATTGCGCCTTCTCTGGCTTTAGGCGATAGTTTATCCAGTGTGTCAGGCTGCATAATATCATCAGCGA
>JAUYBJ010000132.1 GCA_030693155.1 Methylococcales bacterium
CAATTATTTCATTCAACGGCAATCAAGTGGTTTTGTCGAAGGTCTCAATCACAAAATCAAAGTCATCAAGCGGCGGTGTTATGGGATATATGACTTAGGTCGGTTATTCCAGCATATATGGCTTGATGTCGAAGGTAGGCGGTTATTTGGCTATGCCTAACACTATCATGTAGTGGTCACCCCACGAAATCGGGAAGAGCCACTTTAAGTCAGCCTTTTTTAAATCCAGATAACATTCATATTGTTGCTCAAAAATCCCCCAGTTTTCATTTGTTCATTCAACAATTACACAATATCACTTTATGACCACAATTCTTTTCAGCGCGGGCGAATCGTCTGGCGATCAACACGCTGCTAATATGTTTTTAGAAATCAAAAAACACCAGCCTGATATTAATGCTATTGGTATGGGCGGGGCGAAGATGGCGCAGGCGGGGATTGATATTCGCTATGATTCGGCGGGGATTGGCGTTATCGGCGTGGTGGAGGTGTTGAAACATTATGGCGAGATTCGGCGGGCGTTGACCTTGATGAAGCGCATTATTGATACCGAACGCCCTGATTTATTGGTGTGTGTCGATTATAAGGAATTTAATTTTAAGCTGGCAAAGTATGCGAAACAACAGGGGGTTAAGGTGTTGTTTTATGTCAGTCCGCAGGTGTGGGCGTGGCGTGCAGGACGGGTGAAGGCTTACGGCAAAGTGATTGATATGATGGCGGTGATTTTTCCGTTCGAGATTCCTTATTATGAGGCGGAGAATGTGCCTGTGCGTTATGTGGGGCATCCGTCGGTGGACAAGGTGCATCCGCAATACACTAAAGCGGAAGATATGGCACGCTTTGGCTTGGCGGTGAATCGGCGGGTGGTCGGTTTGTTGGCGGGCAGTCGGGCGAATGAGATTAAACGTTTGTTGCCTGTGATGCTTGCCGCCGCCGCGTTGTTGCATGAGCGATTTCTCGATTGTCAGTTTATTTTGCCCCAAGCGGATTCAATCAGTGATGAATTACTGGCGGAGTATTTGACTGACGCACCTGTGCAGGTGAGGGTGATTAAAAGCCAACCTTATGATGTGATGCAGTGTTGTGATGCGATTATGACGACTTCTGGGACGGCGACGCTGGAGATTGCCTTGCTGACGGTGCCGATGGTGATTTGTTATAAGCTGTCGCCGCTGACTTATTGGCTGGGGCGATTGCTGGTGAAAACGAAGTTTATCGGGTTGCCGAATATTGTTGCGGGTAAGTCGATTGTGCGGGAGTTTATTCAGCATGAGGCGACGGCTGAAAATTTGACGGCAGAAGTGACGCGGATGCTAACGGATGAGCATTATTGCACAATGATGCGGGAAAATTTGTCCGATGTTAAACAGCGATTAGGGCAGGGCGGCGGTTCTAAGAATATGGCGTTGTTGGCGTTGGAGATGTTGTAGAGATTTTAAATTAGTGGTCAGTTTATTTTATGATGACTTATGCGATAAAGACCTGCGAGGTTTTTAAAACCTCGCAGGTCTAGCAACTTTACCCGTCATAACTAAACGGACGGTGTACTAGCCTATGAAATAGTCGCAGGCGGTTTTATGGTCAATTTTGAGGCGGTTTTTGCTTCGGGTTTTACTGCGGCTTTAGTGACAGCTTTAGGCGCGGGCACGGGTTTCGCGGCTATTTTGGGAGCAGCTTTAGGCACAGGTTTAACGGCGACTTTGGTATCCACTTTAGGTGCGGCTTTTACAGCAACTTTGGTATCCATTTTAGGCACAGGTTTTGCGGCTACTTTGGCATCCACTTTAGGAACGACTTTAACAGCGACTTTGGTGTCAACTTTAGGAACGGCTTTAACAGCTACTTTGGTATCAGCTTTAGGCGCAGGTTTTGCGGCTACTTTAACAGAAGTCGCTTTTGGGGCGAGCTTCGACACAGGTTCAGGTGGCGGCGGTGGCGTTAAAGATTCATCGTTAATAGCGGGTGGTAACGTGGGTTCACTTGAAGGCATTGCTTCCATTCCATCCAGTGGTGGTAAGCGTTCATACAGGGCGACAGGTTCGCCGTCTAACTTTTCCAGTGCGTCATTCAGGGCTTTTTGATCAAACTCAGGCAGTTCACCACCACTGCGTTTACGAATTAAATCTAACGCGACTTGGTAGCGGCGTTCTTTACCCATGTTTTCGCCTTCTAAATCAGGATGCGCTTCGACGTACAGGACGTTGTTCAACCAGCCGACTTTGATGGGTTGTTTAACCATGTAGACAGTCGTACCTTCTGCGATTAAGTCATATAATTCTTCAATATCAGTGGGATACATACGCACACAGCCGTGAGTAATCTGCATTCCGATACCGTAAATTTTATCGACATCAGTACCGTGTATGCGGTATTCACCCGGAAGGGCTAAATACAGGGCGCGTGTGCCGAGTGGATTGTGCGGGCCTGCGGGGACGACGGCGGGTAATGGATCACCTTCGGCAGCGTGTTCGCGGCGAATAGAAGCAGGCGGAGTCCATGTTGGGTTTTTAATTTTGCGCGTAATTCTAGTTTGACCTAACGGCGTTTTCCAATCTTGTCTACCGATACCGTGTGCAAAAGAATACACTTTGCCTGTGTTGGACGGGTAGTAGTACATACGGAATTCAGCAATATTCAGCGTGATGCCATTGTGAGGTGAATCGGGCAGAATACGTTTGTTGGGGATGCGGACGGTTTCACTTTGTTTGTTATTAACAGGCGGTTGAAAGCCACCGTGCGTATCAGGGCAGCTCTGGCAGGGCAGTACCAACCAACGAAGGTCGGAAGAGTTTAATCTGACGATTTCTTCTTGCCCTAAGCCATAGCGTTTTGCAATGTCTAATAGCGTGATATTCTCGGTTTCAGGTATTTCAGGATAGTCTGCGCGGGTCACGGTAATTAAGTGACTGTCTTCATTCGGATAATGAGCGATGACGGTATCACCTTTCATCGGTGGTAAGTCGTAGGTAGTCGAGTATGCTGTGCCGATAGACGACAATAACAGCGAACAAGTAAGTAGAGTGCGGATTTTCATTACAATAAATTTCTCTTGGAACAATGCGTTAAGTGTAGCACTGAGTTTAATAATTAGGCTTGTCTATAGATTAATTTTATCATGAGCTTAGGGTATTTGTTCATTTTAACGCGTAAAAATAGCGATTAATTACGGCAAATTGCCGTGATTTTCTTAGTATTTATGGGTAATTGACTGGCGTTGTTGTTTATCTAAGGTGCGTTATAATCCAGCTTTCACATAAACCAAGAGTTCTTAATTATGGCACTGCAAATATTTCGCACTAAACACGTTACCTCGGAAGAGGAAGGTGTAGATCACGGTCTTAAACGCTGTCTGTCAGCATGGGATTTAGCATTTCTGGGTATCGGTGCGATTATCGGCACGGGTATTTTTGTATTGACGGGCATAGCCGCCGCCACGCAATCAGGGCCTGCGGTGATGTTGTCATTTGTTATTGCGGGTTTGGCGTGTGCGTTTGCTGCGTTGTCTTATGCGGAATTATCGGCTTCGGTGGGTGGTTGTGGCAGTGCGTATGGTTACAGTTATGCGGCATTTGGCGAGATGATTGCCTTTATTATCGGCTGGGATTTATTGCTGGAATACGGCATTTCCGTGGCGGCGGTGGCTAATGGCTGGGCGGGTTATTTTAATAACGCGCTGACCGCCATCGGTTTTCCTTTGCCTGAGGCATTAACGAAAGCTCCCAAAATGGGCGGGCTGATTAATTTGCCTGCCTCAGCCATTATTCTGTTGCTGATGGGTTTGTTGATTATGGGCGTAAAGCACAGTGCCAAAGCCAATAATGCCATGGTGGTGGTGAAATTAATTACTATCAGCATTTTTATCGGTGTGGCGGCATTTAATGTGCATCCAGAAAACTGGCATCCATTTATGCCGTTTGGCTGGTTTCAGACTTTACCCGATGGCAAAACCACAGGCGTGTTAGCAGGGGCATCGCTGGTATTTTTTGCCTATGTGGGGTTTGATGCGGTATCAACTGCTGCCGAAGAGGCGCAAAATCCACAGCGTGATTTGCCGTTTGGCATTGTCACTTCTTTAGTGTTTTGTACCATTGTTTATATTGTCGTGTCGGGCTTGCTGACAGGTGTGGTGAATTACAAAGAGTTAAATGTGTCCTCGCCTGTGGCGCACGCGCTGTTTTTACTGGGTTATGATTGGGCTTCGGCGTTGATTGCAACAGGCGTTATTGCAGGTTTAACCACGGTGATGCTGGTGTTGTATTACGGCTTGACGCGCATTATTTTTGCCATGTCGCGTGATGGTTTGTTGTCGCCGTTTTTTAGCGAAGTGAATCCTAAAACCCAAACGCCTGTGCGCGTTATTGTGTTGTGCGGCATTATTATTTCTCTGATTGCAGGTTTTATACCGCTGGGTGATTTGGCGGAACTGGTGAATATCGGCACATTGGCGGCATTCGTGCTGGTGTGTTTGGGGGTTATCGTATTACGGATTACTAAACCCGATATGCACCGTCCATTTAAAGCTCCGTTCGGTGCGTTATTTCCTGTATTGGGGATGCTGTCTTGTGGCGCGTTGATGGGCTTTTTACCCTCAGTGACGTGGTTGCGCTTCGTAGTTTGGCTGGTGATTGGTTTGATTGTGTATTTTACTTATTCGATGAATAACAGCAATCTGGCTGAGGCGGATTAACAGCTCTCGTCCACGAAAGATACGAAAAGCACGAAAAATAACAGCGATAAAATTTTCGTGTCTTTCGTGCTTTTCGTGGACAATCTTATTCAATCAAGTGCAATTTTTCACTTAACCGCGCTGTCACTTGACCGACTCGTTCTTCACGTTGTGCGTCGGTATAAGGCACTGCCGCAAATTTTCCCCACACAGGCGCAGGCCATGCACTATCGGTTTGATAACGCACAATATGATGAATATGCAGTTGTGCGACCATATTGCCGATATTGGCAATATTCATTTTATCGGCTTGAAACAATTCCACTAAATTTTCAGCAAGATAACAGGATTCTTCCATCAACATTTCACGTTGCGTGTTATCAAGCTGATACAGTTCAGTCAGATTGCTAATCTCTGGCACTAAAATAAACCAAGGGTATTGGCTGTCATTCATCATTAATAAGCGGCATAACTCGAAGCGACCGATAGTAATGCAGTCTTGTTGTAAACGCGGGTGTAGTTGAAAATTCATCGTGATAAAAAGGACTTGAAAGCAGGGTTATGATTAGTTTAACTTACCTTTTGCTGAAAATAATAACAATACTGAGGAGGATTGCTTTATGTCTGCACAAGCCCTGTCCATTCAAGAACTGCCCGAAACACGCAAGCTCGCCGTATCATTTCGCCTGTTATTAGGGCTGTATGCCATTATTCCGCTGTGTGTGTTGTTGCAGTGTCTGGATAGCTGGTGGTGGCACGGCGCGTTACAGGCGTTTTTACCGAGTCGCCCGACCCATCTGTTATTATTTCAGGTGCTGTTCGGCACACCGCATATTATCGCCAGCTCGATTGTCTTGACCAGTAATAGCGACTATTTCACTGCTTATAAATCAAAATTATTGTGGATGACACTCGCGCTGGCAGTATTTTTCGGTGTGGGCAGTTTGTTTATTCCTTATCGGGCATTTTATGTATTGGTGGCGGCGTGGACGGTTTACCATGTGCTTAAACAACAGCATGGCGTGGCGCGTGGGGTATGTCGGCTACCTGAATGGGCGTTTTATTTATTGTTGTGGCTGAGTGTCAGCGCGGGACTGTTTATTTATATCGGTATTTTTTTAAATAATAGCTTGGAAGTGCAGCAAGTATTATGGATTAAAAGCATTGCGGGTGGTTTGTGTGCCTTGCTGGTTATCAGTGCCGCGTATTGTCAGCGGTATGTTAATACGGCGTTTGGTCGCTGGTTTTTATGGGCGAATGTATTGCTGGTGTTAAGCAGTTTTTATCTGTATATGCAGCAATTTTATTTTTTCGCCATCCTCGTACCGCGTCTGGTACACGATGCCACCGCGTATATTTTTTATGTAACCCATGATTACAATAAACATCACGCCCAACCGCAAAATGTGATTTATCGCATCGCCCAGCAGTGTCGGCTGTCTATTTTTGTGGTGTTGCCGTTATTGTCATTTGCGCTGGCGTTTGTGTTGCAGGCTTACGGCGATAACGTGGTCAGTTATCTGACACAGGTAATTTTCGGTGTGGAAATTCGTAAAGCAATTACGCTGGGTTTGTTGGGTTATCTGGCGTTAATGCACTATTACACCGAAGCGTTCACTTGGAAAAACGACTCACCTTATCGGCAGTTTATTAGTTTTGTTAAATAATAATTGTCCACGAACGGCACGAAAGACACGAAAAACGCTGGCCTATAAACACAGAGTGATGTTCTCGATGTTGATACAACGGAGTGCAAACCTAGGTTTGTACTCCAATGGTGACGATGAAAAAAATTTTTAGGTGAAATGACTGCCAGTCCTTCAAGGACTGGCAGTCATATTCCTGATTTATATAGCTATCTTTTATTTTCGTGCTTTTCGTGTCTTTCGTGGACAGAAAGCTGGTAATACGCATTCAGGTCTTGCAGTCGTTCGGGTGTGCCTATATCCAACCAGAAGCCTGTGTGTTGCTGACCTGATACGCGCTGATTATTGATTGCTTGACGCAACAATCCACCGAGTTTGCGACTGCCTGCGGGCAGGTCGGCAAATAACAACGGGCTATACAAACCGATACCGCTGAACGTCAACGCTTCACGCGCCTGTTCATCGACTAGCCCTGTATCATCCAGTCCGAAATCACCGTCAGGATGATGTTCAGGATTAGGCACTAGCACTAAATGCGCTAAATCCACACGAACATTTTTCAGCGTGGCAAAATCAAAATCGGTGGCAATATCGCCATTCACCACTATAAACGGTTCATCACCCAGCAAAGGCAGGGCGTTGATAATACCGCCTGCGGTTTCCAAACCTTGTTCACTTTCGGGCGAATAACTAATAGTCGCGCCGAATTGCTGTCCGCTGCCCAGCGCGGTTTCGATTTGCGCACCTAAATGGGCGTGGTTAATGACAATATCGGTAAACCCCGCGTTCACCAGTTGGAGGATGGTGTGGACGATAATCGGTTTACCTGCAACGGATAATAAGGGTTTGGGGGTGTGGTCGGTTAAGGGGCGCATTCGTTCGCCGCGCCCTGCGGCTAAAATCATGACTTTCATAAGGCGGGTAATACGCTGTGGTTTAAAAACGCGCTGAATTCGGCAAATTCTGGATAAGCGGCGGCTTGCGTGGTGACATAGTGGAGAGTGCGCGGGATGTCGTTCAGATAATCGGGTTTGTTATCCCTGAAATTCAGCCGTGAAAAAATACCGATGGCTTTAAGGTGGCGTTGCATTCCCATTAAATCAAACCAGCGTTTGAATTGCGTCAAGTCACAATTTATCAGCTGGGCAGTGTGCAATTGCTGATAGTAAGCGGTCATCCAGCTTTCCACTTGTTCCGCGTCCCACGCAATATAACAGTCACGCAATAACGACACTACATCATAAGTAATCGGCCCTAGCACAGCATCTTGAAAATCAATCACGCCGATGCTGTTGTCCTCCAATACCATCAGATTGCGGGAATGATAATCGCGGTGTACACAGGTAACAGGTTGCTCCAACGCCGATGTAATAAGGATGTCGCGGACGTTTTGCCACAGGTCGGCAGGGATTTCAATATCCAGATACTGCCCTAAAAACCATTCTTCAAAAATGCCCAGTTCACGTTCCAGTAGAGCTGCGTCATAAGCGGGTAGTTGGCTGTTTGCCAAGTCGGTATTGGTTTGCAGTGCCAATAAACTCGCACACGCCGTTTGATATAGAGCGTGTGCGTTCTGGCTGTTGATTTCATCCAGTACACAGCGCGAACCCAAATCTTCCAGCAATAAAAACCCATCGGTCAGGTTGTGCTGAAAAATAGCGGGAACGTGTAGCTGGGCGTGTGCCATTAGGGCGGCAACGTGCATAAAGGGTTCAAGTTTTTCTTTGTCAGGCGGCGCGTCCATGATGATGAACGAACCTTCCTCAGTATGAATTCTAAAATAACGACGGAAGCTGGCATCACTGGAAGCAATTTCGCAACGGTTAATCGTCAATAACAGGTCATTTTCCAGCCAGTCGAGCATGGCGAGGCTTCTTAAGTCGTCAATCATCATAGATTAGTTATAACGCGGTAGTTGAATTGAGGTAAAATGATGAATCAGCATTTTATGCGATTTACCACACATTACGTTACTAAAGTTAATATTGCCTATGATCCGCCGATTATCTCTGGTTTTTTT
The DNA here is from genome assembly GCA_030693155.1 of Methylococcales bacterium. Classification (GTDB taxonomy): domain Bacteria; phylum Pseudomonadota; class Gammaproteobacteria; order Methylococcales; family Methylomonadaceae; genus UBA4132. Next base: position 8,333 of record JAUYBJ010000132.1, read on the forward strand.
GCCCTTATTGTATGCACCTGTCAGCTTTGCCAATGACGCAGCGTGGGATTGTAAGCAAGATAAAGACACGAAAGAGTGGCTTTGTGTGGGTGATACAAAACCGTCCGCTCAGACCGATGAGTCTGTTTCCCAGCAACCTGCCAGAAAATTTTCACCGTCATTGACTGAACCAGCCGACCTGCGCGTAGTGGATGATAAACCTGTCCCCATTACAACCGCTCGTCCTGTTAAATCGATTGTTGCACCAGTAGTACCACCTGTTCAGCCTGTCACGGTACAACGCCCTAAACCCGTGCCTGTACCTGTGGTGAAACCGCCTGTTGAACCGATAATCACCCAGCGTACCAAGCCTGTTGAGCCGCCTGCCAAGGCAGAAGTGGTTGAATCTTTTATGCCGTTCGCAACGCAACGCAAATCAATTGACGACGCGCCTGTAGCAGAAGAAACAACGCCAGAGGTGAGTGCGGAAAAAGCGACTGGCAGTTCATCAGATGAGCCTATTCAACTGCCGCCAGCCGCAACACGCGCCAAATCCAGCAGATCCAGTACCACGACAGCAAACAAACATCCAGGCTGGAATTGTGATAGCAGTAATGAAGAAGAGGAAAACTGGAATTGTCAGCTGGTGGGTGCTGACCCTAAAGGACAAGCGCATCCTGTTCGCAAAGTGGCTAAAGAAAGTGACTACAGTTTGAGTCTGTTAGATCCTGCGTTTGATAATAGCGATGAGCAGAATTTTGAAACACTCACCTCAAAATTAAAATACGATCCTTGGGCAATTGATGCGGCTACACAACAAGCTAAAGCCACAGCGGAGACGGGTAAAAATAATCGTGACACCGCACCGCTGGAACTGACCTCGGATTTTGCAGAAATATTTGATAATGAAATCGGCAGTTATTTGGGTAATGTGGAAATAAACCGTGCCGATCAACATTCGTTATCGCATATCGCCAACTATGACAAGGTGTCGCAAACCTTGGATTTAAACGGTGATGTGTATTACAACGAAGATGAATTGGCGTTATACGGTCGTTCTGCGTCGATAAAATTAGCCAGCGATCAATCGAAACTGCGCGACGCATTATTTATTTCCCCTGCTACGCATTTACGCGGCAGATCAAAAGTCGTGTATCGCGACAGCAAAACCTTTTCACGTTACAAAGACGTGGCGTATACCAGTTGTAAACCGGGTAATCAGGACTGGGTGCTTCATGCTGAAGAGCTTAAGTTGAATGATATATCGGGCAAAGGCGCGGTTAAAAATGCGTGGATTGAATTTAAAGGCGTACCCGTATTTTATACGCCCTATCTGTCTTTTCCTAAGGATGACAGACGTATTACGGGCTTTTTGCCGACCTCACTGAACTATACCCAACAAGGCGGTGTCGGCATTTACGCGCCCTATTATTGGAATATCGCGCCTAATTATGATGCAACCTTTTTACCGCGTTATCTGACCAGCCGAGGCTTGATACTGGGTGCTAATTTCCGTTATTTAGAGGAGATGACCAGAGGTGACGTTAAGTTAGAATATATGCCCGATGACAGCCAGATGAACAGATCGCGTTATTTGGGCGCAATGACCAACCGCACGGTTTATACGCCGCACATTACGTCAAATTTCGATTTGAATTATGTGTCTGATAAAAACTATTTTAATCAATTGGGTAATGCGATGGCATTACCTAATTTCAGTTATCTCAGAAGCTCTGCGGATGTGAATTATGTAAGAGAAGGTGTGTCTTTGACCGCCAGAGCGGATAATTACCAGAGGATTGATCCTAATTTACTCGTTCTGCCTTATCGACGACTGCCGCAAATCAACCTGAACTTGAACCACTCCTTCAAAGCCCCTGTTCCGCTGGATTTGGCAATGGAAAGTGAGTCGGTGTATTTTCAGCATGGTACACAGGTGAATGGGCAACGGCTTAATGTTAAACCCTCAGTCGCTCTGCCTTTTCAAACCGCCAGTGCGTTCATTACCCCCAGATTGTCTTTGCAACACACTGAGTATTTCCTGAGTAAGCAGGCAGCAGGCACGATTGGTAATATCTCTCGCACCTTACCTATTGCCTCATTGGATAGCGGGCTGTTTTTTGAGAAAGAAACGAATCTTGGCGGTAAAGCAATGTTGCACACATTAGAGCCAAGACTGTTTTATCTGTATGTGCCTTATAAAAAACAAGACAATATCCCGCTGTTTGATACCGCACAATACGATTTTGTATTTGCCAGTTTGTTCAGAGAAAACCGTTATGCGGGTTCAGACAGAATACAAGATGCCAATCAGCTAACAGTCGCGTTGACTTCACGTCTGGTTGATTCCACGACAGGCAGAGAAAAATTAAAATTGAGTCTTGGCGACATTCTTTATTTTCAAGATAGAAAGGTCAACGTGAGTCCGATTTATCCTGTGGAAACCAGTTTTACATCGCCTATTATTGCTGAGCTGAGCGGTGAATTAACCGAGCACATTACCTTTGACACTGGCTTGCAATGGGATCCGAGCGTTAAAGATGTTACGCGGGGTAAATATATCAGTGATTTTGCACGCGGCAAGGCGGCGGTTCACTTTATTAATCAGCCCAATGAAATCATTAATGCGGGCTACTATTATCGAAAAAATCCGCAGATTCCTAACCGACTGGACGATATTATTCAAAGTGATGTGTCTTTTCATTGGCCTGTTTATGATGATTGGTCGGTAGTTGGGCGTTGGCAATATTCGCTGTTGTATAACAGAACGCAGGAAGGCTTTTTCGGTCTGGAAAAAGAAAACTGCTGCTGGCGTTTTCGTGTCATAGGGCGACATTATCTCAGTAGCTTTACAAATGACACGGGACTTGTTGCCGCTGGAACCAATCAGGCAATTGCACAAGGACAAGCGCAAACAGGTGTTTTCTTCCAAATAGAACTGAAAGGCTTGACAGGTATTGGAGAAAGACTGGATGAGTTCTTTGAACGAAATATTTATGGTTATCGGAAACCTACACAATGATGAAGCAAAAAAATAGAGCAATAGTCCTGACCCTGTGTTGCAGCTTATTGATAACGAGTGTTGTCCATGCCGAAACGATTGACAGAATCGTTGCGGTGGTTGAAGACGATGTTATTCTCGAAGGCGAGCTGGAAAGAGAAGTATCAACGATAAGAGCAAGAATGACCGAAAGTAAAGCGCAATTGCCGCCAGAAACGGTACTGCGCAAACAAGTGCTGGAAAAAATGATTATCGACAAGCTGCAACGCCAACTTGCCGAAAAAGCAGGCGTGTCGGTCAGCGAAGAAATGCTCAACAATTCAGCGGCTGATATTGCGCAACGCAACAACATGAGTCTTGAGCAATTTCGCTCAGAATTGGAAAACAGCGGTATTTCCTATAACAGTTTTCTGGACAATATGCGCAATGAAATTGTCATTAACCAGATACGCGCCAAAGAAATCGGCTCGCGTATCAAAGTCAGTGACAGCGAAGTTGAACATTACATGGAGACCGAAGAAAAAGCAGGTGACGAGGCAACCCAATATCATTTAGGTCATATCCTGATTGCCGTCAAAGAAAGTGCATCGTCGTCAGAAATACAAAAAGCCGAAACTAAAGCCAATAATCTGGTTAAAAAATTGCGTGCAGGGCAAGACTTTGCGCAAATCGCTATCAGCGAGTCCGAAGATGGTAATGCGTTAAAAGGCGGCGATTTAGGCTGGCGCGGCATTAATGACGTACCCTCACAACTGGCTGAAGGGGTTAGAAAAATGCGCCTTGATGAAATCTCTGATCCTATTCGCAGTTCGGGCGGCTTTCATATTATAAAAATGTTGGGTAAAAAAAGTGATGTTGATAATCACGTCATTTCCACCACTAAAGTGCGTCATATTCTGATAAAAACCAACGAACTGATGGATGATAGCGAGGCAAAAAAACGCATTCTGGAATTAAAAGCGCGTATTACTGATGGTGATGATTTTGCTACCTTAGCACGCACTCATTCCGATGATAAAGGTTCAGCATTGAAAGGCGGCGAACTGGGCTGGGTAGAACCGGGCAGTTTGGTCAAACCCTTTGAAGAAGCCATGAATAAATTAACCGCCAATCAAATCAGCGACCCCGTACAAAGTCAGTTCGGTTGGCATTTAATTCAGGTGCTGGACAGAAAAGACAAAGACAATGCCTCAGAGCATAAAAAAAATCTGGTGCGCGAAGCCATTCGCAAACGCAAAATCGAAGAAGAAACCGAGCTTTGGTTACGGCGTTTACGCGATGAAGCCTATATAGAAATTCATGGTTAAGATGTGTACAAGCAAGGATTGTCATAAACCTTATGCTGGATAACATAGCTGAAGCCAAGCTGTTGAAACAGAGCTTGCAACAGATCTTAACCAATGAGAACTTATTGGCAGAGCGAAACGCAATAAACACCATTGCTACCGAACTGGGTATTGATAGCTTAGAGTGTGCCTCGGCATTGTTGTATTTGTTACAAAAAGGTAAAAGTATTACCCCTGTAGAGCAAAAAATCGACATTGCCGTATTACCTCCTGTTGTCAATCAACTCAACATAAAAATGGTGCGTTATCGCTTGGATGTCGGCAGTAAGCACCAGCTCAACCTAGATACACTTAAACAAGTGTTGATAGAAGAATCTGGCGTTGATAAAAACAACATCAACAACGTCAACATTCAAGATTTGTACACGCTGGTCAATTTACCCGATGAAATGCCGCTGGACATATTTCAACACCTAAAAACGGTAGAAATCAATCAGCAAAAACTCGATATACGACGGGTAAAAGCCCGCAACAACAAAAAACGCGGTAATAATCATTATCGCCGTGGACGGCAGGCGAATACTAAATCGGGCAATAAAATGTCAGACAACATAATCAGTAACTAAGCTGGGTATCGTATTTCAATATGACACAACTCCCTTTATTAGGCTGGCGCGAATGGGTGACATTGCCTGAGCTTAATCTCCAACACATCAAAGCTAAAATCGACACAGGGGCGCGTTCGTCTGCGCTGCACGCTTTCGCACTGGATCCTTACCGTAAAGGCGGACGGCGTTGGGTGATGTTTGCCATTCACCCTGAGCAAAAACACACCGACACAGTGATTGAATGCCACGCGCCCATTAAAGATCGCCGTTTTGTATCTGATTCGGGCGGACACAAACAGCGGCGTTATGTCATTGAATCACAATTACTTATCGGACAGTCGCTCATCAGCGCGGAAATAACCCTCACCAATCGCGACAATATGCAGTTCCGTATGCTGCTGGGGCGCACCGCAATGAACGGCAACTTCATCATTGATCCCAGTGCCTCCTACCTACAGGGCGAACCCGAAAACCATTTATTACTTTCCCATCAAGAGTAAAACTCACATTCGGCTTGTGTAAAACACACAGCATCCTGCATTCAAAATAGGTTTTTTATTGAAAACCTACCGCCAATCTTCTATGCTCAGTAAGTTTGGTTTCACCCGAAACTAAGACTTTCGCTTTTTATGCACTAAATCACACCCACAGGAGACTGTATGAAGATTGGTATCCCTAAAGAAATTCACCTTGGTGAAAAACGTGTCGCTACCACGCCCGACGCTGCCGCACAAATTATGAAACTGGGCTTTTCAGTCTGTATAGAAAGCGGCGCGGGTTTAAACGCCGACATTTCTGATGCAGCCTATCAAGCCGTTGGCGTGGAGGTGTTGCCCGATGCGGTGACATTATGGCGAGAGGCGGACATTATCATGAAAGTTCGCGCTCCTGAACAACACCCCGAATTAGGTATTCATGAAGTTGATTTACTCCCCGAAGGCGGACGACTCATCAGCTTTATCTGGGCAGCTCAGCAACCTGAATTAATGGACAAACTGGCGGCAAAAAATGCCACCGTATTGGCAATGGACAGCGTACCTAGAATGTCGCGTGCGCAAAAATGCGACGCGCTCAGCTCAATGGCAAACATTGCGGGCTATCGCGCTATCGTTGAAGCCGCACAACATTTCGGACGTTTCTTCACAGGACAAATGACCGCCGCAGGTAAAATTCCACCCGCAAAAGTGTTGGTTATCGGCGCAGGGGTTGCAGGACTCGCGGCAATCGGTACCGCCAAAGGCATGGGCGCAATCGTGCGTTCCTTTGATACCCGTCCCGAAGTCAAAGAACAAATCGAAAGCATGGACGCGGAATTTTTGATGCTCGACTTCAAAGAAGAAGGCGGCGGCACAGGCGGTTATGCCAAAACCATGTCCCCTGAATTTATCGCCGCTGAAATGGCGTTATTTGCCGAACAAGCCAAAGAAGTTGATATTATCGTCACCACCGCGTTAATTCCCGGTCGCCCTGCACCGAAACTCATCACTGCCGACATGGTAGCGTCCATGCGAGCGGGTAGCGTCATTGTCGATTTAGCCGCAGAACAAGGCGGTAACTGCGATCTGACCGAAAAAGATGCGGTCGTCGTTAAACATGGCGTAACCATTATCGGTTATAGCAATCTGCCCAGCCGATTAGCCAACCAATCCAGCCAACTGTATTCCACTAATTTACGCCATTTACTCACTGAACTATGTCCGAAAAAAGACGGTGAGCTGAACGTCAATATGGAAGACGAAGTGATACGCGGCACAACGGTGATTAAAGAAGGCAAAATTACTTGGCCGCCACCACCGCCTACCTTATCCGCCGCACCTGCAAAACCTGCGGCTGCACCTGCCGCCGCTGTCGATCATGTGTCAGTTGCTAAACACCCGTTTAAAGAGCTGTTACCGTTGCTGATAGCGGGTTTAGTATTATTCAGTGTCGGTGCGGTCGCACCCGAATCGTTTATGGCACATTTCACCGTATTTGTTTTAGCCTGTTTTGTCGGTTATCAAGTGATATGGAACGTCTCGCCCTCGCTGCACACGCCATTGATGAGCGTCACCAACGCCATCAGCGGCATTATTGTTATCGGCGCGTTAGTGCAGATTTCCCAACCTGAAATGACCGTTAGAATATTAGCGGGACTTGCCATACTTCTTGCTTCTATCAATATTGCAGGTGGCTTTTTAGTCACCCGTCGTATGTTAGAAATGTTCAGAAAATAATCGGAGAACATTATGATGACTCACAGTTTAGTTGCGATGTCTTACATCGTTGCCACCATTTTGTTCATTTTGAGTTTAAGTGGTTTAAGCAATCAAGAAACCGCGCGTAAAGGCAATTATTACGGAATGTTGGGCATGGCAATTGCCATTATTGCCACCACCTTAAGCGCGTCGGTTACCACTTACGAGATATTGATTATTGCCTTGTTAATCGGCGGAGCAATCGGTGCGGCAGCGGCATTAAAAGTTGAAATGACCCAAATGCCCGAACTGGTCGCCATCATGCACAGCTTGGTCGGTATGGCGGCGGTGCTGGTCGGTTACGCCAACTTCATGGATAACACCGTTGTGATTGAAGGTGTGGAAAAAACCATTCATGTACTGGAAATTTACCTCGGCGTATTAATCGGTGCGGTCACTTTTTCAGGCTCAGTGATTGCCTTTTGCAAACTCAGCGAACGCATCAGCGGCAAACCATTATTGTTACCCGGCAGACATTGGTTCAACTTAGGCTTATTAATCGCCTCTATCGTGTTGGGCTGGATGTTTTTACAAGCCATTGAAACAGGCGACGACCCATTAATCCCGCTTGCCATGATGACCGTGATTGCCCTGATTTTCGGTATTCACATGGTGATGGCAATCGGTGGCGCGGATATGCCCGTCGTGGTGTCCATGCTCAACAGCTATTCAGGCTGGGCAGCGGCGGCAACAGGTTTCATGCTTAACAATGATTTGCTCATCGTCACAGGCGCGTTAGTCGGCAGTAGCGGCGCAATTCTGAGTTACATCATGTGCCGCGCCATGAATCGCCATTTCTTAAGCGTGATTGCAGGTGGTTTTGGTACTGCCTCAGGTGGTGAAGCGGCGGCAATTGAAGGTGAAGTTCAACCGATAGAAGCCGAAGAAACCGCGCAATTATTATTGGCGGCAAAAAATATCATGATTATCCCCGGTTACGGCATGGCAGTCGCCCAAGCCCAACACACGGTGTATGAAATTACCAAACTGTTACGCGATAAAGGCAAAAAAGTCGGTTTCGGTATTCACCCCGTCGCAGGTCGTATGCCCGGTCACATGAACGTGTTATTGGCAGAAGCCAAAGTGCCTTATGACATCGTATTTGAAATGGATGAAATCAACGAAGACTGGGGCAAAGTCGATGTTTCCATCGTCATCGGCGCGAATGACATTGTTAATCCATCAGCCATCACCGACCCAAACAGCCCAATTGCAGGTATGCCCGTACTGGAATGCTGGAAAGGCGAAACCACGATTGTATTAAAACGCAGTATGGCTTCAGGTTACGCAGGTGTAGGTAATCCGTTGTTTGTCATGGAAAACACGCGGATGTTGTTTGGTGATGCTAATACGACCATGCAGGCGGTGTTGAAGGCGTTGCGGGGGTAGGTTTTTTGTAGGTCGGGTTAGCGTAGCGTAACCCGACACAATGCGACAAGATTGTCGGGTTACGCTATCGCTAACCCGACCTACGGACTTGTTACGAATTAAACAAAAGGTAAAAACAATGGCTTTAATTAAATGTAAAGAATGTCAGCATCAAGTCAGCGACAAGGCAAATATATGCCCATCTTGTGGTGTAAAAATATCAAAGAATCTTTCTTTTTTTCAAGTGGTTAGTGGTTTATCTTTGGGGATACTTGTTATTTATTTTTACAATTCCGATGTACAAAAAGAGAAGATGACAATTCAACAACCTATAACTCAGACTACGCCACTTAAACAAACCACTGTTTCTGAACAGCCAATCCAGCCAGAAACGCCAGCATTAAAAACACAACAATCAAAGCCTGAACTGACAACAGAAACAGACAAAAACAAAACTTGGACTGGGGATTGGGGGAATAGAATTATCGCCACAATATCAACCCAACCTTGTGGCAACATAGAACTCACAAATCAAGACTACGATTATTTAATGACCGTGACCATTCCGATAGCCAGATTAAAAAGCCCAGATGATGCTTGGCAGGTTTTAGGTGATAGAGCAGTAACAATTACTGGCTGTTGGTCTAAAAGGGATGGAGGAATGATTCATGCTAAGTTGACGCGAAAAAAAGGCAACAAAACTTGGGAGCAAGATTTTAAGCTGGATGATGGTAATTGGACGAGTCAAGGTGAAATTCACGCACCATCAAAAGAACAAGCCTTGATTGATTATAAAGATGCCTGTTCAAAAAACTATAAAGTCTGCAAAGATAATGCCGATATTATTAATTTAAACTCTAATGCAAGTGTTGAAATCAAAGTAGGGTGCAAACGTGCAGCAGAAAAAGAGGCGGTATCAACAATTGATTGGGGAGGAATACTATCACCTAATTTTGGTAGCTTTCGTCCAGGTGATTCAGGTATTAAAGAAGATAAAATTTTTGTTATTGATAATGTTGCAATGTATCAGAATCAGTTTGGTGCAATGATAAAAAAGGAAACTATATGTTTGTTCAATTTGAAAACAAATGAGGTTGAGCAACTACTTATAGAATAATTAAAGTCGAACGCGATAAGGTTCGTTAATCATAGGACGTGCTGAGGCACGAAGCGCATCGTTCGAGAAAATCCACGCGAATGATGCGCCTTTTATCGTCGGCACATATATGGACTCCTCAATTATTGCAAGTATTAGTTTCATAATAATGTCATTCACAGAGATCAAGATTGCAGCCATATATTCGG
>JAUYBJ010000065.1 GCA_030693155.1 Methylococcales bacterium
AACAAAATCAAATTACTAATCAGCAATAACACCGACAATCCTTTCCAGAATCTCAAGGGATTACGTTCAATTAACGGCACAAACTGCTCACCTTTTAAAAACGCGGGATTGGGTGTTTCAAGGTCATACAAAAACTCTGACAGCGTGTCGTAACGCAGTTTCGGATCAATTGCTGTGGCTTTGCGTAACGCGCTATCCATCCATGCTGGCACCATTTCATTGCGATACACACTGGGCATATAAACCAGTTTTTGCACATTCATTGCTGTGGGTTTTTCAGGCATACTTTGCCCGAACGGCAACGCGCCATTTAATAATTCATAAGCAATCACGCCCAAGGAAAACAAATCCGACTTCACTGTCCCCGTATGCCCCGTGTGAAATTCAGGCGCAGTGTAATTGACCGTGCCGAGTAAATTTTCATCGACCAGCGGAGCGATTTCCGAAATACCTGCAATTTTCACCGAACCAAAATCAATAATTTTCAGCACGCCATTATCATCAAACATAATATTTTCAGGTTTTAAATCCTGATGAATCATTTCCATACGGTGAAATGCTTGTAGACCTTTGGCAATTTGTTCAATGATGTGTCTGGCGGTTTTAATATCAGGTTTGGGATGGGTTTCCATCCATTGCCGTAGTGATCTGCCATCAATCAATTCAGTCACATAATACAATGCGGTTTTTTTGCGCGGCGTACTCAGCACTTTCAACACATTGTCATGCCGAATGCGTTTACCCGCCCATTCTTCATGTAAAAAGTGTTCAATATAATGCGTGTCGTCATCATAAAGCACCGATGGGGCTTTCAAAATCACAGGCGTGTAAGTGAAGGTGTCAACGGCTTTATAAATTTGGGTGCGCTTACTGGAGTGCAATTCTGCTTCAATGCGATAACCGTCCAGCATCATGCCGACTTCTAACGGTGGTGGAAACGGTAAATTAACGTGACTGCGAATAATTTCGTCTTCTTTGACTTCGGGTAAGTCATCAATTCTAATCAGTTGGCAGGTGAGATTATCATCACTGTGATTCTCGCTGGCAAATTGCAGGATGGCGACGGCCTGTTCGGTTAAATCATCGCCATTTTGCAGTACGGTTTTCAGGATTTTTTCATCAATAAAATCATGAATGCCGTCTGTGGTCATAATAAACACATCACCTGTTTCCAAGGCGAACGTTTGATAATCGACTTCCAGTCGCGGTTCTATGCCCATGGCGCGGTTAAGATAACTTTTATCTTTTGTCACCCAGACCCGATGATCACGGGTAAGCTGTTCCAACCCCCCTTGCCGTAAGCGATAAATACGCGAATCACCGATATGAAAAATACTTGCGCTGGTGGATTTTAAGACCAGAATACTCAGCGTGCTGACCATGCCTTTGGGAGAGTGACAGCGTACTTGCCCTTGACTGTATAGCCATGAATTTGTTGCTGATAAAATTTTCTGCCCCGCCTGTTTGACCGACCACGAATCAGGGGTACTGTAATAATCGGCTAAAAAACTGGTCACGCAACACTGACTGGCTTGCTTGCCCGCATCACTGCCGCTCATGCCATCGGCAATGGCGGCGACAATACCTTTAAAAGTGAGTTGCGGTTCTTTCGGAATGAGTGATCCAAAAAAATCTTCATTATCCGCTTTAATGCCTTTATCGCTGGCATAGCCGATGCTTATCGTTAGTTTCATAATGGGCTCTGGCTAAAAAAAGGTGCATCCCTGCACTGAGTTACTAACAAACATAGGAGAGTATGTATTCTTTAAATCTGTTCACGCGTTCTGGAGTTTGAGCATCAACCTACTTCAATCATTTCCACCGAACCATCTTCCAGCACTTCTGCCATGTGACCTTTAGGCTCATCAATAAACTGCACGGCAAGCAAGACAACTAACGCCACGCCCGCAATGATGATAAAAAACAGCGATGACGAGACGAATGACAGGATAGTTAAAAACAACACCCCGCCGACATTACCATAAGCACCGACCATGCCCGCGATTTGTCCCGTCATGCGGCGTTTGATTAATGGCACAATGGCATACACCGCGCCACAACCTGCGGAGACAAAAAACGAGCAGGACATGGTTAATAATACCGCAATGGCAATTGACCATTCCGAGGTAATTTGCGACATACTGAAATAACCCGCCGCCAAGCCCAAGACAAACACGCTTAATGACAGCTTGCGTCCGAATTTATCGCTTAACCACCCGCCCATCGGTCTGGCGACCAGATTGATAAACGCAAAGCTGCCGCCCAATAAACCCGCCTGTACCATGGTGATGTCTTGTGAAACATGAAAAGTATCGAAGAAAAATAACGGCAACATCGACACTACGGCAAGTTCTGAACCAAAGGTAATAAAGTAAGCCAAATCCAATACCGCCACTTGTTTGAATTTATAACGGTGAATTTCTTCTATCGGCTGTTGTAAATGTTCATAATTCAAATGGATAATTTTATAAACGTTATAAGCGTACATCAGCCAGATACCGACATGAATGGCTATTGCTATCGGCATGGTCAATAAATTTTCACCTGCCGAGGACGACAGTTTCCATGTTAATAAGCTCAAAGTTGCGTACAGCGGCAAAGTCATGATGATGTAAAAAATCATATCACCATAACTGCTGATTTCCATCGCCCCTGATTTTTTCGGTTTGAAATACGTTGAACCTTTGGGCGTATCGGATACGCTGAAAAAATACACTACCGAATACAGCAAAGAGATTAAACCCGTACTGGCAATCGCATACCGCCAGCCGTCTGCACCACCAAACCACAACGCCAGAACAGGCAAAAGTCCCGCCGCCGCCGCTGAACCAAAATTGCCCCAGCCACCATAAATACCTTCGGCAATACCGACTTGTTTAGCAGGAAACCACTCGCCCACCATACGGATGCCGATAACAAAACCTGCACCGATAAAGCCCGATAAAAACCGTGCTAATGCCAGTTGTTCAAAACTCTCGGCAAAGGCAAACATAAAACACGGAATACTGCCCAATGCCAATAAGGTGGAGTAGGTGCGTTTCGGGCCGAACTTATCCACTAATATACCGATGGCGATACGCGCTGGAATGGTGAGTGCCACGTTTAAAATTAAAATGGTTTTAATTTGCGCTTTATCCATGCCCAAGGTTTCCGCAATCACCATCATTAAAGGCGCATGGTTAAACCAGACAACAAAAGTTATGAAAAAAGCAATCCAAGTGCTATGCAGGATTTTCATTTTTCCAGTGAAGGAAAAGAGATTAAAGTTTTGCGCAGGCATCGGGGGCTTCTCGTCAATAAAGTGAACTTATAATGAATTAAGCACATTGTGTGCCAATTAACTGTGCTTATCATTTGGTGATGTATTGATTCTGCTTTAGACACGACTGCCAGCCCTTTAAGGGCTAGCAATCATTAAGACCACCACAACAGGTATTTAAGCCACTGCCAACCTTTTAGGCGAGGACGAGGAAAGCGTCTCTAATATAGAGCTTGATACCGTACATTTTAATGCACACTCTTATTTTAACGCTCCATTTTGGTGCGCCATATAGTCAACAATTACCTGAATCGTACTAGCTAACACACCAAAATAAACACTTGCCATCTATGGCACAGGCTTTGCTTTATCAATAAAAAGCTATTAACAGTATCTCCGAGGTAAATCATGAGCAACAAACAAACACTGGTCGTTATCGGTAACGGTATGGTGGGGCAGCATTTTTTAGCGAGCCTAGTCGCAAGTTCTGTGAAAGAGCAATACCACATCGTTACTTTCTGCGAAGAAGCCCGCCCCGCTTATGACCGTGTGCATTTATCCTCATTTTTTACTGGAACCAGTGCGGCAGAATTATCATTAGTAGAAGAGGGCTTTTTTGAGCAACACGACATTACCCTTCATCTGAGCGATAAAGCCGCTACCATTGACCGCGTTGCTAAAACGGTTACCTCAGCCAAAGGCGTTTCTGTTGTCTACGATAAACTGGTATTAGCCACAGGTTCTTATCCATTTGTCCCGCCTGTTGAGGGTCATGACAGAGCGCAATGTTTAGTATATCGCACCATTGAAGACCTTGAAGCCATGGCGGCCGCTGCAAAAACGGGTAAAGTCGGCACGGTAGTCGGCGGCGGTTTATTAGGCTTGGAAGCCGCTAAAGCGTTAAAAGACTTGGGTTTGGAAACCCACATCGTAGAATTTGCCCCACGCTTGATGGCAGTGCAACTCGATGAAGCGGGCGGCGCGATGCTACGACGCAAAATTGAAGCATTAGGCGTGGTTGTCCATACGGGCAAAAATACCAGCCTGATTACCGATGGTGAAACCTGCGTTAATAAAATGTGCTTCGCCGATGGGGAAGAACTGGAAACCGACATCGTGCTGTTTTCAGCAGGGATTCGTCCGCGTGATGACATAGCCCGCGCCTGTGGTCTGGAAGTCGGGCAACGTGGCGGCATTGTCATTGATAATGATTGTAAAACCTCAGATCCTGATATTTATGCGATTGGTGAATGCGCCTTGTGGAATGGCATGATTTACGGTCTGGTTGCCCCTGGTTATGCCATGGCGCGTACCGTAGTGGCAAATTTATCAGGCAATATCTACAGCAGTTTTACGGGCGCGGATATGAGTACCAAACTCAAACTCATGGGCGTGGATGTTGCCAGTATCGGTGATGCTCATGCGCGGAGTCAGGGTGCGCTAGTGTATGCCTACCAGAATGATGCGGAAGAAATTTACAAACGCCTCGTGGTCAGCGCAGATGGTAAACAATTATTGGGCGCGGTGTTGGTCGGTGAAGCCTCAGGTTACAGTACGCTGTTGCAGTATTGTTTAAACGGCATTGAATTACCCGAAAATCCAGACGCGCTGATTTTGCCGCACCGTTCCGATGAATCAGTCGGTTTAGGCCCTGATGCCCTGCCCGCTTCGGCAACGATTTGTTCCTGTTATAACGTCACGAAAGGCAATATTTGTACCGCTATTGAAGCAGGTTGTACGACAGTAGACGATTTAAAAGCCCGCACACAAGCAATAACAGGTTGTGGTGGTTGTGCTGCGTTGGTGAAATCGGTATTAAATTCCGAACTGGCTAAACAGGGCTATGCGGTCAATACTGATTTATGCGAACACTTTGCTTATACGCGTCAGGAACTGCATACTTTGGTGCGTGTGGAACAAATCAAAACCTTTGGTGACCTAATCGCTAAACACGGCAAAGGTTTGGGCTGTGAAATTTGTAAACCGACAGTCGGTAATATTCTTGCTTCACAATGGAATGAATATATTCTGGAAAAAGATCATCTGGGCTTACAAGACACCAATGATAATTTTCTCGCTAACATCCAAAAAGACGGGACTTATTCTGTGGTGCCGCGCATTGCTGGCGGGGAAATCAGCCCAGATATGCTGATTGTCTTAGGACAGGTCGGCAAAAAATACAACCTGTACACCAAAATCACTGGTGGTCAGCGGGTGGATTTATTCGGTGCAACGCTGGAACAATTACCGCTCATCTGGAAAGAACTGATTGATGCGGGGTTTGAATCGGGTCACGCTTACGGTAAATCACTGCGTACCGTTAAATCCTGTGTCGGCAGCACTTGGTGTCGTTACGGCGTTGATGACAGCGTGAGCTTGGCGATTGAACTGGAAAATCGTTACAAAGGTTTGCGTTCGCCGCATAAAATCAAATTCGCGGTATCGGGTTGCACGCGTGAATGCGCCGAAGCGCAGAGTAAAGATGTCGGCATTATTGCGACCGAAAACGGCTGGAATTTATATGTCTGCGGCAACGGTGGTATGAAACCGCGCCATGCGGATTTATTTGCCACCGCGTTGGATAAGGAAACCTTAATCAAATACATCGACCGTTTCTTGAGTTTTTATGTGCGCACTGCCGACCGTTTACAGCGCACCTCGGTATGGATGGAAAACATGGAAGGCGGTCTGGACACTCTCAAATCCGTGGTCATTGAAGACAAACTGGGCTTGTGTGAGCAGTTGGAAGAGCAAATGCAGACTGTGATTGATACTTATCAATGTGAATGGAAAACGACTATTGAAGATGAAAACAAACTCAAACGCTTCCGTCATTTTATTAATAGTGACGCGGCTGATGATAACGTGGTATTCGTCGAAGAACGCGGACAGATTCGTCCCGCGCGTGAAGATGAACGCAAACATTTTAATCTGGTAGAGGTGGCGTGATGGAATGGACAAATTTGTGTAATTTGACTGATTTACAAGAAAATTCGGGCGTGTGTGCGTTGGTGAACGACTTACAGGTAGCGATTTTTTACCTGCCTGATCATGAGCCAGCTGTGTACGCGATTGGTAATTACGATCCCATCGGCAAAGCCAATGTATTATCACGCGGTATTATCGGTGATATGCACGGCAATCCTGTCGTGGCCTCGCCGTTATACAAACAGCATTTCGATTTACAAACGGGGATTTGTACAGAAGATGAAACCATTGCTGTGCCTGTGTATGCGTGTCGTATCAATCAAGGCAGCGTGGAAGTCGATACCCGCTCAGTCTCGCTGTTGCGGCACATTATCGAAACCAGCACCAACGCACGGCAACACGAGGCAGTCGCATGAAGTACAACTATTACATCGCTGATGTGTTCACCAAGCAGATATTCAGCGGTGCGCAAATAGCGGTGTTTCCCAATGCAGAAGGTTTGAGCCAAACCCAAATGCAGTTGGTAGCGCGTGAATTGAATTTATCGGAAACGGTGTTTGTGTTTCATCCGAATAAACAAAGTACCATGCGCGTGATGCGGATTTTTTCGCCGCTCACTGAACTGGATTTTGCAGGACATCCAGTGATTGCCACTGCATTCGTATTAGCCAGTTGCGGCGAACTGCGTTTAGACGCACCCACGACTTCAATTATATTTCAACAACCTGCGGGCGCGGTGGAAGTCAATGTCACCGCTGACAATGCCAAACCTGACTTTATTCAGTTTACCCGCAAAGTCAGCTCCATTATCGACCGCTTTGCACCTAGTGATGATGAACTGGCACGCTTTCTATCCATAGAGGTGTCAGAACTGGATCATAAAAAATACAGTACCCGACTTGTTTCCTGCGGATTACCCTATCTGGTCGTTCCTGTGTGGCAATATGAAACGGTGCGCAACGCTAAATTTAACGATGCCGCGTGGAATCAATCCAGCGCACCGCAAACTGCCGCGCAGGAAATTTTACTATTTTCCCCAAAAACCCCGTTTACCGATTCAGATTTTAATGTGCGCTTGCTGGGTTCACAGATTGGTGCGTATGAAGACCCGCCCGTTGGTAATGCCATGCCTGCGTTCGCCTCGTATTTGTGTTCGTTTGATTTTATGCAAAAAGGCACTTATACCTTTGCGGTCGATAGAGGTGACAACCAGCATCGCCGCAGTGTATTGAATTTAGAAATGGATTACAAAGGCGAAAAATTACTGACCATTCGCGTCGGCGGTTCGGCGGTGATGGTGGCTGAAGGCGTGATGACGGTTCCTGACTTATAAAATGAACAGAATTATCCAAACTACTTGCCCCTACTGCGGTGTCGGCTGTGGCATTAGTGCAAACGTCGATGAACAACAACATCGGCTTATTATCAGTGGAGACATCACCCATCCTGCCAATTTCGGACGGCTTTGTTCTAAAGGTTCAGCCTTAGGCGAGACCATTCAACTGACTAACAGACTATTACAACCGAGAGTTTATGGACGTGAAACCAGTTGGACGGACGCACTCGACGTAGTAGCGGATACTTTTAGCAAAGTGATTGCCGAACATGGGCAGGATGCGGTGGCGTTTTATGGTTCAGGGCAGTTACTGACTGAAGATTATTATGTCGCCAACAAACTGATGAAAGGTTTTATCGGCAGCGGCAATATGGATACCAACAGCCGCTTGTGTATGTCCTCCTCTGTAGCAGGACATAAACGCGCGTTCGGTTCCGATACCGTGCCGAACTGCTATGAAGATTACGAACACGCGGAACTGATTATTCTTATCGGTTCCAATGCCGCATGGTGTCATCCCGTCAGTTTTCAGCGTATACGCGCCGCCAAAGAAGCCAATCCTGCCTTAAAAATTGTCGTTATCGACCCGCGCCGTACTGCTAGTTGTGATATTGCCGATTTGCATTTACCGTTAGCCAGCGGCAGTGATGCGTGGTTGTTCAATGGCTTGCTGTCGTATCTTTATAATCATAACGCGCTGGATTTAAACTATATCCAAGCCCATACCGAAGGGTTCGGTTCTGCATTAGGCAACATCAATCACGGTTACTCGATAGAGCAAGTAGCCGAACACTGCCAGCTCAGTGTACAGGACGTACAACGTTTTTATGATTGGTTCACCACCACCAACAAAGTATTAAGCCTGTACAGCCAAGGTATCAATCAATCCTCATCGGGCAGCGATAAAGTCAACGCCATTATCAACTGCCACTTAGCCACAGGCAGAATCGGCAAAATTGGTAGCGGACCGTTTTCATTAACAGGACAACCCAATGCCATGGGCGGGCGGGAAGTCGGCGGTTTATCACACCAACTCGCCGCGCATATTGAGTTCAGCGATGCCGATACCGTCGCCCGTTTTTGGAACGCACCCAATATCACCAGAGAAGCAGGATTACCCGCCGTTGCGTTATTTGATGCCATCCATGAAGGCAACATAAAAGCCGTGTGGATTATGGGCACCAATCCTGTAGTGAGTTTGCCCAATGCCGATAAAATCAAACAAGCCTTACAACGTTGTGAATTTGTCGTGGTATCCGATTGTATCGCTGACACCGATACCACCGCCCTCGCTCATGTATTATTACCCGCGCAAGGCTGGAGTGAAAAAGACGGCACAGTGACCAATTCCGAACGGCGTATTTCAAGGCAACGGGCATTATTACAACCCGCAGGCAATGCACAACCTGATTGGTGGATAATCACCCAAATTGCACACCGTATGGGTTTTGCGGCTGCATTCAATTATCAAAGCCCTGTGGATATTTTCCGCGAACACGCAGCGTTATCAGGCTTTGAAAATAACGGACAACGCGATTTTGACATATCCGCGCTTGCCGATATGAGCGCGACTGATTACGAACAATTCCAACCCACACAATGGCCGATTAATACCCAATATCCACAAGGCAGAGCGCGCTTTTTTGCTGATGGACAATTTTTTACGCCGTCGGGTAAAGCGCAATTTATCGCCGTTACCCCGCGTCCGCCTGTCAATGCACCCACTGCCGATTACCCGCTGATTTTAAATACAGGACGCTTGCGTGACCAATGGCACACCATGACACGCACCGCACTGGCGGCAAAATTGAATCGCCATAAACCTGAACCGTTTATCGACATTCATCCTGCTGATGCTGAGCAGTATGGAGTATCCGCCAATAGCTTGGCTATGCTGGAAAGCGAATGGGGTTCGATGATAGCGCGTGTGCAAATTACCGACAACCAAACCGAAGACAATGTCTTTGTACCGATGCACTGGACAGCGCAATACGCCAGTCATGGGCGCATGGGCGCGTTGGTCAATCCTGAGGTTGACCCGATTTCCAAACAACCTGAAAGCAAACATACCCCCGTGCGTATCAAACCTTACACCCCTTTATGGCAAGGCTTTATCCTGTCACGCCACGAAATACAACTCACCGAGGCGGACTATTGGATAAAAAGTAAACTTGACGGTTTTTATCGTTATGAATTGGCAGGTAATACCTTGCCCGATAATTGGCACGAGTCTATTAACAGCAAGCTAGATACACCAGCGCAATGGCAAGAATATCGAGATAGCGCGAAGGGCATCTACCGCACCGCACGCTTAGTGAATAAGCAACTGGACACCGTGATTTCTATCGCACCCAATCATCATCTTGCCGAGCGTAACTGGTTAAGCAGTTTGTTTGCCAAAACGGAACTCACCAAAGCAGAACATAAAGCCTTACTGACAGGCAAGCCACCGTTAGGCGGTGCGGATGTCGGTGCGATTATCTGCGCCTGTTTTAATGTCGGTGAAAAAACCATTAAAGCCGCGATAAAAGAACACGGTTTCACCACCCATCAACAAATCGGGCAATGTTTAAAAGCAGGAACGAACTGCGGTTCGTGCGTGCCTGAACTTAAAGCCTTGCTGTAGCAGTGGGAGTGGCTTTAGCCACGATAATCGTGGCTAAAGCCACTCCCACTGCATTTGCATTCTACTAACTTAACTGATGTTACGCACACCTCGCCCCGAAAGCGTACTATTAAAAGATGAACAGAGAAAATTTAGCTATCAGTTATAGATATATAGCAAAATCATAACTTACTGATATAGTTAGCGATTTTACCAAATGTCAACAGAGCCTAGTGCATATCAAGTAATCAGTGTATATAGCTAAATTTTCTCTGTTCATCTTTTAATAGTACGCTTTCGGGGCGAGGTGTGCGTAACATCAGCTGTTTATTTTGAAACTCATAGGTTTTTATTCGTTCGGCATTATGAGTTTGTCAAACAGTCGAAAGACTGTTAAGTGTTGTAGGTTGGAATAGCTTATCTGAGCGTAAGCGAAAACAGACATTCCTGATAATTGTTCTAAAGTGTTTTCGGTTGCTTAACCGCGATTGACCTGGGCAGTACCACCACTTCATTATCCGGTGTTGATTTTATTGATGGTTCTAAAGTGGGTGCGAGAGATCTTAATATCTGCACGGGCAGGGAGCTGGTGAAGTGGTAGTTGCCTGCATTTTCGCCTTCTACATAGGCGGTGATGACTCCGAAAAACCGTTCGCCGATGAAGAAGGTAAACACGGCGGCGCGGCTGATAAATTTGGATTCGATTAAGCGTCCGCCTGCGCCCCATATTTCTTTGCGGTGATCGCCTGAGCATTACTGACAAAGCGATATTACAAAGCAAAATCGCCGCGTTAGAAGCCGATATACAAGGTCTGCAAGCGCAGACTATTACCAGCAAAGATGACTATTTTTCTGAACTAGAGCAAGGTTTACAGGCTGAACTGGCGGGGTTGTTAGCGTAGATATATGGGCATCTCGAAATACCACCTAAATAATTTAAACGCTTGCTAATGGTAGTCAATCGGCACGAGAACGCTCACAATTTAAGTTTTACCTTGGCAAGAGGGCTTGTTTTCCGGCTAACATCACCTGAACAGGTGAT
>JAUYBJ010000136.1 GCA_030693155.1 Methylococcales bacterium
CACTGAGATGATTCAGCCAGCCAGATCCCATGCTATCTTGTCCATGAAACACCAGTTGGGCATTGTCAGCAAGACCGTCGTTCCAATTCATTAAACTGTTACTGACCGATGACTCTAAAGTGGTAGTCAATGACTGACTGCCCAGCCATTGCTGATGGTCTTGTGTCCACGGCACAATATGCAGATCAGTGACTTCCTCGCGAGTGTGTAACAGTTCGGCGATTTGTTGAAAGCCATCGCGCGCGGCATCCAGTACCACGACTTGGGTATTAACAGGGGGATTTAAGTACAACAATGCCGCATTATCGGCGCGCGGATCAACAACAATAATGGTGGATGCTGGCTCAGTCATCGCAGCAGGCATAAAAGCCGAATCTTTAGCGGTAAAAAATTCAGACTGATTGTCTGTTACGTTACTGTCAGGCAAGTAATCAACAGCTTGCGGTGCTGTTTCGGGTAAGAAATCAACCGTTGCCGCTACGTCAGGCACAATAGCCGCTACACTGACAGTCTCAGAATTAGTATCATTATTACTGGTATTTTGTGCGTCTACGGCGGTCGCAACCGCAGCACCATCAAATACCAGACGTGCTTCCAATGCCAAGCACTGAGAATATTTAGGCGACTTGTGTTTTTTAATTGGGGTTGGAATACAAAAACTTTTCATCACACACTCCGTTGACAAATGATTAACGTAACAAAGAATCGGTAGCGTCAGTCTTTTTATTTGCCAAAAAAAAACCAAACAGCCTTTATTGACCTTTTTACAGGTCTTTTTAAGGCAGTTTGGCTTTCCATTTATAGGCTCCACAACTTTCCGTACCTATCTTTCAATAGGGTCGGCTTTTTCTTAAAATATAAATATACCCTGATTCAATCAATGTATCAACAGCCTATCTTTACAGCTAAATTAACCTGTATTAAGTGTAGGATAAATGTGTAGTGAATAAATAACTCATTGAATCAAATGATGATTAGAAAAAACCAAAAAAGAAAATGACCGCTGCCTGTTCTTTTGCGATACCACGCGCCGAGCCGATAATAGAACCGTTTTCCCGTACATCACCATCACTCTCAATTCTGCCTTGTATACTGCCGTTAATGCGCACATCGCCATTAGACTCCACTTTGCCGACCAAAGAACCGTTTTTACGGATACCTCCATCGCTTTCAATACGCCCCTCGATACTGCCATTGACACGAATATCGCCATTCGATTCAAAGCGACCTTGGATGCTGCCATTAATACGCACATCGCCGTTTGGCTCAATGCGTGCAAAAGCAGAGCCGCCGCGTCTGATGTCATCGGCGTAAATAAGTGTGGAAGACAGCAAAAGAATACTGACCAATATAAATTGTATGATTTTCATAAGTGCTCCAAGAGATTTTTACACAGTTGATTTTTCGATGACACAATAATTTCTTCTTAGAAAAATATCAATAAATTCATATAAATAAAAGCGCATTGGGTATTTTTAATATCCAATATCTACCTATTAATACCCCATTCAAGATGATTGAATTTTTGATTTTTTAAGTGATAATGAAAACGCGGTTAGGGAGTGAAATGTTTTTTTTAGTTACAGTTTGTAATTACATTTTAATGTTTATAACGAATGGATTCACACCAAACACACTATTAATAGATCCCCGTTTTTTTAATAGTGCAGGAAGAATCTGAACTTTATATTTTTAAATACCTTAGCCGATAGTAAAGATTTTTCCTTAGGCTTACACCGTATTAGAAAGCAGATCGTTTTTAAATTTAGCAGCGTTACTCCACGTTGCATAAATTAATCTAAAGCTAAACCTAGCGTGAGCTAGGGGCAGAAAGTTGCGAATCCAAGATGTTTTGGAAAGTCGGACTGCCAAGAGTGACATTCGTTAATGCCACACAAAAGCGTTCAACTTATATAAAAACATTACATCGAGGAATGCAGTCATGGCAACAATAAAAACCAATAAAACAGACTACGCCCCAGGCGAAACAGCAACCATCACAGCCGATGGATTTACCATAGGATCAACAATAGAGCTGCAAATTCAGCATATTACTGATGCTGGTGCAGACGGTATTTTAGGTACCATCGACGACACACTAGGCAACAACACAGGCGGAGGACACGAACCGTGGTATGTGACCGACGGCGGAACAGGTGATCTGGACGGCGTAGCAAACGGCAGTATCCAAACCGAATGGTACGTCAACCCAGACGACTCCCTAAATGAAACCTTCTTAGCCACTGCCCAACAAATCGAAACAGGTAGCGACGGTACATTTGGCACAACCGATGATGTATCTGTCGGCGAGCCAGCAACGATGTCATTTACCGATAGTGGCGGGAGTTACACTATTAAGTGGTATGCCGCTGATCCAGCGGTAAACAAAGCCCCTTTTTTACCAACTTATGAAAAGCTAACCCCCGCAGAATACCTAGCCTCTCATGGTGGTGTTTACCCAACAGGCAGTGCAACTGATCCGCTACCCAATGCTGAAGCTTATGCATCACCTCCAATCCCTAGTAATCTTGATGCAGTTACCTCACTCACACCAAAGGATTTAGAATTAGGTCAAATTGTACCGTTTTTTATTGAAATTACCGTCAGCGGTAGCACCGCACCAGAGAACGGTGTTATTACAGTTACACCAGAGTGGTTGGCTAAAACAACCAGTGGTGGTGATTTTGGTTTCAATCCAGCCTACGGAGTTCTCGCTGCTTTCGTAGATAAAGGAGATCCTCAATACACTGATACTGGCGCTCTTGCCACTGTAACTGGCATTCATACAACGACTTTAGATGTAGGAGGCAATAACGAACGTATTCATTCTGACATTACCGTCAGTGGTCTTACCGACGGTGACAAAGTTATCGTTGAAGTTTGGGTGGTACTTAAAAATACAATCACGAGTAGTGTCACGGGTAATGTTCAAACCAGCATCTTTGGGGCTGGAACTGGTTCAGGACCAATAGTCATTACTGGAGGAGGTAAAAATGCGGACATCAGTACAGGAAATCAGACTGTACCACTCTTACAGGTTGGGGACTTTTTCTCAGCTTCTGCTGATCTATCAGTGATTAAAAGTGATAGTCCCGATGCTACCACCAATCCTATCGACCTTACCGCCACTCCAAGCGTTGATCCGACAAATTTAAAACCTGGTGACACCTTCACCTATACCATCCTCGCCAAAAACAATTCAACAGACACAGTTTCTAACGGTGTTGTTGTTACAGATACTCTTGATTCGAATCTGACCTTTTTCTCAGCATCCAATAGTGGAACTTGGGCGGATAACGGCACAGCGGCGGATACGGTAACTTGGAGCCTCGGTGCGCTCTCTCCTGGGCAATCTCAGCTTCTCACCGTCACGGTTCAAGTTAAAAATACCGCCCCAACAAGTAGCACGACTCAAGATTTACTCAACAGCGTCAGCATTACATCAATCAATAGTGATTCGAATCTTGCTAACAATACAAATACTGAGCCTACTAATCTAGTCAGCCCAGCACTGACCGTTTCCATCAGTAATGCCATCGCGGTGAATGAAGGCAATGACTTGATCTACACCGTGACCTTAAGCGGTGGTACCTCAACCAGTAATATCACCATTCCGCTGACGTATGCGGGCACCGCGACCCCCGTGCTCGACTACAATGGTCAACCCGCTACGGTCACCATTTTGGCAGGCGAAAGCAGTGGCACGGTGACGGTACCGACGTTGACTGACAGCTTGGTCGAAGGCACTGAAACCGTGGAAGTCACGCTGGGTACGCCCAGCAATCCGGTGGTGAGCGTTGTTGACCCTCAAGGTACCGGCGACATTCTCGATAGCAATATATTGGCGATCACTCTCACTGGGCCAACCTCGGTTGTGGAAGGAGCGACTACCAGCAATTACGCCGTCAACCTGAGCGGTATCGGTCTGGGCACTGGTCAAAGCGTAACTTTTACGATTGACACCGCTTCCGGCACGGCTACCGAAGGTACCGACTTTTCCGCACTACTACAGGCAGGACTGGTGGTCGGCACGGGTATCACTCTCAATGGTATCAGCACGGGCGCGAATGGCATTATCTCTGTTACGGCGACCAACACCAGTGGCAGTAATTTGGCCGTAGGTTCGACGCTAATTCATTTCCAAGTGGCAACCCTTCAGGACAGCATCGTTGAAGGTCCTGAGGTCTTCAAGGTCAACTTGGCGAGTTCAAGTGCCACAGTAGTGAACGCGGCAGTGACCACCACTATTACCGATAGTATAGATGTTGCTCAGATTGCACCGACTGGTACGACTGCTCAGCAGTATATAAACGGTACATCACAGGATTTTAGTGATTACTACGCTAGTCAGGGTGGGGTTGTGCAGTATGGGGTTAAGGGTGATTTGATTAATAACACCAACCCTGGTGTGTTTTTCTACTACACGGGTCTTTCCAATACTATCAAAGGGTTTGATGGTCCAGATACTGGATCGGCTCCTGATTTGATGACCGTATTTATCGATCAAAGTGACAATTATTTTGACAAGGGTAATGACTTTGTCAAGGCATTTACTGCGACCAAGAATGATGTCAATCTCTTCAAAGTCACTGATCTTGATGGCAATGGCATTGATGCAGGTGATACTGTCACCCAGGTTCAACTGAACAACAATCAAATTGTGTTGGGTACTGGTGTCAATACGGGTGATGTTACTGTTAATTTTACGCCAGATAAAGTTGGTTCGTTGTATGTGATCTCGGTTAAATACGACACTAATGCGGTGAAAGGTTCACATGTGGGATTGAACCCAGCAAATTGGCCAACGGTGAAATACACTTTCACCACCGACGTAGGCAAAAACGGCACTATAGAAGAAACCGATAGCAAAGGTATCACCTTGGCACCTAAATTCGGGGCTTTGATGCTTGATGGCGAAGCTGCTCAAGATAGTCACGCGCCTGTGCTAACGGATGCCGAACTTCAACAGGTTGTCGATCAGGCGATTGATTTTTGGGCGCAACATGGTGCGGATAGTGTTGATTTGTCGCTGCTCAGAGAGACTCAAGTCAAAATTGCTGATTTGGGTGGCACTCAGTTGGGGCTAACCGATGCGGCGAATGTGGTGACGATTGATGATGATGCGGCTGGTCACGGTTGGTGGACAGGTGAAGGCGAGGTTAATCTGCACATGGTTGATTTGCTATCGACTGTGACTCATGAGTTCGGTCATGTGCTTGGTTATGACCATGATGTGATGGATGCCAGTTTGGCAGTCGGTGAGCTTGAGTTGCCTGAGTTTAATACGCAAATTGAACTCGTTGGCGTACAGGCTCATCAGGTTGTTGATTTTGTTTAATTAGCTGTCATAGAGGATTTAATTGCAAGATTAGGTTTGTTACTAATCCATCCCCGCTAATGAATGTTAGCGGGGATTTTTTTGTTTCTGCGATATTTTTCTATAATATATTTGCAACTACAAAAACCGATTAACGCTTTTGTTTTCCCTAAAGGGACGCGGGACAGATATAATTGACACTTATAAAAATCCCCCAGCGATGTAATGATGCAATCACCAGCAAACACCGCTATTTATAGTTGGAAAACCATCTATCAAATAGCCTTAGAACATAAAAAACCATTGGTTTATGCGCATTTATTAGCCATCCTCGCTACGATTGCCAGTGTACCTGTGCCGTTATTGATGCCGTTACTGGTTGATGAGGTGTTGTTAAAAAAGCCGAGCCTTGTTGTTCATACGATTAATCTGGCTACGCCTGTCGAATATCAATTACCCGTGCTGTACATCGGCGTGGTGCTGGTCGCCAGTTTGTTGTTGCGCATTGTTTCCATTGTGTTCAACATTATTCAATCGCGGCAATTTACCTTTATTTCCAAAGACATTGTGTTTCGGATTCGCAGTAAACTGATAGCGCATTTGCAAACTATTTCCATGTCGGAATATGAAAGTCTGGGAACGGGAACGGTGGTCACGCATTTAGTTACCGACCTCGATACCATTGATAATTTTATCGGCTCAACGGTCAGTAAATTATTGGTTGCCTGTTTAACGGTGGTGGGTACGGCGGTCATTTTGTTATGGATGCACTGGCAATTGGGTTTATTTATTCTGTTGCTCAACCCTGTGGTGATTTATTTCACCCGCGCTGTGGGAGCGCGTGTTAAGCATCTTAAAGCGCAGGAAAATTCCGCGTATGAAGTTTTTCAACAGGCGTTGACGGAAACGCTGGAGGCTATCCAGCAAATTCGTGCCAGTAACCGCGAACGGCATTATTGTCAGCAATTGATAGATTCTGCGCGTACCGTGAAAGACAATTCCATTGCCTTTGCGTGGAAAAGTGATGCCGCTAACCGCTTGAGTTTTCTGGTATTTCTGTTCGGCTTTGATGTATTTCGCGCCTGCGCCATGTTAATGGTGTTTTATTCGGATTTAACCATCGGTGAAATGCTGGCGGTGTTCGGCTATCTGTGGTTTATGATGGGCCCCGTGCAGGAAATTCTCAGTATTCAATATGCGTTCTATGCGGCGAAGGCGGCGTTAATCCGTATTAATCGCCTGAATGCCTTGCAGCAAGAGCCGCATTATCCGCACTTGGAAAATCCTTTTTTAAACAAAAAAACCGTGAGCGTGCGGGTAGAAAATCTGCATTTCAGTTACGGTGAAGAAAAAGTATTGAACGGTATTAATCTGCACATTAAAGCAGGCGAAAAAGTGGCATTAGTCGGTGCCAGTGGTGGCGGCAAATCGACCTTGATACAAACGCTCATCGGTTTATATCCCAGCAGTTCTGGGCAGATTTATTTTGATGAAGTGGCGATAGACCGTATCGGTCTGGAAGTGGTGCGTGAACACGTTGTCACCGTGTTACAGCATCCGATACTATTTAATGATACCTTACGCGCTAATCTCACGCTGGGAAAAACCGCCACGGATGAGCAATTATGGAATGCGTTGGCTATTGCGCAATTAGGCGATGTGGTCAACGATTTAGCACAGGGTTTGGATACCATCGTCGGACGACACGGCATGAGATTATCAGGCGGTCAGCGGCAACGTCTGGCAATTGCGCGTATGATAGTCGCCAATCCTAAAGTGGTGATACTGGATGAAGCCACTTCGGCATTGGATACCGAAACCGAACATAATCTACACGTTGCACTGAACGATTTTCTGAAAGAACGCACCACTATTATCATTGCCCACCGCCTTAGTGCCGTCAAGCAAGCCGATCATGTCTATGTATTTGAACAAGGTGAAATTTGTGAACAAGGACGGCATGAAACTTTAATCAGCCAACACGGTCTGTATGCCAAACTGTACGGCGAATACCAGTAACACATTATGACCGAACGCTACGATTTACATTGCCACTCAAACGCCTCCGATGGTGCATTATCACCGACTGATTTAGTACAACGCGCCCATCTAAACGGTGTGACTGCCTTGGCACTAACCGATCATGACACCACGATGGGATTAAACGAGGCGCGTAGTTGTGCCGCTGAACTTAATATGCGCTTGATTGACGGTATCGAATTATCCGCCAGTTGGCAGAATAAATGCCTGCATATTGTGGGTTTAGGTATCGACCCTAACTACGAACCTTTAGCTAATGCCACTCAACAGTTACAGGCAACGCGCCTAGAACGTGCGCAAAAAATCGCCGAAAAGCTGGAGAAAAAACGTATTATGGGGGCATTTGAGGCAGTACAAAAAGCCGCAGGGCAGGGCATGATTACCCGCAGTCATTTTGCCAATTTTTTGCTGTCGCAGTTTCATGTCTCTACCCAGCAAGAAGCCTTTGACCGATATTTGGGTAAAGGCAAACCTGCTTACGTTGCCACCACATGGGCAGACATGGAGATTGCCGTTAAATGGATTACCGAAGCGGGTGGCGTAGCCGTGTTAGCGCATCCATTGCGTTATGATTTAACCGCTAACTGGATGAAACGCTTATTGGCGGCGTTTAAAGACGCAGGCGGGCAGGGCATGGAAGTAGTGACAGGTAGAAATAATCCCGATGAAATAAAATTACTGGCAACGTATGCGGCTCGTTTTCAACTGACAGGTTCAACAGGATCGGATTTTCATAGCCCTGTCACGCCTTGGGTGGAATTGGGCAGACTCGCCCCGTTACCTGATAATGTGCAACCTGTTTGGGAATTACTGAATTAACCCCGCTGAGACTTAATGTGAACGACGCTATACGCCTGCAATACCTCGCCGCAATGGGCATTAATGTCTGGATACCAAGAGTAATAACGACTGTGAAACAGCCGTTACCAGCGGCAATTGAACCTGAAAATCAAATGACCGCCAGTCCTATAGAAGACTCGCAGTCATCCCCTGATACATGGGACAACTTAAAAACGGAAGTACAACACTGTACCTTGTGCGGCTTATGCAGTACGCGCACCCAAACGGTATTCGGTGCTGGTAATCAACACGCCGATTGGCTTATCATCGGCGAAGCCCCAGGTGAACAGGAAGATAAACAAGGGCTGCCGTTTGTCGGTGTGGCAGGTCAATTATTAACGGAAATGCTACGCGCCATCGGTCTGAGTCGTGAACAGGTATTTATGGCTAATATCCTGAAATGCCGACCGCCCAATAACCGTGACCCTCATGTCGATGAAATAAAACACTGCAAAGAGTATTTGCAGAGGCAGCAGCAGCTCATTCAACCGAAAATTATTCTGGCAATCGGGCGCATCGCCGCCCACGCCTTATTAGAGACCAATGAACCGTTAGCTTCGCTCAGAGGCAAAGTGCATAGTTTCAACAATACGCCCGTGATAGTGGTTTATCATCCCGCGTATTTACTCCGTTCCTTGCCAGAAAAACGCAAAGCGTGGCAGGATTTACAATTTGCCAAACACACTGTTATAACGATGGAACAACAATCATGCGTGGATTAGTAGACAAAATAAAAGACCTGATACTGTATGATGCTGACAAAGAATTTTACGCCAAAGTATTCCCTGATTCAGTGAGTAAACAAGACCTTATGCGCATACGCACCATGACCCACGCCGATTTGCCCGCTGTAATGGTAATCGAAAGAAAAAACTACCCTTTTCCATGGGGCGAAGATATTTTTACCGACTGTTTCAAAGCAGGCTACAGTTGCTGGGTGTGCGAATCGCAGGACAAAGTAGTCGGTTACAGCCTATTGTCACTGGCTGTCGGTGAAGCGCATATTCTCAATATTTCCGTAGACCCAGACGAACAAGGGCAAGGTATCGGGCGCAAAATGATGGAAAATGCCATAGATTATTCCAGAGGACGCGCGGAAACGGTTTTTCTGGAAGTCAGACCCTCCAACACCGTTGCAATCACCCTTTATGAACGTCTTGGTTTTAATGAAATCGGCATCAGACGCGGCTATTACCCCGCTGAAAACGGACGTGAAGATGCCATTATGTTGGCGTTGCAGTTGTTTTAAGTGATGGTGAAAAAGTTTTTAGCGAATAAATGACTGTCAGTCCTTGAAAGACTGGCAGTCATATTGCTGATTGTCATAAACCGTAAAAAACGTTGCGCCGCAACGTTTGCACACTATTTTGGAGTGCAAGCCGTTACAGATACTAAGCGACCCTCAGCACCGCTTATGATGAATGCGCCTTATCGTGTTGAACCTTGAAACCTGTCATGTTTGAATTGACCGACATATTTATCGCCATTAGGCAGTATCAATGTGCCTTGACCTTCGGACAGACCGTTTTTGAAGCCACCGATATATTTGCCGCCATCAGGATAAACTTGTATACCTTGTCCATTAACACAATCACCTGTAATGCAGTAATTATTTGCAATATTTTTTAATCTAACTTCGTCAGGGCATCTCGAAAAGCCCATAGTCATGGGATAATAATGATTAATCACCCATCGATGTATTACCAGCCATGATCAAAGAAAGTTTATTTGCCGCCGAAGAACGAGAAGCCAAGCTGAACAAGCTGGGTGATAGCTTGCAGCTCCTGGAAAAGCATGTTGA
>JAUYBJ010000069.1 GCA_030693155.1 Methylococcales bacterium
TTCCCAAGCTCTGGCTTGGGAATGCCTATCTTCAAGCTCTGCTTGGCGTTTGGGGCATATAAAAGTAAAAATAAATTTGCTGTCACACCAAGCGGAGCTTGGCAATAGGCATTCCCAAACTGGAGTTTGGGAACGAGATAAATAGTACGCTAAACGCACTATACACAAGGGTTAAGCTCAATAAAAACGCACGGTAAAAGTTGCACAATCGGACACCAAAGCTACGGGAAAAAAGTTGCGTAAAATTAACGACCTAATTTATATGCTTTTTCAAGTTCACGCACGATCAACAGCTTCACTTGTTCAGTGACGTTTAACTTATCATCAAAAGCCCCCCAACTGTCCACGGCGGCGTTAATCCACGCGGGTATGCCCTTTTTATCTAAGCGTTGCATATTTCAACACTAAACAGATTTAGCCATTACAGGGATTATTGACCGCTAGACAGTGAAAAACCCTGATAATCCATTTGGCTAACCATGATAGTCTTATCGTATTCTCATACAACGGTACAATAAGAAATGACAACTAAAACACGCCTTACCTTCAATAAGCGGCTAATCCTTGACGCGCTAACCGTCGATATGGATGACCCACCACCCCATTCTGCTAACGCTATTTTCAACATTCTCGAAACCGCTTATGATTTGCAGTGGTCGGGCATTTATGAGGGCATGAAAACCAAGCCAAGCGTAAACCAAATAAGACGGACATTGAGAGCGTTGGCAAGTGAAGGCTTTATCGTATGCAATCGCACTAAACAAGAATGGTTTGATAGTTCGAGTTGCAAACTGCCCTACTGGGAACTGGAATGGCAATTAAGCGGTGATGTGTACCGCAACGCGTTAATCACAGAGTGCCAAGCGGTTTTTAAGACAGTGGACAAGGCAAAGCACGGGTGTGTGTTCTTCGGTGGCGTATTCGATATGGGATTGCCAGAAAATGAAGTAAAGCCGTTAATGCTTAAGGTTAAAGGATTAATGCAAAAAACCCACCCCGACAAAGCAGGTGATGATTATGTGGAGCTGTTTAAGCAAATGAAACAATGCAGCGACTGGATTAAATCAGGCATTCCATTACCGACACCTACCCACCAAGTGAATGAGCAAGTAACTTTGAGTAATTCTTTACGGTGATGGTTTTTTGTGAAAACAGGGGCGCGGGTGGTGGATAGCCGTTATTTGTAAACTTCTTTACGGTGTCCTATCTCAATAACCAAGATAATCAATTCATTATCTTTGATTTGCGTTATCAAGCGATAATTACCGACTCGATACCGCCACAAACCTTTTAAATTACCTTGTAATGCTTTACCACTTAAACGCGGGTTAGGCATAGCAGGGAGTTCAACTTCTAAGAAATGCCATATTTTCGCGGCTTCTTTGCGGTCAATTTTGGCTAAAGATTTAATCGCTTTGTCTTGTACATTAATTGACCAAGTCGTCATACAACTTCCTTGCATCGGCTAAAGAAAGCACTTTAGCTTCACCACTATTAATCTCTGCAATGGCTTGTTCAGCCAGTTGGATGTCGTGATAGTCTTCTAAATATTCCTCTACCACAGTCGCTAACAGCTTATCAGCCGACTGGTGTTTTTGTTCAGCTAGACGCTTAAAAGGCTGTTCTAAATGTTCGGGTAAGGTAATCATGACTTAGCCTATCTGTTTTGGTGAAAAACACGGCGATTCTACGCGCCATTTTAGGGGCAATCGTTGCGGTTTATTGTGGTGTCTTTTTTAGGAATGGGGCAAAATTGGGACAAAAAAATAAATTCGGCTTTATGTTTTTATAACATATTGATTTTATTAAGACGATTGGCGGAATCGAACCGCCGACCCACACATTACGAATGTGTTGCTCTACCGACTGAGCTACACCGGCAACTGTTTGATTGTACACATAAATCATACCGTTTTAAATAACCGCATTGTCAGTGGGATTTGGCTATAATGCGGTACATATTTTTGTAACGAATTGATGAGTAAGGCGTATGACATTTATAGCTAATGTAATTAATAAAACCCCGCACTATGTTGAATCCACGGCGGCGCGTATTAAATCCACGGCACGTTATCAACAGTTGATGGAAATGTCACCGTTAAAGCGGTGGTCAATTATTGCGGGATTGTTCTTGTTATCGCAGACGGTGGTGTTCGGCGGCTTGTACCTGATGTTTGGCAAGATTGTTGTTATCGGTTTTTTTGCCAGTATTTTGGCGGGGTTGGCAACAGGTGTCGGGGCGTTGCCTGCTTTATTTTTCAAAGATATTTCTACTAATTTGTTCAATAGTCTTCTGGGTGCGGCGGCGGGTGTGATGCTGGCGGCAACGGCGTTTTCTTTGCTGGTTCCCGGTATTGAATTTGGCAATGCAATCTGGCCGGCTAAAGGCATTTATGTGGTGTCGCTTGGGATGTTGGTCGGCGCGGCGTTTTTGCATTATGCGGATAAGCAGTTGCCTCATGTGCATTTTGATTCAATTTCTGATACGCAATTGGATTCGTTGAAAAAAGTCTGGCTGTTCATTATCGCGATTACGATTCACAATTTTCCTGAGGGAATGTCGGTGGGCGTAAGTTTCGGGTCAGGCGAAATGAAAAACGGCGTGGTGTTGTCAATTGCGATTGCCTTGCAGAATATTCCCGAAGGCTTGGCGGTGGCGTTGCCGTTGGTCGGTTTGGGGTATAACAAATGGCGTGCGGTCGGCATTGCGACCTTGACAGGTTTGGTTGAACCTGTGGGCGGTTTGTTGGGCATTACCATGGTAACGGCATTTCAATCTATTCTGCCGATTGCAATGGGTTTTGCGGCGGGTGCGATGTTGTTTGTTATCAGTGAAGAAATTATTCCCGAAACCCATTCTAATGGGCGGTCACGTTATGCGACTTTTGCGCTGATGGTTGGCTTTATTATCATGATGGTACTCGACAATATGCTGGGTTAAGCGGCATGGATGTTAATGTGGTCGAGACTTTGCAGGCGTTGTGGTTGTCTTTGAATACGGGCAGTGTCGCTGAGTTATCGGCAACCACGATGACCAGCTATGTGTTGATTTTTGCCGCTGAAATGGGCGATAAAAGCCAGTTGGTGTGTATGACTTTAGCCGCTAGACACAGGGCAGCACCTGTGATTTGGGGCGCGATTGCCGCGTTTGCGTTGTTGAATACTTTGGCGGTGGTGTTTGGTGTCGCGATTGCCAACTGGCTGCCTGAGTATGTGATTGCGGCGACGGTGGCGGTGTTGTTTACCGTGTTCGGCATTCTTGCGTTGCGGGTTGAAGAACCAGACGACGATGAGGAAGTGCAGGAAAAAAGCGGGCATGGCCTGTTTTTCACCACATTTTTATTGATTACCGTTGCCGAGTTCGGTGATAAAACCCAATTGGCAGTGGTGGCGTTAAGCAGTACCGCCGTGCCGCTTGCGGTCTGGTTGGGTTCAACAGCGGCATTGGTGTCAACGTCTGCTCTCGGTGTGTTGGCAGGGCGGACAATTCTGCAAAAAATACCGCTGACCTTGTTGCATAGAATCAGCGGCAGTATTTTTCTGATATTGGCGGCGATTGCCGCTTATCGGGCATATCTCAGTTATTTAGCTGTTTAGGAAAATTTTCGTCCCAAGCGTCGCCAGCCGATGATGATGCCTGACGCGCTGATCATCAATCCGCCTGCGCTAAATACAATCATCAGGCTGTCCCACAGCGGTCGGCTATTCAGTAACTGCACCCAATCCCAACTGTGCAGAAAGGCGAATAACCAGCGGCTGATTCTTTTATAGGCATCCAGTTTAGTGACATTGCCTGTGTAGGGGTCTATGTGCAGCCATGTCGAATACGCATCATCAAATTCCAGCCGTAATATCGGCAGTCTTTTTTCAATATGCCCCGTCATGGTGTGTGCGGCGCGTTGATAATAATAAATATCGTAGTCGGTCAGAATGCTGGCTGCACTCGGTTTAGATGCTCCCATTAAGCGGGTTGCCGCGTTTTCCAGTTGTTGCCATGCAAATTGTTTGAACGGTGTCGCATTGGTTTCAGCAGCCAGAATGCTGCTTTGCCCGTTGTTATCAAAGCCGATGTAATAGCCTTTGCCGTCCAGCAGTTGCCATTCCAGTTCACGCGGATAAAATCCCGTGGCTTGAAAAGCGGCAAGTGCCTTTTGAATGGACAAGGGGAAATGCAGCGCGTCCAGTTCGCCTGACTGGTAGGCGTTGATGTTTAACTTGGGCGCACCTGAGTCAAAAATTTTCCACGGGTTCATCGACATCAGTCCGCTGAATATCCATGTGAAAGTAATAATGCCAAACACCAAGCCGAACAGGTGATGCCAGCGCATCATGCCTGTTCGATAAGGCGTTTTGCCGCCATGCTTGTATTGCCCGACCACACGCCAGCGCAACACGCCGACTATCATGCCTGTCAGCACTGCAAAACAGCCGATGAGTGAGCTGTAAATAATGATGTTTGCTGACATTTGATGACTCATGGAGTCGCCACGAAACGGATACAACCAGTGTATCCACGCGCCCAGCCAATTCCAGCCGCGTTCCATCCCTGTGGCATCACGCACCACCTCGCCTGTGGTACTTGATACATACAATAAGGTATCGTCGGCATCGTGCATCAGCACACGGTGTAACGGTCTTTGTCCGTCTAAAGCGCGTGAATGTGTCCACGCATCTTCATTCACGCTATCCGCATAACGTCCTGTTGTGTGCATAAAGGCTTGTGCATTTGCCAGAGCTTGTGCTTCTGAGACCGCTGCAATGCGCTGTCCTGTAATGCCATCAACAGCAATCTGATTATTTTTGCCGTAGCTGAGTATCAATCTCGGCGTGTTGTTGACGCTGGTGAGGCGAATATTTTCGGGGCTGGTTTTTTGACCAGTCGCCGATAATAACGCCGTCAGCTCTGCACAACATTGCCCGCTGTCCAATGCGGGTAATGCGCTGAGGCGTTCCGCCATGCTCAGTTTGGGATAACCGACATACATCATCACCACGCCTGAAATAAACCACATTGCCATAAACAAGCACAAAGTAATACCCAGCCAGCGGTGTGTGAAATAGAGATAGCGTTTCACGGTCACTCCTAGAAATCCAGCTTGAGTTCCATTTGGAAAGTACGCGGTTCACGCAACAGGAATAACGGCGCACTGCCGCCGTTGCCCCATTCTGAATACACTTTGTCAGTCAGGTTTTTCACCCGTGCTGTCAGCATGGTGTGTTTAATCGGTTTCCATGACATCTGCATATCATAAACAGAAAATTCAGGCAGAATAACGGTATTCGCGTTGTCTACAAAACGATTGCCGACATAACGCACACCACTGCCCCATTGCCAGTCGGGATGGAAATTCCATGTTACCCACGCATTGGCTGTCCATTTAGGCACGTTGGTGGGTTGATTGCCTGCTCTGGATACATTTCTACCGCCAACTACTTCATCAAAGTCATCGTATTGGGCATCTGTGTATGCCATATTGCCTTGAATAGCCCATTCAGAGGTGATTTGTAAGCCTAAATTCGCTTCTACGCCGACCGATGACTGTGCGCCGACTGGCAGAACAGACTGTGGATTTTGCGGGTCGGGTGTGGTCATGTTATTACGCTCTATCCAATAGGCGGCAATGCTGCCTGAGCCTTTTTTGTTCCAAAAATCAAACTTGCTACCGATTTCCGCTTGTCGTCCTGTGGATAAATCAAAGTTTCTTAAATTCGCTATGGTAGCAGTGGTTAAAATACCTGCGGGCGGACTGGCGGCGGTGCTGTATTGAGTGTAGACATTAAACGATGGCGTAATGTCATACATTAGACCTGTACGCCAAGTGACAGCCGTCCAATGACGATGAAATCTTGCGGGCGAGCCGAATGGATTAGCCGCAGTCGGTGGGGTCGGTGTGCGATAATTTCTATTTTCCAAATCAATATCATCGACACGCAAGCCCGTGACTAAATTTAAATCTGGCAATAAAGTCAAACGGTTTTCCATAAAGCCAGACACGGTTAATAACTCATTGCGTGCGTTGCGTATTGGCCCTGAAGCACGAGGATTATCCCAGTAAGCTCCCACGTTGAAATTATAAGGATTCACGGTACTGACTACGGTTGCTGAATTCTCGGTACTCGGTGCGCGTACTTGACGGTTATAAGCCACATCAATACCTACTAAGGTTTTTAATGGCATATCGAACACTTTATTATCGTGGGTTAATTCCATGCGATTACCCACTAAGGTTTGATTGTGGTTTACCGCAAACGATAAATTGCGTGCGACTAAGGTATTGGTGTTATTCCAGTCGTAACCTTCGACGTTTTCATATTCTCTATCGCCCTTGTAAGCGTACAAGGTGTTTTTAAATTGCGTGTCTTTACTGAATTGATATTCCAGAATATCGCGTCCCCATGTCACGTTCTGGTCAAATACAGGGTCTTTGGAATTGTAATTTTTAAAGCGCGTTCCTGGATCAATTTGTCCATTAAATTGTGCCGTTCCTAAACGACTGTCGCCCCAAGGAATGATCCGACCATTGACGGTAGGGTTTAACACAGGTGTACCCCAATAGGCATCACGGTGTTCTATTTGATACTCAAACGCCATCGTATGGGTTAATTTATCGGTTATATCGCTTAACAACGATAAAGACACGACACCCGAATTGGCAGGCGTATTTTCCATAAAGCCGTCTGTACCTGTATAGCTGACCACGCCTCTAAACCAGTTTTTACTGTCACCAATCTGCCCGTTATAATCATAAGAAGCCCTGCGATTTAAGTATTCACCCATCATCAACATACCCTGATGATGGTCTTTTTCACGGTTTGCCACTTTTGACACATAGTTAATCGAACCACCGACCGCGCCTTGTCCAAACAAAAACGATGATGGCCCGCCCAGCACTTCCACGCGCTCCATTAACCAGCTGTCAATAGGACGCGCCGCAACTACATCGTATTGCACGGTGATGCCGTTAAATAATTGCGTAATTTGCGCTCCTGTAAAACCGCGCATCGACACCGAGCCAGCTGAGCCAGGTTGTGACGACACTGTGACACCTGGTGCGCGTTCCAAGGCTTCCTGTGTGGTTTGTGCGCCGCGTTGTTCAATGGTGGCTTTATCAATCACCGTGATGGATGCAGGGGTTTCGCGGGAGGTTAATCCCAAGCGACTGCCTGTCTGGGTTTGCACATCCAGTTGTGGCTTGCTATTCGGCGGATTGAGATCAGTTGCTCCCGTCACCGTCATCGGAGCTAAAGTGATGGGTGTTGATTTTTCGGGTTTTTTACCATTGCTCACAGATTCTGCGGCATGGGCATTGACAGTGGCAAGTAAAAATAATGCGGTGTAGCAACCCCGTCGGGAATGGGTGTGTAATTTGATGAATGAATCATGGTGCATTCTGCGTTCCTCTATTATTGTTATATTTTAAAAGGGGTATAACACTCTGATTTACCGCTTAACACAGCGGTGATTTATCAGAGGTGCGGCAGTTTACTGGATAAATCGGGCATGGAAATGCGGCATATTGCCGCGCGACAATATGCCGCTAAAAATGGCATGGTCTGTGCTTTTTACTGTTAGTTTGCGCTGTGGAAACGTGACAACCGCAGGGGATGGTGGGGTTGAGAAATGCTTAATAAAACGACTGCGGCATTTGACATAGTCATTAAGGCATTTGACTTATTTTATGAGCATTTTGCCTATATCATTTAGGTAGTGTTCAATCTGTTAATCAGGCAATGGAATCAAAAATCATGATTTTTGATTCCGCGTGTCAGTATCACTTTGTTTTTTTACCTTTATTATTTACTTATGCCAGACACAGTTACCACTGGTATTGTTGTTGATGTTGTTGTAATTCGTCTTCATTGCAGGCGATTATTTTCAGTGCTGGACAGTTGCTTAGCGTTCGTTTCACTTCTTTGCTAGTAAAGGCGTTATCTACTTCGGGCGGATTATCCAGCAGGGAAAATTGTCCGCCGGTCATTAATAAAAACACATCGGCAAGAATTTGTGCATCTAATAACGCGCCGTGCAAGTCCCGATGGCTGTTGTCAATGCCGTAACGTTTACACAATGCGTCTAGGCTGTTGCGTTGCCCTGCGTGTTTTTTGCGGGCATAAGCTAG
The DNA here is from genome assembly GCA_030693155.1 of Methylococcales bacterium. Classification (GTDB taxonomy): domain Bacteria; phylum Pseudomonadota; class Gammaproteobacteria; order Methylococcales; family Methylomonadaceae; genus UBA4132. The sequence continues at coordinate 8,121 of JAUYBJ010000069.1, forward strand.
CGTATCAAATACTTTGCTGTAGTCTTTCACAGTGCCTAATGACAGCTTGTCGAATTCGTGATTGATAAAGCCGACATCAAACGGTGCATTGTGGATAACTAATTCCGCGCCGCGTATAAAGTCGATGAATTCATCGGCAATGCCCGCAAAATAGGGCTTGTCCTGTAAAAATTCGTTGGTGATACCATGTACGGCAATCGCGCCGTCATCAATGGGACGGCTGGGATTAATGTAGGCATGAAAACGATTGCCAGTTAAGCGGCGTTTAATCAGTTCCACACAGCCGATTTCAATAATCCGATGTCCGTCTTGCGGACTTAAGCCTGTGGTTTCGGTATCGAGGACGATGAGGCGTTTGTTGCTGGTTGCGGTCGTCATGTTGTTCATCCTGTGTTTAAAATTCTGTGTTACGCTAATCCATCAAAATGGTCATAAAAAGGGTACTCTAATGGACGCATTGAATCAAATATCAACCACCTTGGCTCTAACAATGGGCTTGGCGTGGGCGAGTGGCATTAATCTTTACGCCACTTTATTAACGCTGGGCATTCTGGCTAATACGGGCAACATTGCGTTGCCGCCCGATTTACAAATTGTCGCTAATCCGATGGTGATTATGGCGGCAGGTCTGATGTATTGTGTGGAATTTTTTGCCGATAAAGTGCCAGGAGTCGATACTGGCTGGGACACTATTCACACCTTTATTCGCATTCCAGCAGGAGCAATGTTAGCGGCTGGCGCAGTGGGTACGCTGGATCCTTCGGTAGAATTGACGGCGGCAATTTTGGGCGGCGGTCTGGCGGCAGGCACTCATGTCACGAAAGCAGGCACACGGGTGTTGATTAATACCTCGCCCGAACCGTTTACCAATTGGTTCGCTTCGGTGACTGAGGATGTGATGGTGATAACTGGTGTATGGGCGTGTATTAATCATCCTGCGTTGTTTTTAGTCGGTTTACTGATTTTTATTGTGCTGATGATTGTGATGTTGCCCAAAATATGGGTGGGGATACAAAAGGTTTTCGGCTTTATTATCAATTTATTCAGACCCGCGCCACCGTCTGCGAGTAGCAATCCTCCATAATAAATTGTTGCTGGCTATTGACTAGCATCAGATTATCGAGTTTAATGTTGCTCTTTTGTAGCTTTATGCCCAGGTAGCTCAGTCGGTAGAGCAGAGGACTGAAAATCCTCGTGTCGACGGTTCGATTCCGCCCCTGGGCACCACTGCAAAAAATCAGCAGCCACAGAAGTTGCAGCGTATTTCGCCCAGGTAGCTCAGTCGGTAGAGCAGAGGACTGAAAATCCTCGTGTCGACGGTTCGATTCCGCCCCTGGGCACCATGAATTCTAAAAGCTCCATTATTTTAATGGGGCTTTTTTTATGCCTGTCGTTTTTGAATATAACCAATGTTACGCACAAGAAAAGATTGTCCACGAAAAGCGCGAAAAAATGACTGAGCTTTGGCATTCTTGATGAAATGGCAACTAATAAATTCTGCATCATTGCCTCTATTTTTCGTGTCTTTCGTGGACTATGGCTTTTTCATGCGCATTAAGTTCAGGTTCATAAAACGGTTTTATCATGACAGCAAATGCCCTTGCTAGTTAAAATGAACAGCCAGCTTGGTTGTATTGCATCGTCTGTGTGCCAACTTAAAAGGATAGATAAATGTGAACTTGCTGAATCCGCAATGCCAGTTTAGGTATAATGATGAGAGTGACGCTTGAACATAAAGTAGTGTGAGGCTATGGCAGACAACAAAAAAAAGCTCAGTTCCCGATACAATAAAACTAAAAAAATAATAAAAAAAAAAAAAAAAAAGGCAAAATAAAAAAAAAAAACAAATAGCAAAAAAAAAAAAAAAAAAAAAAAATAAAAAAAAAAAAAAAAAAAAAAAAATATAAAAAAAAAAAAAAAAAAAAAAAGAAAAAAATAAAAAGAAAAAACACAAAAAATATATTAAACAAAAAAAAAAAAAATTAAAACAACAAACAAAACACAAAAAAAAAAAAAAAAATAATGTAAAAAAAAAAAAAAAAACAAA
>JAUYBJ010000137.1 GCA_030693155.1 Methylococcales bacterium
ATTATCACTGTATCAAATGAAGAAAACCTGAAACGCGCCTTGTCATTGGGTTCATCAGGTTACGCCAACCAGTTCGGTTTGGAATATCGCTTGAATTACCAAGTAACCGATGCAAATAACAAACCGTTAGTTACCTCACAACCCGTTGATATTAAGCGCGAATACTTCAATAACCAGCAGTTGATTCTGGGTAAAGATAATGAAGAAACGGTTATCCGCAACGAGATGTATCAGCAGGCGGTGCGTACTATTATCAATCAACTGCAAGCTGGCTTAAAAGCCAATAAATAATGCGTCTTAAGCCTGAGCAACTGAACGCCGCGTTACAAAAAGGCTTGGCTTCCGTCTATTTCCTCAGTGGTGATGAACCGTTGCAACTGGGCGAAATGGCGGATGCGATACGCAAAACGGCACGCGCGTCGGGCTATCTCTCACGCGAAATTTTTTCGGTAGAAACTGGTTTTTCATGGAATCAGTTGGCCTTATCGGCTGACTCCCTGTCTATTTTTTCCGATAAAAAAATCATCGAATTGCGCATTCCCACCAGCACCGTCGGTACGGAAGGCGCGAAAGCCCTGACTGCTTATTGTGAACGCCTGCCCGATGATACCCTGTTATTAATCAGCATCGGCAAACTCGCCAGTGCCACTTTAAAAAGCCGCTGGCTGGAAAGTATTGATAAAGTCGGCGTGGTAATTCAGGTCTGGGCGTTGGACGGACAGGATTTATTGAACTGGCTACAACAACGGCTGTTACAACGCGGTTTACACGTCGAGTCTGACGGCATTAAATTACTGGCTTCGCGCATTGAAGGCAATTTACTCGCCGCCGATCAGGAAATCACTAAACTGTATGTGCTATACGGCGCGGGACAATTAAGCACCGCACAAATTTCTGATGCCGTTGCCGATAGCTCACGCTACGACGTATTTAAATTAATGGACTGGGTGCTGGCGGCTCAAACCAATCGTATTATTAAAATATTAGCCGCATTACGCGCCGAAGGTATTGCCGCACCCGTTATATTGTGGGCATTGACGCGCGAAGCCCGCAGTTTGATTCACATTAAACTGGCACTGGCAGGCGGGCAACATAAAGACACGGTATTCAGAAACAACCAAATCTGGGATAAACGCAAACCCGTGGTTGATAAAGCCCTCACCCGATTAAACCTGCAACAATTAAATAGCATACTGGTGTTAGCCGCCCAAGCGGACAGGCAAATAAAAGGGCAACAATCAGGTGATGCGTGGGAAACATTATTAGCCGTTTGCCTGCTGTTCACATCGCTACCGATTACCTATTAAACAGCCCTGTTTACCCGCAATATTGCCCTATTTCGCTACATCTCATCGTCAAAATCTATCGCCTGCACCCAGTGTTATTTTTTTTGTTTGCTATACTATAAAATCATTATCGCAGGTGCTTATACCAAACACCTGTAAGTCCGACCGCACCAGTAAAAAGAAAACAACATTTTGATATTAATACTTAAAATAATCTGTTTGCATCATGCTAAGCGGTTACTTCATATCAACAACAGAACAAAAAGTTCTGTTCATTTCATGGCAATAGCAAACTATGGACAAAACTAGCCAAGTCATACACAGACTATTGGCTGTGTACATTGTTGTGATGCTGATAATTATCGGCGTAGTGATTGGCAAACTTGTCCGCGACGAAGTGCAAACCTCGAAATATCAGGCGCGTTATTTGTCTGAAATCAGCAAACAACTCAGTTACAAACTTGAATCAGGTCCCAGCACTTCTATTCGTTATCCCGAAGCAGGACCTTACGACCAGCGGCTTGGCTATACCCTGCTGCCTGAGGAAATTAATCGGCTGACCAAACTCGGTTTTAGCATTACTGCACAAGCGGCAGTATCGCCGATGATGATGCAATTGGCTGATGATTATGGCTTATTCACCATTTATCACGAAAAATCCCAAGCAGGCTTGAACATTACCGATAAAACTGGCAAAGTGATTTTTAATACCGCCTACCCTGCGTTCAATTATCCTAATTTTGACACTATTCCGCCGCTGATTTTACAAACATTGCTATATATAGAAAATCGGGAATTGTTGAGTGAACAGAACGCACAGGTCAATCCGGCGATTGAATGGGACAGATTAGGCTTTGCCGCCTTGCAAATGATGGCGCATAAAATCGGCGCGGCGGGCAATGTAGCAGGTGGCAGCACACTGGCAACCCAACTGGAAAAATACCGCCATTCGCCCAATGGCTTTACCAACTCGATGACCGATAAATTTCATCAAATGGGTACGGCATCCTTACGCGCCTATATGAAAGGACAAGATACCCGCGCCATGCGTCAGGAAATTGCCCTGTCTTATTTAAACTCCATGCCATTGGCAGCGACACCAAAATTAGGTGAAGTACACGGCTTAGGTGATGGTTTATCCGCATGGTTCGGTACTGATTTTAATGAAGTCAATCGCCTGCTCAGCCAACAGGAACTCAACGCCCAGACACGCATCAGTCGGCAACAGGCGCAAATCTACCGCCAAGTGCTGAACATATTGCTTTCGCAACGCAGACCGTCGTATTTTCTCGGCAAAGGCTTTGATGCCCTGCAAAATCTGACCGACAGTTATTTACGCTTGATGGCAGAACAAGGCATCATTTCACCCACCTTGCGTGATGCCACGCTAAAAGTATCGGTCGCACGCACCTCTAAAATGGACAGCGACACCACTCCATTCGTCACTGAAAAGAAAACTCAATCCGTACTGCGCACCCGCCTTGCTAAAATGCTGGGCGCAAAATCCAACTATGAACTGGATCGCATTGATTTAACCGCTAAAACCACGCTGGATTTTAAAACCCAACAAAGCGTTACTGTCGAATTGCGTAGCTTGAACCAATCGGCAGAAGCCCAATCTATCGGCATTTTCGGCAAAAAAATGTTAAGCGGTAACGTCGATTTATCACCCGTCACCTACAGCTTAATGCTGTTTGAACGTAACAAAATCGGTAATTTATTGCGCGTACAGACCGACAACTACGACAACCCCTTAGACATCAACGAAGGCATCCGCATAGACTTGGGTTCTACAGCCAAATTACGCACAATGGTGCATTATCTGGAAATCATCACCGATGTCTATAAACGTTATAAAAACCAGTCTGCACAAGAACTCAGTCAACTCGACATCCATCCGCGTGATTATTTATCCGCATGGGTCATCGAACAACTGCGCGCCAATCCTAAAATCAGTTTGGAAGAATTGCTGGATGCCGCCTTGAACAGAAAATACTCCGCCAGTTCAGGTGAAGCCTTTTTTACAGGCGGCGGCATACACACCTTCAGCAATTTCAGCAAAAGCGATAACAGCAAAATCCTGACTGTGCGTCAGGCTCTGCGTGATTCGGTCAACCTCGTCTTTATTCGCATGATGCGTGAAGAAGTCTACTATCACCTGTACCGCCCCGAAGGCATCGCCCGCTGGCTGGAAAGCCCTGACGATCCTAAACGCAAAGAATATTTACAACAATTCGCCGACAAAGAAGGACGGGTCTATCTACAGCGTTTTTATAACCGCTACAAAGAAAAATCCGCACAACAAGCCTTGGAAATGCTCAGCCAACGGGTACTTGCCAACCCCGCACGGCAAACCATGTTATACCGCTCCGTCTATCCCAACCGTAGCGTTGAACAATTGGAAGCCTTCCTGACCGTGCATTTAAGCAAAGCGGCGTTAGCAGGTGAAAACATTCAATCACTGTATGATAAATACTCGATAGAAAAATTTGACCTGCAAGACCAAGGCTACATCACCAAAATTCACCCGCTGGAATTATGGCTGGTGCGTTACCTCACCATCAACACAGGCGCGACACTGGATCAGGCATTAGCCGCCAGTACCGAACAACGGCAAAATGTCTACCGTTGGCTTTTCAGTAGCCGCCGTCATAATGCCCAACAACGGCGCATCATGACCTTACTGGAGCAAGAAGCTTTCAAAGAAATTCACCACGCATGGAAACGCCTAGGCTACCCATTCGGGGCATTAACGCCCTCTTATGCCACCGCCATCGGTGCATCGGGTGACAGACCGGCCGCCTTAGCCGAACTGACAGGCATTTTATTAAATGACGGCATCAAATTACCCGTGGTGCGCTTTCAAAGCCTGCATTTTGCCGAAGGTACGCCTTACGAAACCTTAATGGACAAATCGCCGTCTCGCGGGCGACTGATGTTTCCCGCTGAAATTGCCAAAGCGGCACGCAGTGCCATGGTCGGCGTTGTCGAAGGCGGCACCGCCTCACGAGTGCATGGCGCATTCCACGATGCCGACGGTAAACCGCTCACCATCGGCGGCAAAACAGGCACAGGCGATCACCGCAAAGAAAT
>JAUYBJ010000076.1 GCA_030693155.1 Methylococcales bacterium
TATGATTGAAGCCTCCAATTTCATTGAAACCATCGAACATCGTCAAGGATTAAAAATAGCCTGCCCAGAAGAAATAGCCTATAACAGTGGTTTTATTAATGCGGAACAACTGCTTAAATTAGCCCAGCCATTAGCCAAAAATGGCTATGGGCAGTATTTACTGCGTTTATTAAAAGAAGGAAATTCTCTTTAACATTATCATTATTAGCGGTTAAACTGAATAGTCACATTTTTTAAATGTAATTATTATTTCTATCTGTTAATAAGTTCATAACAATAAATTTCCGTGTATAAAAACCTGAGCAAACCTGCGAGGTTTTTATACATACGGACTTTGTGACAAGAACTTACATTTCAAATTACCGAAACTATACTATCTATATTACTGAAAATAATCGGTGCACCTATGGAATTAAACGACCTACCGCAAGAACACCAACACCCAGCAAAAATGCGAGTTGTGCCATTAGGGTTTGAAGCGGATGTTGTAGAAAAACTGGAAAAAATTTTTCAACGTGATCGCGCAGAACAAAGAGCCTATACAACTATTTACCCTTATACAAATGAAAGTGCGGATATTCTGTTAGTCAATTATGATAATCCAGCGGCTCTAAGCGAAAAAAACGCTATTCTTGCTCAGCACCCTGACCTACATATTGTAGCAGCAAGCCAAGGTGCGTTATCGGATGAGTCAATTACTTATAGCATTCACCCCTATCAGGTTCATGGCATCCTGCTTGCCGCTCGCTTACTAAGCACATTTGATAAAGTACCTGATGGTTCTGCACCTGAAGCTCAAAGCCAAACAGCAACCCCCGCACTGGAAACCCCTGATAATTCCAGCGCAGATATTGCCCAAAGTTATTCCGTATTAGTTGTCGATGACAGTGTATCCATACAAAAATCGCTGGAAATAAACTTATTAACACTGCAACACATTGATCACATTGACTTTGCCGACAGCGGCGAAATGGCACTGGAAAAAATCGAAGCCAAACAATACGATATTATTTTTCTGGATGTGATGATGCCTGGCATTGATGGTTACGAAACCTGTACACGGATTCGCCAAATGCCACTTTACAAGAAAACACCTATCGTGATGGTATCGGCAAAATGCTCACCTCTCGATGAAGTAAAAGGCATTGTCGCAGGCTGTACCACTTATTTAACAAAACCCGTTCAAAACGAGGCATTTCAAAAACTCAGCCATCGTATGATGGAATGGTTGGTGAATAAAAAAACACCTCAACAATAAACTCCTTATTAAACCCAAACCAATAGGAAAAATCTCATGTCCATTCAAAAAATATTAATCTGTGACGACGCACCAGCTGATCTTGCGAGTATCAGACAGATTTTGCAAACTACAAACTGCATCCTGATTGAAGCAACAGACGGTGCAGAAGCACTGAAAAAAGCAAAAGCAGAAAAGCCCGACGTTATTTTTCTGGATATTGTCATGCCAGGTATGGATGGTTTCGCGACCTGTCGCGCGTTACACGAAGATGCGGATACTAGGCTCTGTTGACATTTGGTAAAATCGCTAACTATATCAGTAAGTTATGATTTTGCTATATATCTATAACTGGTTGTTTCTGAATGACTATTCCCGAAATGTCAACAGAACCTAAACACATCCCTGTTATTTTTGTCAGTTCAAAAAATCAGAAAGCAGATAAAGTTTGGGCGCAAATGCAAGGTGCTAAAGACTTAATCGGTAAACCTGGTGATGCCAAAGAAATCCTTGCCGCATTAGCTGCACTGTAATTATCAGTTATTATTAACGCTTTGTAAGGGTCAGAACTAATGGAAGCACTTCACCTCGAAAATCCTGATTGGCTATCACCAACGGCTGCTTTAACGCAGTTTTTACCATTAGAAACCGAGGTGATTACTCCAAATCCAACCACCCGCACAGAGGCTGTTTTTGGTTTTCGTGTGGGCAGTCTGGGATTTTTGGTGACCAGTAGCACTTATTGTGAAGTAATTGAACAACTTCAAGTCAACCCGCTTCCCAATGTTGAAGCGTGGTTCAGTGGCTTAATCAACCTTCGGGGCGATCTCGTTCCTGTTATTGATTTGCAATTATTATTAGGTGAAACATCGACCGACCACAAAAAACGCCAGTTATTTGCAATCGGTCAGGGTGATAAAGCAATGGCATTCTGGATTGACGGACTACCTGAAATACAAACTGATTTTACGCACCCGCTTAAACAATTACCGCCGCTTCCTGCCATCTTACAACGCTGCGTATCGAGTGGTTATTTTCATAATGACCAACTGTGGTTCAATGTCCAGTTCGATGAGCTATTCAAGACATTAGGTGGTCAATACGCAACGGAAGGAATCGCGTTATGACACAATTACCCAACGAAGAACAACATCGTTTTGTTGAAGCAGACCGCCAAAGTGAGCGGTTAGCAAAATTAAAACTCGGTCTGCGTTTATTACGGAAAGTGAAAGCCGCACACGGTGAAACGCCCCGCAGCGATTTGTTTATAGAACCGCTACACGCCGACAGCCCTGTTGAAATCTATATACAAGCGATTAGCACACTGGGCGACCAAGCCGCACTCAATACACATGACCATGATTTGCAAGATGCGTGTTTGTTGACCGAAGATGCACTGCACGAATTAACCCCGCACGAATTTGCTGTTGCCAACGCCTACCTGCACTCGGTCTTCAGCGAGTGGTCGCAGTTACCGCCGTCAGCCGCAAAACCTGAAGCAATCACCGCCTCTGATAACGATGCAATAGATAATAAGCCGACTGATTCAATCCCTGACAGCGATAACGAGCCAGACTCGTTACCCGTGGTAACAGACTGCACTAATGAAACATTAGTCCTCGGCTTGCAATTATTACAAGCATTTAAAACTGCCCACGAAACGTCAGTCAATACCCTTTTTATAGCACCGCTATCCTCTGAAAGCTCTATTGAAGACGCTATTCAAGCCATTAAAACGCTTGCCGATCAAGCGGCACAGCATGAACACTATGCCGACTTGCAGGATGCGTGTTTATTGATAGAAGAGGCACTGTATGACGTGTCAGCGGATGAATTCGCCGCTACAAAAATGGAATTATTATCCGTGCTTAACGACTGGGCATTATCAAGCCATTCAGAACCAGAAGTCAGTAGCGTAGATAACGCCGATTTTGATAATGAGCCGACTGATGTAACCGATAGCAGCGATTCTGAATCTGAAATAATCATAACGGATAACACCAGCTTTGATGATGAACCCGCTTCGTCAATCGCTACAAAAAACGCCTATATCCACTCTATTGCCACTATTGAACAACTCGCCAATGAACTCGATGCCGAAGGTTATACCTGTTTATACAGCCTGAGCCTGCTCATCACAGATGCACTGCACGAATTATCACGCCGCGCCAGTATCGCCAAAACCGACCTGCCTTCGTTGCTTGATAACTGGTTATCACTCATCAATGCCTATCGGGACAACTCTCTGGACGCTGTTCATGACATCATCAGCATTCTGCGCCATCCTGAGTTAAACATCCCCTTTGACGAGGAAGATTTTGCTACTTTCACCACCCTGCTGATTGAAGAACTTGGCACTAAAAATGCCGTAACCGAGCCTCAAGCTGACATCTCAGATGAAGCACCTGTTTTAAGTAGCGCAGCAACCGAGAACGATGATGACGAGGTTGCCGAAATACTGTCGCCGATGGCACAAGAACTGGTTGAATTGCTGGATACCGAAGCAGGATTACTGAATTACCGTTTTCTTGCCGTGTCTTTCGATGAACCGCTCGCTACACGCGCAGAACATTTACAACAGGCAAGTGAAGAATTAGATCGGCTCGCCAATGCGTCCACCATGATTGGTTTTGCAGGACTTTCCGAAGTCTGTCAACAGGTCAACGCTAATATTGCCCTCTATTTGCAACACATTGACAGCTTTACCGCCGATAACCGCGATTTACTGGTAGATTGGGTTGCTCACGTTAAAGCGTATTTACTGACATTCAGTAAAAAAGACGCAGGTAAATCCTTATTGGCGCAGCTAAGTCAGCCGAATTGGATACAGCCTCTCAGCCCCGAAGCCAGTGCCGTCTTACTGCCTAAAATGCGGGTAACAGGTTTAAACGAGGAATCTGCCGAGGAAGATACCCGCGAAAAAATCGCCACCGATGACAATATCTCGCTCGCGTTACCCGATGACGTTAATAAAGAATTACTGGATTTATTGCTACAGGAACTGCCCGCCTACACACAGCAATTTTCCGAAGCCATACAACGACTGCACGCGGGTGGCAGCTCAAAAGATATTGACGTTGCCCAGCGTATCGCCCATACCATTAAAGGCTCTGCCAATACCGTGGGCATTAAAGGCATAGCCGTTTTGACCCATCAAATGGAAGATATTCTGATGGCGTGTGCTAAAGCGCGTAAACAGCCGAATGCGGCGTTAATGAGTACTTTACTCAATGCGTCTGACTGTTTGGAAGCCATGTGTGAATCGTTATTAGGTCAGGGTGAGCCGCCACAAGATGCACAAGAAGTGTTACAGGAAGTATTGGACTGGGCAAATCAAATAGCTAAAAACGGCATTCAGGACGATGTCGATGTTCCGCAACCGCCTGTTAAACAGCCATTCCCTGTTGAAGCGAAAATTACCCAATCACCCACGCCTGA
>JAUYBJ010000079.1 GCA_030693155.1 Methylococcales bacterium
TTATCCATCCCTATCGCCGCCCGACACTGCCTTTCTGTTTTTAAATCAGATAATCCCAATTTCATAGCCGTTTATTAGTCCTGTTTTATTGATAATAGTGATTATCTATTCTTATTTATTCTGGTGCAACAAGTCTAATAACTTAAGGTATGTTTTATAAAACCCAGCATTATTTCTTTCCCATAGATTCGTCATAGTTTTTAATCGTTTATTACCTTTTTTTATAACGTTATTTCGACTAGGTAGAATAGGAAATAAGATTTTCTGGTCTACGTTGTGGATAATCTGTAATGAATTTAAAGAAGCGGAAACGCGAGCATCAAAAATGGCATGGGTATTTGCATTACGCGCACATAGAGCTTTTGACCACGAGGCAATGCCTTGAGTCTTTCTAGCAATTAATTGTTCTGGAGCATCAACAGTATATGACGTAATTGTTTTTGGGAGGTTTGTTCTAATACCTCCCCAGTGATAAATGTAATAGTGCGTTAATTCTCGTTTCCTTGCATCATCTCCCGTTCTCCATGCTTTATTTAATTTGTTTTTTAATTCAATATTTTGAGCATATTGATTACCCTCCGCTAAATTGATACCAGCAGGTAAATTATCTATATCTATTGCCCAGTCATACCAAGCATTGATTTCATCAATGTGTTTATTGGCGTATTCAATAATTGCATCTTGAAGTGGGATCATCTTTCCTCTAATGGCTGAGTAATAAAATTTGTAAGTCGGCGACGTTCGTGCCTGTCGCACCTGTTATCAGTAAATCGTTTGCGCTGTTTAAGGCGTGGTAGGCATCGTTATTGTCCAAGTACGCACTTGGATTGATACCCGCGCTTATCATCGTCGGTAAACTGTTAGCATCTACCATGCCACCTGCGGCATCGGTCGGGCCGTCACGTCCGTCTGTGCCGCCGCTGAGTAATGTCCATTGCCCTGTTAAGCCGTGTTTTTCAGCGGCGAGGGCGAACGCGAGAGCAAATTCTTGGTTGCGTCCGCCTTTGCCGTTGCCTTTGAGTTGTACGGTGGTTTCGCCACCTGCTAATAATGCCAATGGTTTTATAGAGGACGCTGGAGCGTCCACTGCTGCATTCCCACGCTGGAGCGTGGGAACGATATGAGCGGCGTAAATAGCTAATTTTTCGGCTTCGTCTTTTGCAATACCACATAACTGCTCACTGTAAATCAGCGTTTGATAGCCTAGTTGTTCGGCGGCAAGTTGCGCGGCTTTTACACTCACGGTGTTACTGGCGCATAACAGATAACTGGTATGTGTAAAAATCGGGTGGTTTGCTTTGGGCGTTTCGGCAATCAGCCCTTGTGCGCCTTGTTGTAAATGCTGACGCACCGATTCAGGCGCATTCGACCACACGTTTTTATTTTTCAATACGTTAATTGCGTCGCTGTAGGTGCTGTTATCCGCTACGGTTGTACCACTGGCGATAGTGCTTAAATCATCACCTAACACATCGGATAAAATCAGCGCGTGAACGCGAGCAGGTGCGGCGAGTTTGGCTAAACCGCCGCCTTTTAACTGTGATAAATGCTTGCGCACGCAGTTGATTTCATTGATGGTCGCGCCACAGGCGAGTAATAAATCGGTAGTAGCAATTTTTTCTTCTAAGCTCACCCCATCCACAGGATACGGCAGTAATGCCGAACCGCCGCCGCTGATTAATACTAAAACTAAATCATCGGCTTGGGCTTGTGACACGCGCTGGGCGATTTTTTGCGCGGCGTGAAAACCCGCTGCATCGGGTAAGGGATGCCCTGCCCCGATAACTTCAACATTCGCAATTGCGGTGACGTTTTCATAATTAGTCACGGCTATACCCATACCTGCTAAATCAGCGGCGGTAATCATTGCTTGCGCCGCGTTCGCCATTGCACAGGCGGCTTTACCGAAGGCTATCAGGTGGATTTTTCCTGTCAGCGACTCCTCTATTTTTAGGCAGTGTTTAACTGCCTGATAAGGATCGGCGGCTTCAACACCTGCTTGAAAAATAGATTGGGCGTGTTGTTTTAATAGCGTGGTCACGCGCTTTGTGCCATCTCTTTCGCCAAGGCAAAGATATTTTCTGCGTCCAGCACTTGTTTGTTATCGGTGAATAATTGCGCGATACAGGCACGGTGCAAGGCGAGTTTTAACGCACCAAAACCGATTGCCCCCCAGACAATTTTGCCGTGACGGTCTATGCCTTTATCCATCATATCGGTGCCGCCGATACCTAACGGTGGCGTGGCATTGGCATCGACTATCATTTCAAGATTCGGATTATTCTGCCATTGTTCAGCGGTGAGCAATTCAATCCCCGCCGCACCTGTGGCAATGACAATGTTAGCGTGTGCAATGGCGTTGGCTCTTGCCTCATTATCGACTGCTTCAATTGGGGTAATGTCTACACCGAAACGGGCTTTCATGTTGTCACAGGCTTGTACGGCACGCGCCATGGTGCGTCCAGTCAGAGAAACTTCGGCATCCTCACTCGCCAGCATAACGGCGGCACGTTGTCCAACGGGGCCTGTACCTGCTAATACCACGGCTTTTTTACCTGCCAATGTGCCGCTGATTACCAATTTGGCGACGGCGGCGGCGGCAGTAGTATTACTGCCGTTGCTGTCCAGCATGACCGATACTTGGAAACCGTGGAAAAAGTGTTTTTGTACTGCGGTAAATAACGCTTGTCCTGCCACGATGTCGCTACCACCGACAAAAATCGCGGTATTTTTTTTGTCTTTAGGGGCGCGGGTAAAAATAGTACCTTCAACCAGCGCGGTGACATTATCAGGCGTTAAGCCGCCATGACCGATAACATGATCGGCACCACCATCGTAACCAACGACGGTATCAAAAACAGAGGGGTATGAATCGGTATCGAATTGAAAGAGTAGTTTCTTCATGGTTAGTCTGAGAATTTAAGTAGTGATTTCGCTCACTATTATACCCGATAAAAAAAACCACGCCGTGATTAAGCCGCAGGGCATTTCTGACAAAGTACGGCGAAATTTCTATGCTATGATGACCAAAACGTTTTATCGCATAATCAAGTTAAGGAAATCAGATGAAAACACCGATTCACATAGCAGTTACAGGCGCGGCAGGACAAATTAGTTACTCTTTACTATTTCGTTTAGCGTCTGGTTCTTTATTGGGGCCTGAGCAACCTATCGTCTTACATTTGCTGGAGATTACCCCTGCCTTGAAAGCATTAGAAGGCGTAGTCATGGAGTTAAAAGATTGCGCCAGTCCGTTATTACGGCGCATTGAAATGACCGATGATCCGAAAGTCGCTTTTAAGAATGTAGATTATGCGTTTTTTGTCGGTGCGCGTCCACGCGGTGCGGGTATGGAACGTAAAGACCTGCTAGAGGCAAATGCGGAGATTTTCTCGGCGCAGGGTCAGGCGTTAAACGAAGTCGCCAGTCGTGATGTTAAGGTCCTGGTGACGGGTAATCCTGCCAATACTAACGCGCTAATCGCCTTAAAAAATGCCCCCGATTTAAGCCCTACCAACTTTTCTGCTATGACCCGTTTGGATCACAATCGCGCTATCAGTCAGTTAGCCGAAAAATGCGGCGTGTTAGTCACCGATATAAAAAATATGACTATCTGGGGCAATCATTCCAACACCCAATATCCCGATTTGCATCATGCTAACGTTAAAGGGCAGGAAGCACTGTCGTTAGTCGATAAAGAGTGGTTTGCGAATGACTTTATTCCCACCGTGCAACAACGCGGCTCAGCGGTGATTGCCGCTAGAGGACAATCCAGCGCGGCATCAGCGGCAAATGCGGCGATAGATCAAATGCGTACTTGGGCATTTGGTACGGATGAAGGCGATTGGGTTAGTATGGGCGTGTTGTCCGATGGCAGTTATGGCATAGAAAAAGGTCTGGTGTATTCATTTCCTGTCACCGTGATAAATGGCAAAGTAAGTATTGTTAAAGGTCTGGCCATTAATGATTTCAGTAAGCAAAAAATGCGTGCTACCGAAATCGAGCTGAAAGAAGAGCGCGAGGCAGTTCAGCATTTGTTTTTAAAATAATCGCCGTTAATCAACTTAGCATTTAATAGCCAAAAAGTAAGCGCGACGTGTCGCGCTTACTCACAACGCTATATATTTATAAAGCGTTCCAAGCGTTCTATGGCAATCGCCATCCTGTCTATTGAAGTCGTATAAGCAAAGCGCAGCGCGTGGTGTGCATCATGCGTACCAAAATCTTTTCCCGGTGTAATGGCGACCGCTTCCGCTTCCAGCAAATCCAGAGCAAACTGATAACTGTCATCGGTGAATTTGCGACAATTGGCGTAAATATAAAACGCGCCTTCGGGTTTTACGGGAATTTCAAAGCCTAAACGCAATAAATTTTCATACAAAAAATCACGGCGGAGCGCGAATTCTACGCGACGGCGTTCTAATTCTGTCAGTGTATCAGCATCAAACGCGGCGAGTGCGGCATATTGCGCATCGGTTGACGTGGCAATAAAAATATTTTGTGCCAGTTTTTCGGTGGCTTCAATAAAACCTTCGGGGACGATTAACCAACCGATACGCCAGCCTGTCATAGCAAAATATTTGGAAAAACTGTTAATAACAAATACATCATCACTGAATTCCAGTGCCGAGGCAGCGCGTTGGTCGTAAATCAAACCGTGATAAATTTCATCAGAATAAAAGCAACCGCCTAATTTATTGGTAGTTTCAATAGCGCGTTGTAAATCATCGGCGGCAATCAACGTCCCCGTCGGATTAGACGGCGAAGCGATTAATACGCCCTTAGTAGCTGCTGTCCAATGCTGCTGTATATCTTCGGCGGTTAATTGGTAATTTGAATCAGCATTGACGGGAATCGTTTTGGTATTAGCATCAAACAACGTAGCAAAATTGCTGTTGCAGGGGTAACAGGGGTCGGTCATCAACAACTCATCCTGCGGGTTCAGGCTTGTGCCGAATGCCAGTAAAAACGCTCCTGACGCACCAGGAGTAACAAAAATACGCGGTGTATCGACCGTTACCCCATAGCGTTGCTGGTAATAGTGGGCAATTTTTTCGCGCAAGGCGGGTAAACCAGCTGCGGCCGTATATTTAATCTCGCCTGTGAGCAGTTGTTTAACGCCTGCATCGACAATAGTTTGTGGAGCGGCAAAGTCTGACTCTCCAATTTCCATGTGAATCACATCTCGCCCCTGTGCCTCCAGTTGCTTGGCACGGCGCAATAAATCCATGACATGAAATGAGGATATATCGAAGGTTCGTTTTGCTAATCGTTTATCCATTCCTAATTACCACCAGTCAAAAAAGTAGATGATACCAACTAATCCTTGCTAAGCTGTTACTATTCTGCTAAAAATGCGCAGTTTTTATTTACCTTGTCCTTTGGAGTTATTGGATGACCGCTAGTGCTAAATCGAATGTGTCACCTTTCAGTTTTAAGCCTTATGTAGAAAAAGAGGGCGAAGAATACATGAATGAACATCAACTGAAACATTTTGAGAATATTCTTCGTAATTGGAAATCTGAATTAATGCACGAAGTAGACCGTACCGTTCATCATATGCAAGATGATGCGGCTAATTTCCCCGATCCTAATGACCGCGCAACTCAGGAATCAGAGTTCAGCCTGGAATTGAGAACCCGTGACCGTGAACGCCGCCTGATTAAGAAAATTGATGAGGCTTTGAAAGAAATTGAATCAGGCGATTATGGATTTTGTGAATCGTGCGGTATTGATATAGGTATCCGTCGCTTAGAAGCAAGACCGACAGCTACACTGTGTATCGACTGCAAAACCTTGGACGAAATCCGAGAAAAACAAATGGGTTAAGTTTGTCCAACCCAGACAAAAAAATCATAGGTCGGTTCGCACCCTCGCCAACCGGCCCACTACATCTAGGCTCACTCTACACCGCGCTGGCGAGTTTTCTGCACGCCCGCTCACAACACGGCAAGTGGTTACTCCGCATTGACGATCTCGATACCCCGCGTAATGTACAAGGCGCGGCGGATAATATATTAAGCACACTGGAGGCGTTTGGTCTTCATTGGGATGATAGCGTCGTTTATCAAAGCCAATGTCTGGATGTGTATCAGTTTTATCTTGATGAGCTGACAGAAAAGCAGCTTATTTATCCATGTACTTGCAGTCGCAAAACCTTGGCATCTATTCAAACTACCGATGTTTATAGTGGTGTGTGTCGCAATAAAACTACTCTACCTGACAGCCCTTATGCTCTGCGTGTTACAACTGATGCACGGATTATTGGCTTTGATGATGGTTTGCAAGGCTTGATTGCGCGTAATATAGCCGAACAATACGGTGATTTTATTTTAAAACGCAAAGATGGGATTATTGCTTACCAGTTTGCAGTCGTCATTGATGACCACCTGCAACAGGTTAATGAAATAGTGCGCGGTTTTGATTTATTAATGGAAACGCCGAAACAAATTTATTTACAACAGTTATTAGGACTGCCCTGCCCTGAGTATATGCACGTTCCCATTATTGTTGACCAACAGGGTTATAAACTCAGTAAACAGACACGCGCATCGGCTGTTGATTTAACAACACCACAGTGCGTTATTTTTGATTTATTAGGCTTATTGAAACAAAACCCACCCAATGAACTACGGCACGTTTCAGTCAATGAATCAATCAGCTGGGCAATTGCACACTGGAATGCTGAGCCGTTAACACAACGTCAACAAGTCAATGCCTAGATAAGCAAAATTATGATTAAATACAGGATAGTATATGCAGGAAAAACTTCGGTGTTTCGCACAAATGCGACACAATACGAAAATGTAAAGGATATTTAAATAACAAGAATTTATTGATTTGATGGCGGGATTAGTAGGACTCGAACCTACGACCCTCGGCTTAGAAGGCCGATGCTCTATCCAGCTGAGCTATAACCCCATAGATCTGTGTCACAGATGACAACATAACCAGGATAAACACGATTGAATTGAAGTTTTGTTAAAGATTCTTGGTCGGGATAGAGGGATTCGAACCCCCGACATCCTGCTCCCAAAGCAGGCGCGCTACCAGACTGCGCTATATCCCGAAAAATCTTTTGCCACCCAAGCATTTCAATCAACACCCTTAGATGAGACGCAAATTATAGCCAGCAAGACGGTTGCCGTCAACTTATTTTTTATTTATTTGTATCAAATAGTCCGTGCTGTAGACCACTCACCTAACTAAATGCCGCCTTTAATTCAACATCCCTGTCGATACCTACTATCTGATGTTACGCACAAGAACATTTTTGTCCACGAAAGACACGAAAAGCACGAAAAAGACTAGGCTCTGTTGACATTTGGTAAAATCGCTAACTATATCAGTAAGTTATGATTTTGCTATATATCTATAACTGGTTGTTTCTGAACGACTATTCCCGAAATGTCAACAGAACCTAAAACATAATAAGTGTCGTATAAGTTATGGCTCGCAAAGTCAAAAAACACCCAGAGTCAGCCCGTTTTATTCTGACGTATCCAATAAAGACCTGCGAGGTTTTAAAAATCTCGCAGGTCTAGCCTAGAAACCTATACAGGACGCATTAGCTTTGATTTTTTTCATGCTTTCGTGCTTTTCGTGGACTATTGCTTTTTCATGCGTAACATCAGTTACTGTTTATATTAGTGCTGTGGTGAACGCGGATTGTAAAGAATAGAGGCTTCTGGTCTTGTTTTACCGTCAGGCGCATCACTTTCTTCTCTGCCTTTTCTGATTTTATCCTGATCTAATCTATCTTTGCCAAACTTAGTAATCATTTGCTCCCAGCTGGCATACTGCTCATATTCTTTAAAACCCGCCGCTTTGCGCTCTTGATACAGTGCTTTGCCCATTTCAATAATGTCTTGCGGTTTTTTACCATCGACTAAATTCAAAAAGGTATCGTCATCCTTATTAGCATCACGCAACATCCAAAACGATACTTCAAACTCTAACTGCGTTTCAGCAGGCATATATTTTTTTAAGCCTTTTACCGAACGATAAGCCGTTTTGGTACTATGCCCGTTTATTTCTGTACCTTTGCCGCACGCTACTAAAGCGGCGCAGCTTAGAATCAGTAGAAAGATAACTAATTTCTTCATGGAGATAACCTCGATTTAAATTCAGGTAGATGCAGTTGTATTTATAAACACTAGACCATCAAACAAAGTAAAATGGTCGGTCATTATAACCTTGAGTAAAGTTTATATGCTTGAATTTATCCAACTATTAAAACAACGTTATCAATCTGTTTTCAGCCAACAGGGTAACGAAGCGCGGCGCATACTGTATCAGCAGCGCATAGATCAACTGCTATTAGCGGAAGCGTTTATTCGTAAAGGTCAGATGCTGAATACATCAACAGCGCAGCCGCTACACATTGCCGTTATCGGCCCTACACAAGCGGGTAAAAGCTCGCTGGTGAATGCGTTGTTAAATCGTCCGCTTGCAGGCGTGAGTCCGTTAGCGGGCTATACCGTGCATCCGCAAGGTTTTTGTCATGGCGTAACAATGGCGGATTGTCAGTCATTGCCGCATTATTTCGGGCGTTTCCAGCAACTGCCGCAAAGCCAACTGAGCAAAGAACGCTACGATTGTTATTCCTTAACTGCACTCGACAGCACATCAACGCATCTGCCACACTGTGTGTTATGGGATACGCCCGATTTTGATTCCATTGATTCAGCGACCTATCGTGAAGGCGTGATTCGCGCTGTTGCATTGGCAGACATTGTTATTCTGGTGGTCAGTAAAGAAAAATACGCCGATCAATCGGTGTGGGACATGATGGCGTTTCTGCAAGATTTGCATCAACCTGTGCTGATTTGTTTAAACAAACTGCCCGAAGGTGCGGAAGCGATACTCATTAATTCGTTACAAGAAAAATGGCGAATGACCAGAACCGACACCTTTCCCGACGTTGTACCGTTGTTTTATGATAAACACACAGGCGCACCGCAGTGGTCTTCGGCACACGCCGCCTTATTGCAGAGTTTAACGCGGCAGGTCAATCCTAAAAAAACCCCGCGTTTTACTCAAGAATTACTGCAAAAACATTGGCAATACTGGCTAGAACCGATACGCGCCGAACATCAAGCAGTTGCCGACTGGCAAGCACTGTGTAACGATGCCATGCAAGCGGCAATCGCCAGTTACCAGCGGGATTTTTTAAATCATCCGCATCATTATGAAACCTTTCAACACGCCTTGGCGGAATTACTGACGCTCTTGGAAATTCCTCATTTAGCGGGCTTTTTAGCAGGTGCGCGTAAAGCATTGACGTGGCCGCTCAGGCAAATCATGAAACTGGGGCGCAAACGCGAACACATTGCCAACAGCAGTCATGAAGTCGCATTATTAAAACAAATTGCCGAACACACCTTGATTCAACTGGTCGATAAATTACTCGACCACGCGGAAAACAATGCACAAAGTCAATGGTGGAAAGCCTTAAACAGCTTGTTACGCGCTGAACGGGTGCGGATGCTGGAAGAATTTTCCAACGCGGCACACCACTATCACATTGATTTTCAGCAGGACGTGGAACACGCCGCCGAGCAGCTGTATCATAAACTGCAACAACAGCCGATGGTGTTAAACACCTTACGCGCCACCCGCGTCACTGCCGATGCCGCCGTGATTGCCTTCACGCTGCACACAGGCGGTATCGGCGTACAAGATTTAGTGATTGCCCCTGCGATGCTCACGGTGACTTCAATGCTTACCGAAAGCGCGATAGGCCGCTATATGCACAAAGTGGAAAACGATTTGAAACAACAGCAACTCAGCATCGTTAAACAACGGCTGTTTATCGACACCTTGATTAACCGCCTGTCAGCATTACCCGAACACCTGTCCGCCCTCACTTATTTCAACATTCCGCTGGAGTCGCTGCACGCGGCCGAGCAACAACTCATCGACAAACGTCATGGCTTACGATTACTCTGAATTAGTAGCACAAACCCGCCGCTGGGCAGAACACGCACACGCCGCAGGTTGGCTGAATAGCGACAATGCACAACAACTGCATGATATAGACACCCGCTCGCCTGATGGTTTATTTACCAATCCGCATTCGGCAAGCACGCGCCCGTTAATCGTTGCTTTCATGGGCGGCACAGGTGTCGGCAAAAGCGCGTTACTCAATCGCCTAGCAGGTAAAGCCATTGCCAAATCAGGCATAGAACGCCCGACTTCGCGTGAAGTCACGCTGTTTTATCATCACAGTATCGCCCTGCCCGCTTTGGCTGACCAACTGCCACTGGCAAAAATCAATCTTGCCCATCATGATGATGACCGCAAAAAAAATATCATCTGGATTGATATGCCCGATTTTGACAGTACCGAACTGAGCAACAAACAACAGGTATTGGACTGGCTGCCGCATATCGACATCCTGATTTATGTGGTCAGTCCTGAGCGGTATCGGGATGAAAAAGCGTGGCGGTTATTACTTGCCGAAGGCGGTAAACACGCATGGTTGTTTGTGATGAACCAATGGGACAGAGGGCAACCCGCACAACTTGCCGATTTTAATCAGCAACTGCAAAAAGCAGGGTTTATTGCCCCGATGATGTTTACCACCGCCTGTGCTGAGGACGCGCCAGTCGATGAATTTATCCAGCTGGAAGAGCTGATTGTGTCTCTCGCCAGCAAACACATTATTGAACAACTGGAACAACGCGGCACACAGGTTCGTAAACAGGCACTGAAACAAAGCCTTGAAAGCGCACGCGCCGCCTTGGGACCACCACAACACGCCCAACAACTGACAGCACATTGGCAAAGCCAATGGCAAGCCACCTGCACCCTGCTACAACAAGGTTTTGTCTGGTCATGCCAACAAATCGCCCACCACCACGCCAGTCACGCGGCTGATTTAATTGAATCCTCTACGCTGGCTAAATACGCCGACAATCAGCGCACGCCACTCTGGGACGAATGGGCAGAAACCCGTTTTAATGACACGCTCGATGAATTTATCAACACCGCCGACCAAGCGGGTTTACCCGTATCGCCGCTGAAAAAACACCTGTCACCATTACGCGATAAAGCAGGAAAAATCGTCCATACACAAAGCGAGTTATCCGCGCGTCTCGCTTTA
Organism: Methylococcales bacterium; assembly: GCA_030693155.1. Lineage (GTDB taxonomy): Bacteria > Pseudomonadota > Gammaproteobacteria > Methylococcales > Methylomonadaceae > UBA4132. The sequence goes on from JAUYBJ010000079.1 coordinate 11,108, forward strand.
GCCGCACCGGGTAGTGCCTTGCATCGGGGCTTTTTAAAAATCATGCGCTTATGTGAAATTAGCCTGCCACTCACCGCAATGGCATGGGTGACGTATCAGGTATTTATCGGTTATTACTACAGCAACATGACCGCAGTTCCCTATCTGGGCGTGGATTTTGCCGTGCATAGCGGTTTATTGATTGCCCTGACATGGCTGATTCCGTTTTTTATTTTGAAAAAAGCTCAGCCCTCGTTAGAAAAAAGTGCCTTAAGCGGACTCAACAAAGGCATTATCACCGCGTTCAGCATGATAGACAGCGAGGTGTCCGCCGTTATTGATGAGGTAATCCAGCAACACACCGAGCAATGCCGACAACTGACTGAATTGATTGCATCTTGTGACAGCAATGAGCCGCTGGTGATTGATGATAACAGCCCCTTAACCAGAATGCTGGTGTAAGGACTGCCAGTCATTCCCTGTGTTATTTGGGATAGGCTCATGTGGGAGTGGCTTTAGCCACTCCCACAATTCTGTAAAAATCCTTAACTGTGGGCAGTGACCCTACAACTACAAAACAGCAGGCAGAAAAAATTCACCCACCAGCATTTCACGATGTTTTATTGCATAAACCGTGCGTCTGCCCCACGTCGGTTGTTTGATATGCCCGACATCCAATGCGGTCGGAGTCCACTCGTCGGGGTTAATCAGCGTCACATCCATAGCGATACGCTCCAGTTGCGGATTAGCAAAAATCACTTCCCCCAAAGGGCGCGACCCTAATGTTGATAAGCTGCAATTAACGGTATGGGGAGGAATAATGGTTCTCGCCAAAATCAGCGGTTTGCTATCGGCGTGTAACAACACTTCGCGAATTAAACACACGCGGCGATCATGCAATCCCAAGGCTTTACGTTCACTTAAAAACGGTACACCCCATTGTTGAAATAATACTCTGACCGCGACCGCATCGCCGTAAGTAGCGCGGAGTCGTTGCGTGAGCGAACCTGATTCATACGCCCACGACTGCACGGACTCAGGCATTTTATGGCGCGTACCCTGTCGGTTTTCACGCCATAACGGTTCTTGATCAAATAACACGCTGTTCGTAGTCAAACGGCTAAACCTCTGCGTAGTCTGTCGATGCACCCAACCAACGATCGCACAACGGCTGTATGGCATGGGGTGAGTCGATAAAAAATTGTTCGCCGACCTGTTGAATAATATCCAGCAAATCCGCGTCTCTGGCTAAATCAGCCACTTTAAAATGAATCTGCCCTGTTTGGCGCGTTCCCATGACATCACCCGGCCCGCGTAACTGTAAATCTTTTTCGGCAATCACAAAGCCGTCGTTGCTGTCACGCAAAATGCCCAAGCGTTGCCGCGCGGTATCTGATAACGGTGATTGATACATCAACAAACAATAACTGTCATCCGCGCCGCGCCCAACCCGTCCACGCAATTGATGCAGTTGTGATAAACCTAACCGTTCAGGATTTTCAATGATCATCAAGCCAGAATTCGGCACATCAACACCGACTTCAATCACCGTGGTAGCGACTAATAAATCCAGCTCATGATGTTTAAACGCCTGCATAATGGCATCTTTTTCAGCGGATTTCATACGTCCGTGAATCAGCGCGATACGCACATCAGGCAAGGCTTCGATTAACAGTTCGGCGGTTTTTTCTGCCGCTTCACATTGCAAGACTTCCGATTCTTCAATCAGCGTACACACCCAATAACCTTGGCGTTTTTTCGCCACCCAGTGATTAATTCGCGCAATCACATCATCACGGCGTTCGGCGGGAATCACGCTGGTCACAATGGGTTTACGATTCGGCGGTAATTCATCAATGATGGAGATGTCCAAATCAGAGTATTGCAACATGGCTAGCGTGCGCGGAATCGGCGTGGCAGTCATCACTAACTGATGCGGACGCAAGCCTGCCTGTTGCCCTTTATCGCGTAGAGCCATGCGTTGATGCACACCAAAACGGTGCTGTTCATCAATAATAATCAAGCCCAGCTTATGAAACTGTACGCTGTCTTGAAACAGCGCGTGAGTGCCGACAATAATCCCCGCCGAACCCTCGGCTAAGGCTTGCAAAGTCGCGGCGCGTACTTTGCCTTTCAACTGCCCTGTCAGATACAGCACTTGGGTTTGAAAGCCGCCAAACCACGCGCTGAAATTACGGTAATGCTGTTCGGCGAGTAATTCCGTCGGAGCCATCACCGCCACCTGATAACCTGCGGTCAACGACAACAATGCGGCATACGCAGAAACCACCGTTTTACCCGACCCCACATCGCCCTGCACCAAGCGCATCATCGGCTGCACGCTCATACAATCGGCTTCAATTTCACCAATTACCCGCTGCTGTGCGCCTGTCAGGGTGAAAGGTAACGAGCGCAAAAAATGCTCTTTACTGCTGGCTAACATGGGGCTGGAAAATGGTGGAGCTTGCCAGACTTTCGCCGCTACTTTGGCTTTTTTCAGACTCAAATAATGGCTGAGCAATTCTTCAAATGCCAAGCGTTTCAATGCAGGTAAACTGCCATTTTGTAACGCCAGCATCGACACCGATTCATCGGGCGCGTGTAAGGTGTGTATCGCTTCCAGCAACGACGGATACTGATAGCGTTGTAAAATAGACTCAGGAATCCAGTCTTCCAGCAACTCTACCTGATTCAGTGCTTGCTTCATCGCTTTACGCAAGGTCGCCTGACTCAAACCTTCGGTCAATGGATACACGGGCGTTAAACGGTTTTCAGGAATATAGCTGTCAGGACTGGCAATAACACGGTATTCAGGATGCACCATTTCCAGTCCCGCATAACCGTGCCGCACCTCGGCAAAGCAGATTAACCACGCGCCTGTTCTGAAAATATTGTGCTGATCGGCACTGAAATGAAAAAACTTTAAGGTCATAAAGCCCGTGCCGTCACTGACCCGACAAATCAGACTTTTACGCCCCTTGCTCAACACATCAACCAGTTCCACTTTAGCGCAAATCAACGCCGTCATCCCTGCGGTTAATGCGCCGATGGGATGAACGTGGGTTCGGTCTTCATAACGCAACGGCAGATGGAAAATCAAATCCTGCACAACGTGTATGCCCAGTTTGCGCAAACGACCGACGGTATGCGTCCCGACTCCCGTTAAGGTAGCAACCGATTGTGTGAGCGCGTGCGAAGTTTTCATGAACAGCAATTACTATCAGTCATTAAGAAGCAGGATACTCTTGCGGTTTTAATACCATAATGGCATCCATTTCCACTCCAGAACCCTTAGGCAATGCCGCTACGCCAATAGCCGCGCGGGCAGGATAAGGTTCATCAAAATACTGCCCCATAATTTCGTTGACAATAGGGAAATGTGCCAAATCGGTTAAAAACACATTCAGCTTAACAATATCGGAAAAATCCCCCTCCGCCGCCAATGCCACTGCTTTTAAATTCTCGAATACTTGGGTAATTTGCGCGACAATATCACCGTCAACCAGCAGCATGGTTTCTGGATTTAACGGAATCTGTCCTGAAAGATACACCGTGCGATCCACTCTAACCGCCTGTGAATAAGTGCCTATCGCCTGCGGTGCATCCAAGGTTTGAATAATAGTTTTAGTCATAGCGAATCCTGTATTGTGTGGTCATAACAAACAAGGAGTCATTATATCGGTTATTGCGCTGTTTTTGAGTGTTCAATGGATAAACAACAGCGCAAACTCGCCATGCTACGATAAAAATAACCTGATATTTAACTTACTTAGCTGGATTTTCATCGTTGAGCAGCTCAGCAATCAGCTCCATATAAGCCGCCAATTGCGGTATAGCAGGAATTTTCCACGCTTTTCCTACCAATTTTGCCAATATATTATTCAACCAAAGTTTGTTTGATTGCGCTTGATGAATGATAAATTGATAGGATTCTCCTTCGCGAATAATGCCAAAACCATCAACCCAGACTTCAATGGCTTCTGTTTCGCCATACAGCATGGTTTGCGCATAAACTTTGCGCGTATCAAGATCAAAATTGAAATCGGTCAATTCGGCAATACCCTTAAGCACGATATTTGCCACCCAGACAATCATCTTGTTAGGTGTCAAGTTGATTGCCATTTTTATTAAACTCGCTTTGTAACTCATGTTTTAGCCTCTGTCAGTATGTGGTGAAATCAGTAATTTTAATCTGTTCTTTGCCTTGGAGGGTAAACTAATATTTTTCATGGGCTGGGATAAACTACCCAGCACATAGGGCGGGGGCTTCCGACAAAGCACAGAAACGCGGTACAAAGCTGCTTAACAATATGTCCTGAAAAATGCTGACATATCAATACCGACAAACTTTTACATATCAACTTAAATACAGCAAGCGTAAGTATTTAATGAGAAAATCATACTTTTTAACTCAACCGCTACAAGGAAAACACCATGAAAAAATCGCACCACGGGCATCTTTGTGCCGCTTTTTTATTGTCTGTCACGCTGTCGGCAACGGTATTAGCACACGATACATGGCTAATTCCTAAACAATTTTCTGTCAAAAAAGACACGGCATTAATGTTAGACATGAGCAGTGGCATGGCGTTTCCTGATCCATTTACCGCTATAAAACCTGAGCGGATTGTGCAAGCAAAGCTACGCTTAGGTGAGCAACAAGAAGACTTAAGCAATACCGTGTCAGGCAAAAAAACATTGCGCTTCAATACCCGCCTGACAGCATCGGGTATTGCCGCATTTTGGGTGGAGCTAAAACCTAAGACCATTGAACTGTCATTCGATAAAGTAGCAACCTATCTGCATGAACTTGGCTCAGACGAGGCGAAAGCCGAATGGGACAAAATGCCCGAACCTAAACGATGGCGCGAAACCTATAGCAAACACGCTAAAACGTTTGTCAAAGTGGACAACGGCACAACGGACGCAACAGCGTGGTCAAAGCCTGTGGGATTGTTATTAGAAATTGTGCCAGAAACCAATCCGACAGCTGTAAAAGTAGGTGATGATTTCACTGTGCAGGTATTAAAACATGGGCAACCTCTGCCGCATTTTGCCGTAGGCATTGCTCATGAAGGCGAACATAAACATCATCACGATGCTATCAGTAAAACCGACGAGCTAGGCAAAGTGACGTTTCATTTTCAACACGCAGGACGTTGGTTATTACACGGTATTGATTTGCAAAAATCCACGCAAGCTAACACGGAATGGGAAAGTCATTTCACTACATTAAGCATACAGGTCAAACCGAACGCGTCTGCCAGTAAGAAAAACTAAATACCATTGGATTCATTAGAGTAGCCACATAGTTAGTGCCATAGGATGTGCCGACGATAAAGCTAACACAATAAAATGATACCGTTCGTGGTGAGACCTTCGATACCTGAGGAGAGTCTTGTCGAACCACATTCACATTAATAAGTTCATGACAGGCTCACAGCTCAGTACGAACGGTTTTATAATCATTTTATCAACGGTTAGCGATAGGAAGCACATCATTCGCGTCAACAACTCAAACGATGCGCTTCGTACCTCACATCCTATGATTAGCGCACCTTACCGCGTTATACAGATTTGTGCCGCAATCCAGAAGCCAGAAATGGTACACTTGAAACATATCTCTTGAGTTAAATATACACGCTGACTTCTTATTAAGGATTTAACGGCAAGACAATTCTCGAAAACTCTGATAGCCGGGTTTTATGATTTTTTTAGTCAGGGGTTCAATATAATAAGCAACAATTGAGCTAAAAAGAACAACAGCAGAAATGGGTATTACAGGCAGCATAATAGCCGGTATAGCGGGTGATATTCTTTTAAGTTTTATTATTAACGACACGGTTATATTTTCATGCAGCAGATAAAGAGGATAACTAATAAAGCCCGTAAAAGTAAATATCCTCCCGCTTAAATAGAAATTAATTTTGCTGCTGATTATTGATACTGCAAAAAATAACACAATCAAAGAGCCACAAACCCTGATACCAAAATAAGGGTTCTCAGCAAATGCTGACAACAATCCTATTAAAATAGCAAACAGTAAAACCGCTCTATTTTTACTCTGATAATACTTATAAAAGATTGCTCCCGCCGCAAACCAGCCAAAGTATTTAGCACTCAGCCAGAACACGATTTCTCTCATAATATTTAAATAGGCTATATGCAGATCTTCCTGCATGACAATATAATTGACGAGGCATAAACCAATCAATCCAAAAATGGCTATTCGGCTACCCATAAAAAAATAAAGAAAGGCAAATATTATATAGAATTTAACCTCTACATATAAAGACCAAAAAGCACCTTCCAAGCCGCCCCATGGAGAACTGAATACCTCCTCATACAATTTTGGCTCAATAAATGTGAGTCCTGGAAATATGTCATGAAAAGCAGGTATTCCCATCGGTCTTTCGTAAAATATGCCTGCCGTTATATAAACAAACAACGAACAGACTAACATGGCAGGAAAAAGCCTAAGCCAGCGGCGTAACATAAAGTCAGCAAAGCCAGTACACTTCTCTAATGTCATTAGTATGACAAATCCTGAAATCAGGAAAAATAATTCAACACCCAGCGATCCATACGCAAATAAGGGGAAATTCATAAATTGTTCCCCATAAGGATAATGCTCCGGCCATCGTGAAAAAGCATGGTAGAGAATAACCATAATTATAGCTATACCTCTCATGCCATCTAAGAAATAGAGTCTGTTTTCATTTTTTATATTCATATTAAGCTCTTGGTGCATAGGATTTGCATCCTGAAATTAATAAATGTGGTTGCGTAGCCCTGCCCTCTTTTGGAAAGGTGTATCAATACAAAAAGCCCCGCATTCCCCAAGACCCATGCAGGCTACCTGCTCATAATTTACCATAAATAATATGCGATTTAATGTTTAATATTCATTAGCGGCGGTGCATCTGCGCCAGAATAGAAATTATCAAAAACGGGGGAAACACCCTCTGCCTTATAACCAACGATGTGAACGTATGCAATCAAGCCTGTTCTGCCACTTTTGAATTCGCCGTCTTCTGGAGTATAGATACGATCCGCATAACCCGTACCATTCCATAGCTTTATCGCTTTTCCTGTGCTTTTATCAATGATTTGTCCCCAAAGTCCGCCACTGTCTGACCAAAACTTTAAACGATAATCGCCCGTAGGATCTGGAGCGGGTAACATGACACGACTTTTCACCAGAAAGATGGGAAAAGAAATACCGCCTACACTTTTCACTATCATTAATTTGCGTGAATTGGGCTTGCCGTCTCGGTCATTCCGTAACAACAAGGCATAACCTTTGGGCAGAAAAAATGATGGCACTGGCTCTTGCAGTCGCGCCACAAGTCCAATATCTTCGCCCCAGTTGTAAGTCCAATTTAGTAAATCGACTTCAACATGGAACTGACTGCGCACTGGCTCTTTCAGGTTGATACTGGCAATGCGCCCTGGATTGAACAGGCTGCCCCATGAAGATTCCAGTTTATAAGCCACGCTACCCGATTCGACAGGGAAAGAAAATTTCCCTGAAGTCGGGTTGTAACGCAACCAACCATCATCAATACCGTCGTTGAAATCATCGAACGTTGCGGCGTACGCGTTGGAAATGCACCAAACCAATGCCAAGATAAAAATGAATTTAGACGTTAATTTCATAGCTTTCTGATTCAGTAACTACAAAAACAGCAAGTGGACAGATAAGGCGATAGCGAAATCTGGGAAAGTTCGTGATGTGTTGCATTACCCAGCATTGCTTCATAAGGGCTTGTATTTCTACTCGCGGGCGATAGCCAACCTAACATAGCGGCTTAAACGAGCGGGTTTACTATTTAATGTACGACACCGCACAGATTTTAAAACATTTTTCCAGTAAATTCTTCATTGGCTTGAATCAGATTTGAAAGCAAGCTAATAAAAACAATTATTATGATTAATTTAGTGGAGATGTGTCATGGGTAAATATTTTCTAGGCTGGCTCGTTGGTATACCAACAATTGTTCTAATCATCATTTATGTGTTGTTCAATCATTAATCCGTTTCCGTGGGTCGAAATAAGCCAGTCCAAGCATAGAGCGGGCGTTTCCGACAAAGTGCCGGTGTACGGGGATATGCAGAACGATTTGTGGAAAACGCCTATTTCCGCTTACGTTCAAACAGGCTTATTCTGACCTACAGTACTCGTTCCCAAACTCCAGAGACTGTGAAAGTATTTATGTGGGAGAGGCTTTAGCCTCGCATTCGAGGCTAAAGCCTCTCCCATATTATATAAAAACAATGACTTACAAAATTCAAAAATTGTTTTGTGAGTTATTTTCATAATACTTTCACAGCCTCCAGAGCTTGGGAACGAGACATTCAATTCGAGGATAGAATGCCTCAGCACTAATTAACTGCTATTTACACAAAATTCTGGATACCCTCTAGGTTCTGTTGACATTTCGGGAATAGTCACTCAGAAACAACCAGTTATAGATGTATAGCAAAATCATAACTTACTGATATAGTTAGCGATTTTACCAAATGTCAACAGAGCCTAGCCTCGGATTATCTTTTTTCATCAGCTTCCTCACCGATTTCCCAACTTTCAGTTGATGTTTCAATAATTTTACCGCTGATAGCATCAACTTCAACTTTGGTTTCTACGCCTTTGTCATCGTTAATATCAAACTCATAGCTCGGATTACCGTTAGCTTCAATTTCATATTCAACTTCGGTAATTGTTCCTGCGTGTGCCTTTAATGCAGTCGCTTTGGCATCTTCTTCGCTAACTTTCATCAACTTTTTAAATGCTTCATCGCTCGCGCTATTAACTTCGGTTTCTTGTTCGGTTATTTTTCCTGTTTTGGCATCGCACATAAACTCCCATTCCATGCCTTTGCTGTCTTTGATTTCCAGTTCATAAAAGGGTTTATTAGCGACACTAAGTTTTTCCAGTTTAATGAAATCACCCGCTTGTTGTTTTTGGACAGCAGCAATGCAACCATCTAAGCCCTTATCAGCCGCGTAGCTGATAGATGCGATACTGGCGAGAGCAACTGTTAAGAGTATTTTTGTTTTCATTGTAAATCTCCAAAATTATGATAATTCAATAATATTTATACAGCGTAATTAAAAAAGCCTTGGTCAACGAATCGACCAAGGCTTCATTAAACAACTAAAAAGCGATTAGCTTATTTGTTGTCTGGCAATGCAAATACTGTGAACACGCCACCTTGTTTGGTGAATGAACCTAGGCTTGCATACGCGCCGTTAGCACCTAAACCTTCTTGTGAGATTTTCAGAGCGATTTTTTGTAGCTCTGCTTTTTTCACAGGATCAGTTTCTGCTGCTGCTTTCGCTTCTGCTTCTTCCAGTTGTTTACCGAAATCAGTTGCGATACCGATACCTGCCCAGCCGCCGATACCTGACAATACGCCAACATATTGTTTGCCGTTGTAGCTCCAAGTGTTGACGTTACCGATGATGCCTGATGGAGTTTTGAATTTGTACAATTCTTTACCCGTTTTCGCATCAACCGCTTTCAAGTAACCTTCTAATGTACCGTAGAATACGATACCACCAGCGGTTGCCACTGAACCTGACCATACAGAGAATGGTTCTTTGTTAGACCAAGCGATTTTGCCTGTTTTAGCATCAAACGCGGTGAACTGACCTAAGTTGTGAGTACCGTCTGGTTTGCCAGTCAATACGTCTGCACCAGCTGGCATCATGTCAAGCGTTGCGCCGACATAAGGTTGACCTGCTGTGTAAGAAACTTGGAATGGTTCGTAGTTCATACACAGATGGTTGCCTGAGATGTAGAACAAGCCAGTTTGTGGAGAGTAAGAAACAGGTTGTTGGTTTTTAGAACCTAACGCAGCTGGACATACGCCTTCAGATTTAACATCTTCGCCGTTTTGTTCAGTTGAGTATTTAGCAACAACTTGTGGACGACCTGATTTCATATCAACATGAGAAGCCCAGTTGACTGATTTGTCGAATTTTTCAGCAACTAACAATTCACCTGTTTCACGATCCAGTGTATAGCCAAAACCGTTACGGTCGAAATGCACGATAGTTTTGTGCATTTTGCCTTTTACTTCTTGGTCAACTAAGACTGTTTCGTTGATACCGTCATAATCCCATTCATCATGTGGAGTCATTTGGTAAACCCATTTAACTTCACCTGTGTCCGCATCACGCGCCCACAATGACATAGACCATTTGTTGTCACCAGGACGTTGGGTCGGATTCCAAGTGGATGGGTTGCCTGATCCGTAGTAAATCAAGTTCAGTTTAGAATCGTAGCTTGTCCAGCCCCAAGTAGTACCTCCGCCAATTTTCCATTGGTCGCCTTCCCACGTTTTGATGCTTGAGTTTTCGCCAACTTTAGCAACTTTGCCGTCTTCCCAAGTAGTGGTTTTATCAGCATTGATTAAAGTGTCTTTATCTGGACCGATGCTATAACCTTTCCATGCCAATTTGCCAGTGTTGATGTCATAAGCGGCCAAGAAACCACGAACACCAAATTCACCACCTGAAATACCAGTTAAGACTTTATCTTTAACAACCAAAGGCGCGTTTGTGTTGGTCATACCTAATTTAGGATCACCGTTTTGTACGCTCCATACTCTTTTACCTGTTTTTGCATCCAATGCAGTTAAAACAGTGTTAGATTGTTGCAGGAAGATTTTGCCGTCGCCGTAAGCTAAACCACGGTTGACAGTGTCACAGCACATAACAGGAATGGTTACGTCTGCATCTTGAGTCGGTTCAAATTCCCAGATGACTGCTTGGGTTTTTTGATCTAATGCGTAAACTTTGTTTGGAAATGGTGTGTGGATATAAATAACATCATCAACAACTAATGGACCACCTTCATGACCACGCAATACACCTGTTGAGAAAGACCAAGCAGGTTGTAGAGTTTTTACGTTGTCAGTAGTGATTTCTTTTAATTCGCTATAACGAGTGCCTGCATAGTCGCCGCCCCAAGTTGCCCAGTTAGCTGGATTCTTAGTTAAGGTTTCAACGCCACTGTTAGCGGTTGAAATTGCGGGTGCTGCGAGTAAAGCGGCAACGCTGGATGCGAGTAGCCAGCTTTTTAAAGGCTTTTTCATCATGTATGATTCTCCTAGAGTATCTTGATGAGACAAAATACTGGTTGTGTTTTTAGACTAATATTAGTTTTTGGGGTGAAGTTTTTAATTCCTCCCTATTTAGGAATTTTTCACACCAAGTGCCTAGATTTAATGATTTTGACTTAAAAGTCAACATTTAATAGGGGGAAATTCCTAGCCTATTGTTTCTAAAACACTTCGAGTTGATAGCCGTCTTGATTCCAGCATAAAACTTCACCCACATTTTTACTCCACTGAGCAAGCACGAAACGTTGTGCGGCTTGTCCGTCGATGTCAAACTGGTGTAAATCGGGGCGATGGGTATGCCCATGAATAAGGCGCAAGGTGTTGTATTTTTGCATGACGCTGATAACGGTGTCCTGATTGACATCCATGATGTCATTGGATTTTTTACGCTTATGAAAGTAACTGCGTAAGCGATACCAACGGGCAGCTAACAGACGTAATAACAGCGGTTTTGATAGTACATTTTGTTGCCATTCTGACGTATGAGATTTAACGCGGAAGGCTTGATAAGGCAGGTCATCGGTACACAGTAAATCACCGTGTGTTATCAGCGTGGGTGTGCCGTATAAATCAATCACCGCATAGTCGTCCAACAAGATCACACCTGTATCTTGGGCAAACCGTTCGCCCAGTAAAAAATCACGATTGCCTTGCTGTAAAAAAACCTTAACGCCTGAATCTGTTAATTTTTTAAGCTGTCGCCGTATTTTATTATTGGGCGGCATAAAATCATCATCACCTACCCATGTGTCGAATAAATCGCCCAGAATGTAGACTGACTGGGCTTTGGTGGCACGATGGGCTAGGAAATCCAAAAAACGGCGGGTGATTTCGGGTTTTTCCAGTGACAGGTGCAGGTCGGAAATAAACAGGGTTTCGTGATTCATAGGGTTTTACCTAGTTCCCGCGCGCTGCGTGGGAATTCATACAGACCGCGCTGCGGTCTACAACGCGGCGCGTTGAAACTGCATTCCCACGCGGCGCGTGGGAACGAGGAAACATTACCTACAGATTTATTTCAAAACTTCGGCTTTTTCAATCACGATGTCAGTTTTAGGTACATCTTGATGTCCGCTACGGTTGCCAGTGGCTTGCATTGCCATTTTATCGACCACATCCATGCCTTCGATCACTTCACCAAATACCGCATAACCCCAACCGCTGGCATTTTTGCCTGTGTGGTTTAAAAAAGCATTATCTTTGTAGTTGATGAAAAATTGCGCAGTCGCAGAATCTGGCACATTGGTGCGTGCCATTGCTAACGTACCGCGAGTATTTTTTAAGCCATTGTCGGCTTCATTTTTAATCGGTGCGTGGACTTCTTTTTGATCAAAGTTGGTGTCAAAACCACCGCCTTGTGCCATAAAATCAGGAATAATACGGTGAAAAACTGTACCGTTATAAAAACCTTCATTAACATAGGTTAAAAAATTGGCCGCTGAAATCGGGGCTTTTTCACTGTTTAATTGAATAACAATGTCACCTAATGAGGTGGTTAATTTAACTTTTGGGTTTGTATCAGACATTTTATTTTCCGTTGCAAAAGAGAGAGTTGTAGTAAAAAACAGCATCATGGATAGTATTAAGACGCGCATAGCGATTCCTTAATCATCATGGAAAGAGTGAGTATGGTATTTATGGGGTCGGCGGGACGAGTACGACGAACCCCACAACCAAACGGGGGTTCGTACCTCACCCCAATCTACGGAGCTAAAGTGAGACGTTAGCTTGATGTGATGATTTAGTCTTGTGGCAGAGCGTTGGCAATGTCATTAAACGCTTCAACTTTTGCTTTTCCAGTTTTGACCAGTTCAAATCCTGTATCCATCACTAATTTACAAAGTTCAGGCATTTTGTAGACTGTCAGACATAAATAACCAACGACAGGAATAGCGACCAATGCACCGATAAAACCGTGCAGACCAAAGACTCCCAATAATTTTATGAGTAATACTATGGCATCCAGTGGTAATAAAACCATCGCACCAAAATACGCGACTACCATGAATGTAAATAGCACAAAAACGACAAACTGAAGCAGTCTTACTAATCCAACATTAACTTTTTTCATATTACTTTTAATCCTGATAACTTAAGAAGTTTTTGATCAGTCTATAGCGACTGATTCTGGTTATTTTTATTAAAAACCTGTTTTTAAGGGTGCAAATTATACCTTAACAGCATCAAAATACGTCAATTTATTCAATTGTCTGTTTTTTAAGAAATAAGCGATACAAAATAGAACCTGCAATGAATCCGCCTAAATGCGCCCACCACGCAACATCAACCATGGTATTTTTCATCACAATGGAGGTGGTGGCATCGTGTAATTGCATGATGACCCACAAGCCTAGAAAAGCAATAGCTGGTACATGAATGACAATCGGCAAGAAAAAAAACAGCGGCATCCACAGTATCACGCGCTCAAAGGGGTAGAGAAAGAAATAAGCCGCCAATACGCCTGCGATTGCGCCCGACGCGCCGACAACAGGAATATCAAGGCTGGGTTCAAAATACCACTGTAAAACACTGGCAAACACGCCGCACAACAGATAAAACGCTAAAAATGGCAAGCGTCCCATGCGATCTTCAACATTGTCGGCAAAAATCCACAAAAACCACATATTGACAATTAAATGTCCCCAATTGGCGTGTAAAAATAAATTGCTCAGGAAGGAGAGGTAATAATCAAACGGCAACCCAGAATCCACGCCCCATTGTGGATTGGCATAGCGAAGCGGAATCATGCCATACAGGTTAATCAGTCGAGAACTCAGCTCGAAAGGTATTGATTTCATGGCAATAAAAATGCTGCTGCACACGATAATCAAGCCCCAAGTAACCAGCGGTTTGTTATGACAGGGCGCGGTGTCTCTAATCGGTATCATGGTTGCTACCTCGTGTGTATTGAAACATTATTACGAGCTATCAAGACGCGCAGTGCACGTCTCTAGGAGGGTTGATTATTCTTCAACCAAGGTGTGTATACGATAAAACGCCGCTCCGTCATTACCCAGCGCATCGACCAGCCAAGGTAAAACCGTTTGCATTTGCGCGGTCAGCGTCCACGGCGGATTAATGATAATCAGACCGCTTGCCGTCATGCCGTGTTCATCGGTATCGGCGGCAATACCCAGTTCAAATAACTGTATATTTTTGATACCGCTGGTTTGTAGGGCATTTTCTAATGCCTTATTACGACTGCGCTCCACTACAGGATACCAGAGTGCGTAAGTTCCTGTAGCAAAACGTTTGTGCATGGCTATCAAGGTATTAACAACCTCCGTGTAATCGGTTTTTAGTTCATAACTCGGATCAATCAATACCAAACCACGGCGTTCTTGTGGCGGTAATAAGCCTACAGCATTTTTTAAGCCGTCCGCATGAAATACTTTGACCTGTTTGTCTCTACCAATAGCGGCGGTCAGTAAATCAACATCGGTGGAGTGCAACTCATATAAAAATAAGCGGTCTTGCTTGCGTAATAATTGTTGTGCAATCAATGGCGAACCCAAATAACGAGTCATCTCGCTATGATTAGCGTGCTTGATGAGCTGCACATAACGAGCAACCGCATCGGGTAAATCATGACGTTGCCATAATTTACCGATACCTGTAGCAAACTCACTATTTTTTAGTGCGTAATCGCTGTCGAGAGCATATTCACCCGCACCGGCATGGGTGTCAATACAACAAAATGGCGCGTCTTTTTTACCAAGATACTCAAGCAGTTGTATCAGAATGACGTGTTTTAACACATCGGCAAAATTGCCCGCATGAAACGAATGTCGATAACTAAGCATAAACGGTCGGCAAATGATTATTCAGCAATTTTTACCAGCCAGCCATTTTCGGCTTCACAATGGGCATTTTTGCCGCTGACTTTTATGTTGATTCGCGCCACGGTATTGCGTAGTGCATCAGGCAGTTTGGCGGTTATGTTGTAATAAGGGTCTTTAAATTCCGCATTAATGTCCACGGGAATATTTTTTACCGTGACAGTAATGTTTTCAGGATGCTGAATATTGGAGGCTCTGAATGAAAATTCAGAATTTGGCGCGACCAAAGCTAATTTATCGGGTGAAAATTTAGATAAAAGTGGTTTTTCACAAGCGACACTCTCGCCGCCGCCACTTTTGCCGCCGTGTGTGCTGTGATCCATGACGGCGTAGGCGGTATTGATATTAAAAGTGACAAAAAACAACGCGACTAATGTTGATTTATTCATGATGGTTATCCCTCTTATTTTTGTTATTCTTATTATGTAATACATAAGACATTGATTTTTAAGGTCAGCCAACAGTGGCTAATAAAAAATTCTGTTAATAGTTTACATAAACCTATTACAGTAGTCAGTATTTTTTAGAATAGGTGGTGGGTGCGTCAAAAGCAGGTAACAACAGCTATTGGAATGCTATTTTCAATCCACCGAAGCGCAGAGAGGATGCTGGTGTGCGTGTTAAAGCACTAATGCAAATAAAATTGTACCGTCATATTATTAACAACCAACACATCGTGATGCTCCAGTTTGATAATTTTATCGCCTAACGGCTGATTGTTTAAGGTGATAATGCCTGTGCTTTCCAGAGTAGAGGCGAAATAGCCTTCTTTTCTCTTGGAAACGACAACTATACCGCTACCATGTTCGCCTATCATGGTCATCCGCATATTCAAATGAAATATTTTGCCGATACCCATACCGCTTATGACTTGGAAATTGGCAGTGTGTGCAATATAACCCGTGTTTGTTTTGGTGGATTGTCCCGCGTTACTTGTACTATAAACAAGGTCGTAGTGTCCCGCAGTGATAATATCACCATGCTGGAGCTTGTCCTCTTTAATACTTTTCCCGTTGATAACCAATGGAAAATCATCATTCAGCTGTCTTATCATACATCTATCACCCCGCGTCACAATAAGTGCATGAACGGGGGCGACCTCTAGGCTATCTATCACTAAATCGTTAGCTTCGTCACGCCCGACACGCACTCTCTCAGCTTCAAACAAATATGAACGAATAACGTTATTTTTAAAATAAACAGTAAATTTTGCCATTACAACGATTGGTTAAAATAGATAAAGCATCTGATAATTATAGTTGGTATTTTTCCTTATATTCAAAAAGTATGATTATTTTCTAGGCAGAAATTTAACCAGCTTAACCGCATTTTCATCGCGTTTTAAAATTTCCAGCGGATGATCGTGCAGTTTTATACTTGTGCCGGGTTCAGGAATGGTTTCCATAAACTCGATAATCAGCCCATTCAGTGTTTTTGGCCCTTCCGTTGGTAGCGACCACTGTGTGACCCGATTTAATTCGCGTACCGTAATATTGGCATCTACCAGATAACTGCCATCACTTTGTTGTCTAGCGGTAGTATCCTCGGTGAGTAATTCGCCGACAATTTCCTGCAACAAGTCATCCAAAGTGACCAAGCCCTGCACGTCGCCGTATTCATCAACCACTAACCCGATGCGGCTTTTTTCGCTTTTAAAACTCAGCATCTGGCTGTGAACGGAAGTGCTTTCAGGAATAAAGACAGGTTTTGATAACAAACCTGTCAATGTGTGCTTATCAAAACTTTCATGATTCACCAGCACCAGCACTTTTCGCAGGTGTAAAAAACCGACAACCCTGTCGATATTTTTTTTATACACGGGTAATTGTGTGTGCGGACTGCTTTTGATTTGCGTAATGATGTCTTCAAGGGACTGCTCTAAATCAATACCGATAATCTCATTACGCGGAGTCATGATGTCTTCAACGGTTGCCGATTCCAGATCCAGAATACCAAGCAACATTTTTTGATACCGCGCTGGCATCAGGCTTTCTGCTTCGGTAATGATACTTTTTAATTCTTCTTTGCTAAGCTGGGTTTCATGCCCGTTTTCTTTGACGTTAATCCCGCCTAGGCGCAACAACAAATTAACAAATAAATTAACGAAGCCGACAATCGGATAGAAAATTTTTAATAATCCTGTGTAAATCCACGCCGCAGGAAATGCCAGTAATTCTGGCTTGATAGCCGCCAATGTTTTAGGTGTTACTTCCGAAAAAATCAACATGGCAATGGTCAGAAGTCCAGCACCGATAGCGATACTCGATTCTTCTTCAGGATACAGGCGAATAGCGATAACGGTCGTTACCGAGGCGGCAAAGATATTGGCAAATTGATTGCCCAATAAAATCAAGCCCAATAAGCGGTCTGGACGCTGTAACAATCGGTGTGCTTTTATCGCACCCGTGTGTTTCAGTTTAACTAAATGTCGCAGTCGGTAACGGTTTAAGGTCATTAAAGCCGTTTCTGAACCCGAAAAAAAGGCGGACAAAACCAGCATCAGTACAAGTATGCTAAAGAGCATACTAAGGGGCATATCGTTCAAAGAAGGTAATCTCTTAATTTAGGAAAACTACGGTAGTGTCTACGATGAGAATTTTTTGTCAAGTTTGAATGTGATTTCCACACTTTCTAAGGTCAATTTTTAAAGTTTAACGGCGTTAAGTGATTTGCAAAAAAGCATTAAAAACCATAGGAACCACGTTAAACTGTCAAATTAATGTAATATTAGACCATTACAATTGACCATTTTGAATGATAAATGACGAGATAATTATGGTAAACGTGTTGATTTTATGTACGGGAAATTCTTGCCGCAGCGTATTGGGCGAGGCATTAATTAATCATCTGGCAGGTGATAGATTACGCGCATTTTCAGCGGGCAGTCATCCACTGGGCAGAATAAATGCGGGCGCACTGGCAACATTAAAACGCAACGGCATTGCTACTGAGGGTTTTACTAGCCAATCATGGAATGAATTTGCCGATGCGGGCATTGATATTGCCATTACCGTGTGTGATTCAGCCGCAGGTGAAGCGTGTCCTGTGTATTTAAATAGTACCGTGCGTGGGCATTGGGGTTTAACTGATCCTGCTCACATTTCAGGTAGCGAGAAAGAGATTGCAGCGGCGTTTCAAGTCACATACGACGCGCTGGAAAAGCGTATTCGGCAGTTGTTAGCTCTGCCGTTTGAAACCATGCCAGCGGCTGAACTCAGTCAGGCATTGAATAAAATTGGTCAGGACATACCATGAATTTTTTTGAACGCTATTTAACACTGTGGGTGAGCTTGTGCATTATGACAGGCATTGCCCTCGGTGCGATTGTGCCAGAGTTTGCAAAATCTTTGGATAGCATGAGTATCTATGTGAATGACGCGCCTGTGGTGTCTATTCCGATTGCGATTTGTTTGTTTTTTATGATGTACCCCATCATGGTGAAAATTGATTTTTCGGAAGTAGTCAAGTCGGGAAAAACCATTAAACCTGTGGCATTGACCTTAGTGGTAAATTGGGCAATTAAGCCGTTTACCATGTATGCGATTGCGTATTTTTTCTTGGGGTTTTTGTTGCGACATTTCATTGGTGATGATGCTTTGGATTACGTTAAGTTGCCTTTCGGTTTGGATTTTCCGACAGGGGCGCATTACGGTTCAGGCACAGTAGTGCTGCAAGAAGGCGTGAAAATGCTGGAAGTACCATTATGGCGCAGTTATTTAGCAGGCTGTATTTTGCTGGGTGTCGCACCGTGTACGGCAATGGTGCTGGTTTGGAGTCATTTGGCAGGGGGAAACAGCGGTCATACCTTAGTAATGGTGGCCATTAACTCGTTAGTGATGTTATTGCTATACGGTGTTATCGGTGGGTTTTTATTGGATGTGGGGCAGTTGCCTGTGCCGTGGGAAGCCTTGCTATTATCAATTGTTATTTATGTTGCCTTGCCGCTGGTGGCAGGTTATTACTCGCGGGTGTGGATTATTGCGTATAAAGGACAATCGTGGTTTACCGATAAGTTTTTGCATATCTTGACCCCAATTACCATTAGCGCGTTATTGTTGACGCTGGTGCTGTTGTTTTCTTTTAAAGGCGAGGTGATTTTAGCGAATCCGTTGACCATTTTATGGATTGCTATTCCGTTATTGATTCAAACACTGTTTATTTTTGCGATTACTTATGTGGCGGCAAAATTGCTGGGGTTTTCTTATGAGAACGCCGCGCCCACTGCCATGATAGGCGCGTCTAATCATTTTGAAGTCGCTATTGCGACGGCAGTCATGTTGTTTGGTTTGTCTTCAGGTGCAGCCTTAGCAACCGTGGTAGGTGTGCTTATTGAAGTGCCTGTGATGCTAGCGTTAGTTAAATTTTGTCAAAAAACTAAAAACTGGTTTTGAGCTATTTGCTAACGGGTGCATCTGAGTTGAATGGAACTCATTGCAATAATGACAATTTTGTAGGCTGGAATGCGTTAGGCAAATTCCAGCCTATACAACATTTTTATGCGTATGGCGGTGATTAACGGCGTTTGCCGCCTTTAGCTGCGGGTTCTTCAAATTTAACTTTTAACGGTTTGCCGCAATATAAATTGCCATCCAGTGCTGAAATAGCCGCGCGGGCTTCATGCCCTTCCATACCGATAAAACCAAAACCTCGACACCGACCGCTGAATATATCGGAGACCAATTCAATGGAACGGACTTTGCCGTATTGAGAAAATAAGGCTTGAACAGTGGCTTCAGTCGCCTCGCTAGGTAAGTTTCCTACAAAAATTCGTTTCAAAAGACATATCCTGAAATAAGGTGGGAATAGATTGACTGGATAAACCAGTGATGCCACAACCCCGCTGTATAAACGGGATTGGGTAAGAAAGTAGTCGCTTAAACGCTGGCTACATCGGATGCTTGTGGGCCTTTAGGGCCTGTTTCTACTTCATACTTAACGGCTTGACCTTCAGCCAAAGTGCGGTATCCACCTGTGCTGGCAATCGCAGAAAAATGTACGAATACATCAGCACTGCCGTCGCTAGGTGAAATAAAACCGAAACCTTTAGACTCGTTAAACCATTTAACAGTACCTGTTGCCATTTTGTTACCTCAATAAATTAATAAAAAAATCTGCTTGCAAATCACGCAAGGCACAAAAAGGAAACAACGAAAGGAATTTCTGAAAAGTGCTGAACGATAGGCAAGACTTATAAAGTAAAAGTCTCGTATCTTTGGATGACTGTCTACTAAGCGAACATTATAGAGGCTAATGCTGGCTATAGCCATTTAAACTTTGTTAAACAGTGGTATTCACTACCATGAAGTGATACCCTTCGTACTAAGCTTGTCCAAGTATGAACGGTATCACTTCATGTATTATTTCTTAAAATAACAGCCAGATAACTCACTCATTGCCCAACGCGGACGCGCAACAATACTTAAGCCCTCCTGTTGTCCTGCCATCAATCGTTGGCAGCCCGCATAAGCAATCATCGCGCCGTTGTCGGTACAAAACTGCAAGCGCGGGTAATAAATTTGTGCATTTTCTTTCGCTACCATCTCCGTTAAGGCGGTGCGAATTTGTTTATTAGCAGCGACACCACCCGCAACGATTAAACTCTTTAAGCCAGTTTGCTGTAAGGCGCGACGACATTTAATGGTCAGCGTATCGGCAACCGCTTCTTGAAAAGCCAACGCCACATCGGCTTTATCCTGCTCGGTTTTTTCAGTGGCATTGATGGTGTTCATGGTAAAGGTTTTTAAACCACTGAAACTAAAATCCAAACCCGGCCTGTCAGTCATTGGACGCGGAAATTTAAAGCGATTAATACCGTGTTCGGCAAGCGCGGATAATTTGGGGCCTCCGGGATAACCCAAACCCAGCATTTTTGCAGTTTTGTCAAAGGCTTCACCTGCGGCATCATCCAAAGATTCGCCTAATGCTTGATAGCGTCCAATGCCGTCCACTTCCACTAATAATGTATGTCCGCCTGAAATAAGCAACGCTACAAAAGGAAATGCGGGCGGATTTTCTTCCAGCATCGGAGCGAGCAAATGCCCTTCCATGTGATGCACCGCAATAGCAGGCACATTCCACGCCCATGCCAAACTTCGTGCCGTTGCCGCGCCAACCAATAATGCGCCCATTAAACCCGGCCCTGCGGTGTAGGCAATGCCGTTTATATCACCGCTGGTGAGCTGACTTTCCCGCAGACATTGCTTAATTAACGGCACACATTTACGAATATGATCGCGGGACGCAAGTTCGGGAACAACGCCGCCATATTGGCTGTGCATATCTATTTGACTGTATAAAAGATGATGAATCAAACCGTGTTCGGAATGATAAATCGCGATACCTGTCTCATCACAGGAGGTTTCTATGCCTAAAACGTACATTGATTTTTTGAATATTAATAAAGTAAAGGTATAATTCTCGGTTCTGTTTGTCCAGTGGGCAGACTCAACACCCTTAAATATTAACATAGTTGGAATTATTATAATGCCGTCAGTGAAACTTAAAGAAAACGAACCTTTTGATATTGCTATTCGTCGCTTCAAACGCGCTTGTGAAAAAGCAGGTGTTTTAGCCGAAGTCCGTCGTCGTGAATTCTATGAAAAACCGACTTCAGAACGCAAACGCAAAGGTGCAGCGGCTGTTAAACGTCATTTGAAAAAATTAGCGCGTGAGCGTTATGCGTTGAAAAACTTACGTCGTGGTCGTCCCGCGCTGTAATCATGACTGATTTATTAACAGACCGACTCAAGGAAGAGATGAAAGCCGCCATGAAAGGCGGCGACAAAGCCAGATTAGCGGTTATCCGTTTAATGCTGGCTGCCGTTAAACAAGTTGAAGTCGATGAGCGTATTACGCTGGATAACGAGCGTACCATTATGGTGCTCGATAAAATGCTTAAACAACGCCGCGAATCAATCCGCCAATTTACCGATGGCAATCGCATGGATCTGGTAGCCATTGAAGAAGCTGAAATTACAGTGATTCAGGATTTTCTGCCGCAAGCCCTGACCGATGTCGAAGTCGATGCAATGGTGAGTGCGGCGGTTGCCGAATCAGGCGCACAATCCGTTAAAGATATGGGGAAAGTCATGGCATTGTTAAAAACACAAATGCAAGGTCGCGCCGATATGTCTGTGGTCAGTAATAAAATCAAGGCAGCGTTAGCTGAATAGTTTGTTGTTATCCGCATGAATGTGTCGGGTAGAATTCCACGCGAATTCATTAACGAACTGTTAGTGCGAGTTGATATAGTCGATTTAATCGATTCGCACCTTCCCCTCAAAAAAACGGGCGCGAATTATGTCGCCCGCTGCCCGTTCCACACCGAAAAATCCCCCAGCTTTTCTGTCAGTCGCAACAAGCAGATGTTTCATTGCTTCGGTTGCGGCGCGAGCGGCAATGCCATCGGCTTTCTGATGGACTTTAATCATCTTGATTTTGTTGAAGCCGTTGAAGATTTAGCCGCGTTTATCGGTGTGGATGTACCCAGAGAAACAGCCACTTATTCACAACAACCCGCGCAGAAAAAAAACGACTTAACAAATCTATACGCCTTGATGGAGCAAGTCGCCACTTTTTATGTGCAGCAATTGCGTAATAGCTGCGAAGGAAAAAAAGCAGTCGATTACTTGAAAGCGCGTGGTATCAGCGGTGATTGTGCAAGTGATTTTATGCTGGGCTACGCACCTGTACATTGGAAACCGCTACTTGAGCAGTTCGATTCCAAAACCTTAATGGACTGCGGCTTACTCGGTAGTAGTGATAACGGGGAGGCTTACGGGCGTTTTCGCGGGCGACTGATGTTTCCCATCAGGAATAGGCGCGGTCGAATTGTCGGTTTTGGCGGACGAGTATTGGATGATAGTTTACCCAAATACTTGAATTCTCCAGAAACGGCACTATTTAGCAAAGGCAAGGAAGTTTACGGTTTATATGAATTATTGGAAAAGAGTTCAAAACCGCCGCGTATTCTAATTGTTGAAGGCTATATGGATGTCATTGCCTTAACGCAATTCGGCATTCATCATGCGGTTGCGGTGTTAGGCACAGCCACATCACGCGATCATCTGGACTTATTGTTTCGGTTTTCATCGGAGCTGGTATTTTGTTTTGATGGCGATAAAGCGGGACAGACAGCCGCGTGGCGGGTGATGGAATCGGCTTTTTCCAGCTTGAAAGATGGGCGACAAATCCGCATTATGCTGTTGCCGCCACAGCATGATCCTGACTCATTGATCCGTGAACGGGGACTCAATGGTTTTACTGAACAAATACAAACGGCATTACCGTTGTCGGATTATTTTTTCGGGCATTTTACCAGTGCGCTGAACCTAAGCGAAACCGAAGGGCGAGCGCAGTTAGTCAGTGAGGCTAAACCCTATCTGGAAAAACTGCCAGACAGCGTGTTTAAAGAAATGATGTTTGCGCGGCTTAAAGAATTATCAGGATTTGGCGCACTCGATGTTTTGGCAACTACCACTACCCATAGCCCAAAAGCAACGCCGCAGAAAAGACCAGAACCAAGCGGAAGGATGCCATTGCAACGGCGGACGCTGGCTTTATTAATTCAACATCCAGAATTAATCAGCATCCTTGAGCAGCGAGACATCGTGTGGGATGGTTTAAAATTTGATGGTATTGAAACATTCAGACGTATTTTACAGGTGATTTTGGATGAGAAACCGACTAATACGGGTATTTTACTAGAATATTACCGCAATCATGAAGACGAGCGAATTATAAAATTACTCAGTGATTTGCAACTGGGCATTCCAGAAGGTGGCGAAATCGCGGATTTTTCTGGCACATTAGATAAATTAGTTGAAACTTTGACTAAAGCTGAACGTCGTAGACTATTAGATAAACTGGAAACAGAAGGCTTAACGCAGCAGGAAAAAGAACAACTGCAAAATTTATCCAAAGCAAAGTGATTGTACTTCTAACCCAAAATACAGTGTCATACAGGTGTAACGTATTGATTTCATAATAAATTGGCAAATTAAATGAAATAGCATTAAATGAATAGTCATCCTAGTGCAAAAAGATGAATTGTGTAGTATAATTTCGCGCTCAGTGTAGTCGGGCTGAGCAGAACACTCAGTGAGTAAATAATGAATCAAGAACAACAATCTCAGCTTAAACAATTAATAGCTAAAGGCAAAATGCAGGGATACCTGACGTATGCCGAAGTGAACGATCACTTGCCCAGTGATATTGTTGACCCTGAACAAATTGAAGACATCATTGGCATGATCAATGAAATGGGCATTCAGGTTCACGAAGTTGCCCCCGATGAAGATTCATTGATTACTGATTCTGCCACCGTTACCACCGATGACGAAGATGCAGAAGAAGTTGCCGCCCTAGCCTCTGTTGACAGTGAATTCGGCAGAACGACTGACCCTGTGCGCATGTACATGAGGGAAATGGGTTCTGTTGAGTTACTGACTCGTGCTGACGAATTAAAAATTGCCAAACGTATTGAGGAAGGTCAGCAACAATTAGTTAAAGCCATTGCCAGATCATGCGTCGTGGTTGAAGACTTTCTGGAAGCCTTTGATTCTATTTCGGGTGAAGAAGGAGCTACTCGCCTGACTGATTTAATATCAGGCTTTGTTGATTTATCTGAACCGGAAAATATTGCCGCTGTTCCGGCGACTGATATTGTTGAAGAAGCTGGCGCAGAAGATGAGCTGAAAGGACTTAACCACGAAGAAGTTAAAGAAAAAGTTGAAGCCCTGAGAAAACAACTCAAAGTCGCCTCTTCTGCTATAAAAAAACATGGCTATGTCAGCGATAAAACCGAACAAGCCTTTGAAGTATTGGCTGATTTGTTCATGGAGTTTAAATGGTCTCCACAATACTTAAAGAAATTAACAGCGATTATTCCTAACGGTGTTGCCACCGTGCGTGAACAAGAAAAACTCATTTTAGAGATTTTTATTAAAGACGCAAAAATGGCGCGTAAAGACTTTATTACCAGCTTTACTGAACATGAATCCAGCTCAGAATGGCTTGATTCGCATTTGAGCGGACACAGCTATTCAGAAAGTTTGAAGCTACGCGAAAAAGAATTGAGAAAAGTGCAAAAAGTATTGGCGGAAACCGAAGCGCAATACGGTTTGACTGTCAGCGGTTTAAAGGATATTAACCGCCGTATGTCCATCGGCGAAGCGAAAGCCCGCCGTGCTAAAAAAGAAATGATTGAAGCCAACTTAAGGCTGGTTATTTCAATTGCAAAAAAATATACCAACCGTGGCTTGCAATTCCTTGATTTAATTCAGGAAGGCAATATCGGCTTAATGAAAGCCGTTGATAAATTTGAATACCGTCGCGGTTATAAGTTTTCAACTTATGCCACATGGTGGATACGTCAGGCAATTACCCGCTCGATTGCTGATCAGGCAAGAACGATCCGTATCCCTGTCCACATGATTGAAACGATTAATAAATTAAATCGTATTTCACGGCAGATTTTGCAAGAAATGGGGCGCGAAGCAACGCCGGAAGAACTGTCAGAGCGTATGGAAATGCCCGAAGACAAAGTGCGTAAAGTATTAAAAATTGCCAAAGAACCGATTTCTATGGAAACCCCCATCGGCGATGATGAAGATTCGCATTTGGGCGATTTTATAGAAGATGCTAAAGTATTGTCTCCCGTAGAAGCCGCAACTATTGCAGGATTGCGTGAATCAACGCAAAATGTACTGGCAGGTTTAACGGCAAGAGAAGCGAAAGTGCTGCGTATGCGTTTTGGTATTAACATGAATACCGACCATACCTTGGAAGAAGTAGGCAAACAGTTTGATGTGACCCGTGAGCGCATTCGTCAAATTGAAGCCAAGGCATTAAGAAAATTAAGACACCCATCCAGATCAGAACAGTTAAGATGCTTTTTGGATGGCGAGTAACGTAAAGAGGGCCCTTAGCTCAGTTGGTTAGAGCGTCCGACTCATAATCGGCAGGTCGTAGGTTCAAGTCCTACAGGGCCCACCACCAAATACACAAGGCTGCTCCATGCAGCCTTTTGTTTATCCAAGATTTTATTTTTTATAGCGAGGCATGAACGTGAGCAATAATTTTAGTTTTACATCCGAATCAGTATCAGAAGGACATCCCGACAAAGTCGCCGATCAAATTTCTGATGCGGTACTTGATGCGCTGTTAGCACAAGACCCTAAATCCCGCGTTGCGTGTGAAACTTTAGTCAAAACTGGCATGGTAGTGTTAGCTGGTGAAATCACTACTAACGCATGGGTTGATTTTGAAGCCCTCGTGCGTAAAGTGGTTTGTGACATCGGTTACGACAACGGCGACATTGGTTTTGACGGCAACAGTTGTGCAGTTTTAAACGCCATCGGCAAACAATCGGCTGATATTGCAATGGGTGTTGATGAAGGCGAAAATCATGAACAAGGCGCGGGCGACCAAGGTTTAATGTTTGGTTATGCCAGCAACGAAACTGATGTGTTGATGCCAGCTCCAATCACTTATTCACATCTGTTGGTACAACGCCAAGCCGAAGTACGCAAAAACAAAACTTTGCCTTGGTTACGTCCAGACGCAAAAAGCCAAATCACGTTCCGTTATGAAAATAACAAACCTGTTGCTATTGATGCAGTGGTTTTGTCTACCCAACACTCGCCAGACATCAGTGCCAAAGCTCTGCATGAAGCGGTTATGGATGACATCATCCTGCACGTTTTACCGAAAGAATGGCTGCATAAAGACACTAAATACTTCATCAACCCAACGGGTAACTTCGTTATCGGCGGGCCAGTAGGCGATTGCGGTTTAACAGGTCGTAAAATTATCGTTGATACTTACGGCGGTATGGCACGTCACGGTGGCGGCGCGTTCTCAGGCAAAGACCCCTCAAAAGTTGACCGTTCAGCAGCCTACATGGCGCGTTATGTAGCTAAAAATATCGTTGCCGCTGAATTAGCAGAACGTTGTGAAATTCAAGTATCTTACGCGATTGGTGTTGCTGAACCGACTTCAATCACCGTAGAAACATTCGGCACAGGCAAACTGTCTGAAGAGCGTTTAGAGCAAATCGTGCGCGACGTATTCGATATGCGCCCTAAAGGTTTAATTGCACAATTGGATTTATTGAAACCCATTTACTTACCAACTGCCGCGTATGGGCATTTTGGACGTACTGAAGAGAGCTTTAGCTGGGAAAAAACCGACAAAGTTGACGAATTAAAAGCGGCAGCTGGTATCTAATCATCTATCGTCAGTTGGGGTGAGCTATGAGCTTGTCCAATAGTCACACCCCAACAAACACTCTTTTCACTTTGGGCTTGATAGCTCGTACACTTACTGATGGGAGGAAAATTTATGTCTATAACAAACACTAAAGTTCACGCTGGGGTTCACCTAGATCCCCAAACTTCCACATTTTCTTAAAGAGACAAATCCATGAGTTTTACTGATTATAAAGTTGCCGATATTTCCCTAGCTGACTGGGGTCGTAAAGAAATCAATATCGCCGAAACCGAAATGCCGGGTTTAATGGCATTACGCGCTGAATTCGGCGCAGCACAACCGTTAAAAGACGCACGCATAGCGGGCTGTCTGCACATGACTATTCAAACAGCGGTGCTGATTGAAACCCTGACTGCACTCGGTGCAACCGTGCGTTGGTCATCATGCAACATTTTCTCTACCCAAGACCACGCAGCGGCAGCCATCGCAGCGGCAGGTATTCCAGTATTCGCATGGAAAGGCGAAACTGAAGAAGAAGCCGAATGGTGTATCGAACAAACCATTATCGCGCCTGATGACTGGAGACCCAATATGATATTGGACGACGGCGGCGATTTAACCAACATGATGTCCGATAAATTCCCTGAATTAATGGCAGATGTTAAAGGCTTATCCGAAGAAACCACTACTGGCGTATTGCGTTTGTACGAACGTGTTGCTAAAGGCACATTGGTAGTTCCTGCGTTCAACGTCAACGATTCCGTTACTAAATCTAAATTCGACAACCTGTACGGCTGCCGCGAATCGTTAGTTGACGGTATCAAACGCGCTACTGACGTAATGATTGCAGGTAAAATTGCTGTCGTTTGTGGTTATGGCGATGTCGGTAAAGGTTGCGCGCAATCATTACGCGGCTTAGGTGCTACCGTGTTAATTACTGAAATTGACCCGATTTGTGCATTACAAGCGGCAATGGAAGGTTATCGCGTAGTTACTATGGAAGAAGCGGCACCGATTGCCAACATCTTCGTGACTGCCACAGGCAACTACCACATCATCACGCACGCTCATTTGTTGGCAATGCGTGACCAAGCGATTGTCTGCAACATCGGACATTTTGATTCTGAAATCGAAATCGCGGCGTTACGTCAATACACTTGGGAAAACATCAAACCACAAGTGGATCACGTCATTTTCCCTGACGGCAAACGCATTATCGTCTTAGCGGAAGGTCGTTTAGTCAACTTGGGTTGTGCGACAGGACATCCTAGTTTTGTCATGTCTAATTCATTTTGCAACCAAGTATTAGCGCAAATGGAATTGTGGGCAAATGCGACTAACTATGAAAATAAAGTCTATATTTTGCCTAAAATCCTAGACGAAAAAGTAGCTCGTTCACACTTAACGCAAATCGGTGTCAACCTGACGCAATTAACCGCAGAACAAGCGGCTTATATCAACGTTCCTGTTGACGGCCCTTATAAAGCGGATCATTATCGCTATTAATTAAGTGAATGACTGCCAGTCTTTTACAAAACTGGCAGTCATGCTTACTCAGACAAAAAACTTACTGACATTCATCAACGTTTTATAAATTCCCCACGCTAACGGCATCCCCACCAGCGTCCATGCTAAGTACACCACAGCAGGATGTATGCGCGTATCACCATCAATCGCCTCCCCTGCCGCTTCTTCGCGGTCATGTTCATGAGCCAAGCGTTTTTCTTCAGCCAATTCATCAGCTGTCATAAACCATTTATCAGCCACAGGGCGAATCAGTAAATTACACACCAAGCCGATACCTAATAGTCCTGCCAAAATCATCATGGTCTGGTTATAAACCTGTTCACGCGGAATACCCAAACCCAGTTGGTAGTCACGCATATAATTAACAATCACAGGGCCTAATACCCCAGCGGTTGCCCACGCGGTTAATAACCGTCCGTGTATCGCACCCACCATTTGTGTGCCAAATAAATCCGCCAGATAGGCAGGAACAGTAGCAAAACCGCCGCCGTACATACTTAATATAATGCACAATGCCGCGACAAATAAGGGGGTGTTGCCTGTCATCGCGCTGGTCGGTACACTGATATACAACAGTGCGCCCAACACAAAAAACACCAGAAAGGTGGTTTTGCGTCCCAGTTTATCGGATAACGTCGCCCAAAAAAATCGCCCGCCGATATTGAACAAACTCAGCAACGCAGTAAACCCTGCGGCAATCGCGGCAATGCTGGCAAGTTCGGTTTTGTCCAGTTGGCTATAGGTTTTCGCCACGCCGATTAACTGCCCGCCGAAGACTTCCTGCAACATCGGCGACGACATACCAATCACACCGATACCCGCGCTGACATTCATGCACAACACGCCCCATAATAACCAGAATTGCTTGATTTTAAAGACGTTTTTTACATGGACATGATGCGTAGTAATCATGTCGTTCTTGATGTGTTTAGCAGGTGGAATCCAGCCTTCAGGTTGCCAACCTGTGGCAGGAATGCGATAACCCAACGCGCCCGCCATCATAAAGACAAAATAAATCCCTGCCATCACGATAAAGGTTTGCATCACGCCGACATCGGTTTCAGTGGCAAATAACTTCATTAACAGCGCGGCTAACGGTGAACCAATCATTGCCCCACCGCCAAAGCCCATAATCGCCATCCCTGTTGCCATACCGCGTTTATCAGGAAACCATTTAATCAGCGTTGATACAGGGGAAATATACCCCAAGCCCAAACCGATACCGCCAATCACGCCTGAACCCAATAACATCAGCCAGAATTGATGCGTGTAAATGCCTAAGGCGGACAATAACATCCCGCCACACCAGCATAATGCACTGACCACACCTGCTTTACGCTGGCCGACGTGTTCCAGCCAACCGCCCCACAACGCCGCTGATGAGCCTAAAAACACAAAAAACAGTGTATACATCCAGCCTAACGTAGAGATTTTCCAATCACAACTGGTGACAAATAATTCAGCAAAAAACCCCACATCCGCGCCGCAGGGGATACTGTCTTTAATGCCAATGGCTTTTGATAACGGCAACCAAAATACCGAAAAGCCATACGCCATACCGATACATAAATGAATCGCCAATGCGGCAGGCGGCAATAACCAGCGATTAAAACCGCGTCCCGCTACTGTGTGGCGTTTGTCTAACAAATCGAGCATGATAAATCCCTTGATATTGAGCGATAGTGAATGACATTTTAACGACTATTTGCCAAACCCGCTGAGCTTGCCTTATGAACTACTGGCTAAAGGCGGTTTCATAGTACAATTGCGTATTATTTTTGCCAGTTACCGCGACAAAAGTCACTTCACCGCGCAGCAACAGCATTTCACTTTCTCACTATTACATAATGAAACTAAGCAAATTATTTGGACACCATCCCGTGCAAGCGGCATTAGCGTATTCACCCAAAAAAATCACCCAAGCGTGGGTTGATGCAGGGCGACAAGATAAACGCCTAACCGAATTACTGGGTGAATTAGAAGATTTAGGCATTATCGCCGAAAAAACTGACCGCAAAAAATTAGACCGTTTAGCCGAAAGTCATAATCATCAAGGCATTGTGATTGAAGTCGAATTACCTGCTGAACTGACTGAACATGATTTAAAAACCGCTGTCGAAAACCTCACCGAAACCGCGTTTTTTCTGGTGCTGGATAATGTCCAAGATCCGCATAATCTGGGCGCGTGTTTACGCACCGCCGATGCCACAGGCGTACACGGTGTGATTATTACCAAAGACAATGCCACAGGTATTACGCCGACCGTGTGCAAAGTGGCAAGCGGCGCGGCGGAAACCATGCCTGTGTACATGGTCACTAATCTGGCGCGTACCTTGCGCTGGCTGAAAGACAACGGTATCTGGGTGATGGGTGCTGCAGGTGAAACCGACCAAAGCGTCTATCAAACTGATTTAACCGTGCCGTTAGCCGTCGTCATCGGTGCGGAAGGCAGAGGCATGAGACGCTTGACCAAAGAACAATGCGACAGCCTGATGTTTATCCCGATGCTGGGGCAAGTGGAAAGTTTGAATTTATCCGTCGCCACAGGT
Organism: Methylococcales bacterium; assembly: GCA_030693155.1. GTDB lineage: Bacteria > Pseudomonadota > Gammaproteobacteria > Methylococcales > Methylomonadaceae > UBA4132. The sequence continues at coordinate 42,341 of JAUYBJ010000079.1, forward strand.
GTATTGCTTTATGAAGCAGTGCGTCAACGCTTATCAACGGTTAAATAATGACCGCGTATGTATTACAAGGCTCAGGGTTGATCTGTATTCGTGATGACAGGGTGTTATTTTCCGAGTTGAATTTTCAATTAAACGCTGGGCAGATTTTATTACTGGAAGGCAAAAATGGCAGCGGCAAAACCTCGCTGTTGCGCATTTTATGTGGCTTTCGTGAACCCGATGCAGGTGAAGTACGCTGGGGTGATGAAGCGATTAATGACAGTTCTTATTATGCCGATATGGCATACATCGGGCATTTGGACGGCATTAAAAAAGAACTCACCGTGCTGGAAAATTTAAAAGTATCGTTAGCGTTGGGCGTGAATGGACAGTATTCGATTGCTCAGGCTCTAAAAAAAGTACATCTGCATGGTTATGATGAGGTGCTGGTACAGGCTTTATCTGCGGGGCAAAAACGTCGCTTATCGTTAGCGCGACTGTTGATTACTCATAATGTATTGTGGATTTTAGATGAGCCGTTTACCTCGTTGGATAAGCAGGGTATCGCTTTGATTGAATCGTTAATGGTCGAACATTGCGCGAACGGCGGCATGATTGTCCTGACATCACATCATGATATTGACTTGCATGAAGTCGATGTAATACGAATTAATTTATCTACGCTACAGTTACGCTAACACACCCGTGCTACGCAACGCTGGAGCGTTCCTGGATGAATTCCCACGCTGGAGAGACTGTGAAAGTATTATGAAAATAATCCACAAAACAAATTTTGAATTTTGTAAGTCATTGTTTTTATATAATGTGGGAGAGGCTTTAGCCTCGCATTCGAGGCTAAAGCCTCTCCCACATAAATACTTTCACAGTCTTTGGAGCGTGGGAACTATAAAACCGACAAAAATTTATTTTTCACTATGACTTTATCCCATGCCTTTTTTGCCATTATTCGCCGCGATTTAGTGTTGGCATTACGCCGCCGCGCTGAAATTGCTAATCCATTACTGTTTTTTGTGCTGGTTATTACGCTGTTTCCGTTGGGTATCGGCGCACAGCCGCAGTTATTACAGGCGATTGCCGCTGGTATTATCTGGGTGTCGGCGTTATTAGCCGCTATGCTATCGCTGGACAGTTTGTTCCGCTCGGATTTTGATGATGGCTGTTTAGAGCAGATTTTGCTCAGTCCGCACCCCACGTCTATTTTGGTGCTGGGCAAAATTGTTGCCCATTGGCTGGTAACAGGTTTGCCGTTATTGATTGTCGCACCGTTATTGGCGGTATTTTTAGGAATGCCGAATCATACGATTGGCGTATTGTTGCTGACGCTGTTGTTAGGCACACCCGTATTGAGTTTAATCGGCGCGATTGGTGTCGCTCTGACCGTTGGACTGCGACGTGGAGGGATGATTTTATCGTTGCTGGTATTGCCGCTGTATGTCCCTGTGCTGATTTTTGCCAGTAATGCGGTGGAAATGGCAAGCAGTGGATTACCCGTTAATGCGCAAATCAATATCTTATGTTCTATATTGATTATGAGTCTGGTATTAGCTCCATGGCCGACAGCGGCGGCGTTAAAGATGAGTTTGAATTAACCTATTTCTAATAAAACTGGTGGGCAAAAAAACCTTGCCCACCCTACAAAATCTACGCCGTCCAGTTCACCAATCCGCTGTACGCCGTACCGATCACCACCAAACCGAATACGATGCGATACCACGCAAACGCAATAAAATCGTGATTGCTGATATAACGTAATAAGGCTTTAATCGCTAACATCGCACTGAAAAATGCCGCTATCATACCGACTGCAAAATACGGCGCGTCGCTGGCAAATTCGAGTATTTCACGGTGTTTGTATAAGTCGTAAGCACTGGCTATAAACAGTGTTGGAATGGCTAGAAAAAACGAAAATTCCGTTGCCGCTTTGCGTGATAAACCGAATAACAAGCCGCCGATAATGGTAGCACCTGAGCGTGAAGTGCCGGGAATTAATGCAAACGCCTGTGCAAATCCCAGTTTTAACGCATCTAATGGACTTAAATCATCCACTTCCAGTACGCGGATTTTATGCTCGCGTTTCTCTGCACAGATAATAATAAATGCACCGATAATGAACGCTAACGCGACAGGTATCGGTTTAAACAATACCGCTTTAATGGTTTTGCCAAACACCAAACCCAGCACCGCTAAGGGCATAAAAGCAATCATCAAATTAATAGTGAATTTTTGCGCTGCTTTCTCCCCTTTCAGCAAACCCACCAGCACGGAAGAAATTTTTACGCGATATTCCCAGCAGACCGCTAAAATTGCGCCTACTTGAATCACCACTTCAAATAGCTTGCCTTTATCGTCATTGAAGCCCATTAAATCACCCGCCAGAATCAAATGCCCTGTGCTAGAGATGGGTAAAAATTCGGTTAAGCCTTCAACGACACCGAGAATAATTGTTTTGATGATTAAAATAAGTTCCATAGTTTGCTCAGGGTAAGTAATAGATAAAAGTGTGGACGTTACAAGTCCAAGTCGGCAACCACATCTAAGGCTTCCGACAATGTGCTGACTGGATAAATTTGCAAGCCTTTAATCGCAGTTTTCGGTGCGTTGGCTTTAGGGATAATAGCTTTTTTAAACCCATGTTTCGCCGCGTCATTCAAACGCGCATGACCATTTGCCACTGGGCGAATTTCGCCGCTCAAACCGATTTCACCAAAAAATAACGCATCATGGGGAATGATTTTGTTGCGCAGGCTGGACACCACGCTGACCACAATGGCTAAATCAGAACTGGTTTCGTTAATTCTGATACCGCCGACCACGTTGGCATAAATTTCATCTTGCGCAGTGATAATGCCTGCATGACGTGATAACACTGCCAGTAACATCGCCAACCGATTCTGATCGAAACCCACCGCTAAGCGGCGCGGATTGCCGTATTGACAATCGGTTACCAAGGCTTGAATTTCGACTAATAATGGACGCGTGCCTTCCCATAATACGGTAACTACGCTGCCCGAAGACGGCTTTTCCGCACGGTTTAAAAACATTGCCGACGGGTTTTTTACTTCCTTTAAACCTGCGCTGTCCATCGCAAAAAAGCCCAATTCGCCGACACTACCAAAACGATTTTTATCGGCGCGTAATACCCGAAAGCGGGAATCATCGGTTGAACCTAACATCACTTGGGTATCAACAATATGGCTGAGCGTCATCGGGCCTGCGAGCGATTGATCTTTGGTGACGTGTCCCACCATGAAAATAGACACGTTATTTTTTTTCGCGTATTGGGTGAGATAACTGGCAGATTCGCGCACTTGTGACACCGAACCCGGCGCGGATTCAGTATCTTGAGTGTGCATGACTTGTATCGAATCAATCACTAAAATCTGCGGGTGAATGCTATCCAAGGTATCGCATATTTGTTGCACGGAGGTTTCTGCCAACATCATGATTTTATCGGCGGGCAGTTTTAAGCGATGGGCGCGTTCGGCAATTTGTTGCAACGACTCTTCACCTGAGACATACAACACGCTGATGTCACGCGCGGCAATACCTGCAATGGCTTGTAATAACAGCGTACTTTTGCCTGCACCTGGTGCGCCGCCGATTAAGACCACGCTGCCATTAACGATACCGCCGCCCAGTACGCGGTCAAATTCACCGATACCCGTGGAAATACGCTCGGCTTGCGATAGGTTGACATCAGATAATAATTTAACTTCGGAACGCAAACCCGCATAACCTGCGGCACGATGTTGGCGGTCGCTACCTGCGGGAGCTAAGCGGATTTCTTTGATAGTGTTCCATTCGCCACAACTGGTACATTGTCCGTTCCAGCGTGGGTAATCTGCGCCGCATTGATCGCAAACGAAAGCGGTTTTAGCTTTTTTAGTCATGAAGGTGTTTTAATTCGTAGCCATAGCCGTCTTTATAGCTGGGATAAATAAACTGATAGCCCACATTTTTTAGTCGCTGATTGCTACAGCGTTTATTCATCGTATCGTCACTGGCGACAGGTTTAATCCTGGGTGCAGGGCAATTCAGTTGTTGTGCAAGCCATGTCATTACCTCGTACGTTGGCGCGGGATCGTCATCACTGGCAAGGTAATAACTATCCAAGGCAACGCCCGCTAACTTTTTTTCCAGCAAAAATGCCAAGACTGACACGCAGTCATCTTGGTGAATGCGATTGGTAAAATAAGCGGGTGTGTGTTGAATGGCTGGACTCTGTTTAGCTCTGTTCAATAGGTAGTTGCGTCCGCGCCCATAAATGCCTGAAAAACGCACGACGGTATTGCGTGGATTTAGCGCGATAAGCTGTAGCTCTGCTTGTCTGATAAATTGGCTATTAGCATTATCAGGTTGTGCAGAGGAATTTTCATCCACCCATTCGCCTTGTGACTGCGCGTAAACACTGGTGGAAGAGACAAAAATACAGGGCACTTGCGCAAATCTACGCAACACATTGTGTAAGCCGGTGTCGTAAACAGCACGGTAGCTTTGTTCGGTGCGCCCGTCTGCTGAAACGATAAAAAATAGCTGATCAATATCGCTGGGGAGTTGTGCTGTATCAGCAGATGAACGTATATCAGCACGAACGTAATGAATGATCTCATCACTTGGTGGCGGATTGCGTTTTACGCCTGTGACGCTATGCCCTTGTTGAGTTAAAACACGCGCCAGTTGTGTGCCGATAGCACCACAGCCTATGATTAAAATGTTTGCCATACGATTAGAATGAGTGGGTTATTTGTCATCACAGCATACTGTCTGACTAAGGTTAAAGCGGGTGGTTTTATAGATAACATCCTGAGGATGTTATCTATTGTCGAGACAGCAAATTACTTGCGATTAAATAAGGTGACGAGGTGCGCCAATCTGGCAGCGCGTTCAGGTGCAAGTTGATACCATTGAAAACGCCAACCCCAATTGCCTGCGGTTGTGCCAGGGGTATTCATACGGTGTTCAGTGCCTAATTCGAGAACATCCTGCATAGGAATAATCGCCAGATTAGCAACCGATGCCAAGGCAGTTTGTATCAATGCACAATGTAATGACGTAGCTGGATTACCAAGATAATCAAAGATATACGCTTTTTCAGCATCACTCAGTTTTTCAGACCAGCCCAAGGTGGTGTCGTTATCATGGGTACCCGTATAAACGACGCAGTTTTTTTCGTAGTTATCAGGGAGATAAGGGTTATCGGCATCACCACCAAACGCAAACTGTAAAATTTTCATGCCCGGTAATTGAAATTCGTCTCTTAAGGCTTCAACTTCATCAGTAATGATTCCTAAGTCTTCTGCAACCAAGGCAATTTCGCCTAATGCGGCGATAATTGCTTTTAATAAGGCAGAACCCGGGGCTTCAACCCATTGCCCTACGCGGGCAGTTTGTTCAGTCGCGGGTATTTCCCACGCGGCTTCCAGTCCACGAAAATGGTCGATACGCAAAATATCGAACTGCTCCGCCTGAGTTTGCATACGCTCAATCCACCAGTGAAACCCTGTGTGCTGTAAATAATCCCAGTTGTAATGCGGATTACCCCAACGCTGTCCATCTGCGGAAAAATAATCAGGCGGCACACCTGCAACAACTGACATTTCACCCTGTGCATCGAGTTTGAATACGTCACGATTCGCCCACACGTCGCTACTGTCATAAGACACAAAAATAGGAATATCACCAAATAATAAGACACCACGCTCATTGGCATACTTTTTTAACGCCATCCATTGACGGAAAAAAACGTATTGTTCAAATTTGATAATTTCTATTTCGGATTTCAGGCGTAAAGAAGCGGCTTTAATGGCATCGGGATTACGTTGTTTGAACGGTTCAGGCCACTGATTCCAGCATTGTTGATTTTGTTCATTTCTCAGTGCCATAAACAAGGCAAAATCATCCAGCCAAAAGGCTTTATTACGGCAAAACTGCTCGAAATCGCTCTTGTCTTCAGAAGTTGTATGATCTAAAAAGCCATAAAATGCTTTTGCTACCAAACAGCTTTTATAAAATTTAGTCGCTTTGCGATGACAGTCATCACACTGTTCAGATAAAGGCAACCACCCCACAATACTAAACCAATCCATATTGATTAACTCAGGATTGCCCGCGTGTGCTGATAAGCATTGATAAGGCGAACCATCGGCATGAGTTGCCCCTAATGGCAAGGTTTGCCATACAGTAATGCCTGCTGTACAGAGAAAATTAACGAAATCATAGGCATCCTGCCCTAAATCGCCTTGTTGCCCCGCACCAGGTAACGAGGTGATGTGTAACAAAATACCAGCGCGGCGTTTATTTAACATAAGTATTATCGCTTTCAGTTATCAGGATTAGTGGTTGGTGTTTTGGTAATGGGGCTCAGTTGCTAATAATTGTAATTGTAATTGTAATTGTAATTGTAGCCGATACAATACTAATTAATAGATAACTTGCAAATATAATTATTCCGTGCCCTGACGCATGACTCCTCCCATTGCAGGCGCACCAGAGCCTTGGGTGAATGACAGTGACAAATACGCAGGCGGTTCTTTATCCAGCAATTTATACAAATTGGCTAAATTAAGGCGAAATTGTTTTTCAAAACTGCTGACTGCCTGACCTGGATTATAATCGCCAAACCACCAAAACCAGTCCGAGCCTTCGCACACTGCCAATTGATATTCCGCTTTTTTGAGTTGTTTATTGCTTAGCCGTTTATCGGCTATTGCCTGGTCAAAGGCTAATTTAACATCGCAGAGCATATCCCAACCACGGTTTTTATCACCGTCACCTATCCACGTTGAAAACGTCCCGTACACCCAACTGCCTGCAAGCAATTTTTTCAGGGGTTTAACAGGGACTTTATTTTTTAAGCATTCTGAAAAAGTCGTTAATTCAATGTCAGGATGGCTGGACAGTTGTTTGTATAACGCACTCAGGAAAAAATAGCCGTTATGGGGAAAGTATTCCCGCGCATTTTCGCCATCCATGATGATGGAAACAACGGAATCTTCTGGCTCATTGGCGGAAATAGTCATTAAATGATTAATGAAATCACTGACGGCATCATCGGCGTGCCATTTTGAATAATCAAAACCAATGAGATCCGATAAACCGTCATCACGGAAAAAACAGGCGATTTTGGTTTTTGCCAATTTAAATGGGTGATGACGACTAGTGGGTTGTTCATTTTCTGGCAGATGCAGACTATTACTGAGTACAGACCGCCACTTGCCGTCCAGTTAAAACCCGCTTTACCGAGTATTTTTAAGGTCTCTGCGCTGATAGCCCCTTCCGATGGCCAACAGCCTTTAGGCTTGAAGCCGAAAAACTGTTCAAAGGTTTTGACGGCTTTTTTTAGATGCCATTCGACACGCTCCTCACCGCCTGCATAATGCGTGTAATCAGGTAACGGTGCGTCAGGCATGGCTTGATGAGTTGTGTGAATATCCAGCAACAGCGGCATAATCGGATGCGCATAGGGCGTAACCGATAACTCAACCTGCCCTTTTCTGGCTAATACTTTGTAGCGTTGAATAACGTGTGACAGTTGCTCGCTGATAATTTCCAGCAATTCAACTCGGTCATGTCGTGTGTAAAAAGACCCTTTTGCTATCAGGTGCTGCACTCTGCTATCGGTGAGTTTGACGGTTTCACCCATCCACGCCAAGTGATACCAGACCAGCATATCAATAACAAACTGTTCATTGATATAGGGTAACATGTCAAAATGCTGATCCAGCCATTCAGTCATTTCTGCCAGTTTTTGAAAGGCAGGATAGCGATTGATTTGCCTGTCTCGGTTTGCCCGCAGGCAGTCCTTAAGCAATTGCAAACGTTCTTCTGAATTATCTGACAATTTAGGACTGACTAAGGCGGCTAATAACGGGTCAGTGAGTGCGGTGCGCTCATGTAAATAATTATTTACCTGTTGGGCATATTCTTCAATTTGCTCCAACAAAATAGGCGTGAAATTGACGACCGCACGCGCGTCAGGAACAGCTTCCAGATGAGCAGCCATATCAACATAGTCTTTAATGACATGAAGATATGTCCAAGGCAATATGAATTGCCCTGTACGCAAATCCCTATATTCAGGCTGGTGCATATGCCAGCACAACACCAGTTTCAGCTGCTTTTTTTTCATACGACGTTTATTTTACATAGTGTGTGTGGATATGTTGTCCTAACATTTCGGCAGTCACTAACACGACACCGCCTGCACTGACATGAAAGCGTTTTTCATCATCTGCCCTGTTTTCACCGATGACCATGCCTTCGGGTACTTCACAACCGCGCTCGATAATCGCTTTGGTAATACGACAATGACGCGCGATGTTGACATCGGGTAAGACGATGGTATCGGTTAAAGTCGAGTAGGAATTGACTCTGACATTGGAGAATAATAACGAACGTTTAATGCTCGCTCCTGAAATAACACAGCCACCCGATACCATTGAATCGACCGCTTGCCCGCGTCTGTCATCGTTATCAAATACGAATTTGGCAGGTGGCGTTTGTGCCTGATACGTCCAGATAGGCCACGTTTTGTCGTACAGATTCAAGTCAGGTTTAACGCTGACCAATTCCATATTGGCAGACCAATACGCGTCAATAGTACCTACATCGCGCCAGTAACTTTGTCCGCCTTGCAAGTTTAAGAACGGATAGGCATTAACCACATAATCATCAATAACCGCAGGAATAATATCTTTACCGAAGTCATTGGTTGAGTCAGGGTTTTTGGCATCTTCAATTAATTTATCAAACAGAAAATCGGCATTGAAAATATAAATCCCCATAGAGGCTAATGCGGTATCAGTTCTGCCCGGCATCACAGGTGGATTTTCAGGTTTTTCCACGAAGGCTCTGACACGGCGATTATCATCCACATCCATCACGCCAAAAGCAGTGGCTTCTTCCAGTGATACTTCGATACAACCAATGGTTAAATCAGCATTTTTAGCGATATGGTCAGCAAGCATTTCGCCATAATCCATTTTGTAGATGTGATCGCCTGCCAGTATCAAAATGTGTTCAGGTGCGCGTCTACGCAGAATATCAATGTTTTGAAAAATAGCATCGGCGGTACCTTTGTACCAGGAATCCTCATCAACCCGTTGTTGCGCGGGCATCAAATCAACATATTCACCGAATTCACCGCGCAAAAAGCCCCAGCCTTGTTGAATATGACGAATTAATGAATCGGCTTTGTACTGAGTCAAAATACCGATTTTACGGATACCCGAATTCACACAATTGGATAAAGGAAAATCAATTATACGAAACTTTCCACCGAAGGGAACTGCGGGTTTAGCACGCCAATCGGTCATATTCATTAATCTTGAGCCACGACCACCCGCCAAAATTAAAGCGATGGTATTGCGCGTTAAATGACTAACGATACGATCATTTTTATTATTATTGGATTCCGACATTTTTCATCTCCAAGTAGAATAGTTTCACAACTTCGGTTGTGTTTGGTAACATTTACCTGTCGTTTATTCTACTACATGAGGCTTAGCAAAGTGAAAAAGCAATTAAAAAACAGTTTGAGTTCGGATTTTATAAAAATCAGCGAAGCTAAGCACCATGATCCTTTCTCGGTATTGGGTCGTCATGGCGATCAAATTACTGTTTACCTGCCGTATGCAGAAATTGTCAGTTTTAGTCATAATGGTGTACTGTTAAACCGTGTACCCGATAGTGATTTTTTCCAATATACCGTCATAGACGGAGAAATTCCTGAACATTACCAATTGTCATGGCAGGATAAAGACGGTAATCCTCACGAAAATTACGACCCCTACACATTCGGTACACAACTTCCCGAATTCGATCAACATTTGTTCGGCGAAGGTAAGCACTGGCATATCTATCAAAAACTGGGCGGACATTTACACACAGCGAATGGTATTGACGGCGTGTTTTTTGCACTGTGGGCACCTAATGCAGCGCGTGTCAGTGTAGTGGGTGACTTTAATCGCTGGGATGGTCGTTTTCATCCTATGCGCAGTCTGGGCGGTGGTGGACTTTGGGAGCTATTCATCCCCGATTTAACAGAAGGCTGTTTATATAAATTTGAAATACTCAACCGTAACAGTAATCAAATTCTGGTAAAAACCGACCCTTACGGACAACAATTTGAATTCCGTCCCAATACTTCATCGGTCGTCACCAATGAAAACAGCTATGTGTGGCAGGATCAACAATGGATGACGGATCGTGTGCAGCATAATTGGCAGCATGAACCGATGTCTATTTACGAGGTGCATTTAGGTTCATGGAAACGTGACAGCAAAGGTAATTTTATTAATTATCGTGTGCTGGCTGAGGAGCTGGTTTCCTACGTTAAACAAATGGGTTTTACCCACATTGAATTACTGCCTATCACCGAGCATCCGCTGGACGCTTCCTGGGGTTATCAAACCACAGGTTATTTCGCACCGACCAGCCGTCATGGCACACCTGATGATTTTCGTTTCTTCATGGATACCTGTCATCAAAACGGCATCGGCGTGATTTTAGACTGGGTACCCGCGCATTTTCCTAAAGACTCATTTGCGCTGGCCAAATTTGATGGCAGTGCATTATATGAACACGAAGATCCGCGTAAAGGTGAGCACCGTGATTGGGGTACATTGATTTATAACTATGGACGTAATGAAGTTAAAAACTTCTTACTGGCAAGTGCAATTTTCTGGCTGGAAGAGTTCCATCTTGATGGTTTGCGCGTTGATGCGGTTGCCTCCATGCTGTACTTGGATTATTCGCGCGAAGCGGGCGACTGGGTTCCTAATATGTACGGCGGCAATGAAAACTTGGAAGCCATTAGTTTTCTTCGGGAAATGAATGAAGTCACTCATGCCCAACACCCAGGTACAGTGGTGATGGCAGAAGAATCGACTTCATGGCCGCAAGTGACGCGCCCGACGTGGACAGGCGGCTTAGGCTTTTCGATGAAATGGAATATGGGCTGGATGCACGACATTTTGGCATATATGAGCGAGGATTCCATACATAGACAGTACCATCATAACCAACTTACTTTCGGAATGCTGTACGCCTTCACCGAAAATTTCACCCTGCCGTTTTCGCATGATGAAGTGGTACATGGTAAAGGATCCTTAGTCAGTAAAATGCCGGGAGATGAATGGCAACGCTTTGCTAACTTAAGACTTTTGTACACATTGTTATACACTTACCCTGGTAAAAAGCTGTTGTTTATGGGGTGTGAATTTGGGCAAGGTACGGAATGGAATTTTCATAAAGCCTTAGACTGGTATGTGTTGGATTATTCGCATCATCGCGGCGTACAAACACTGGTAAAAGATTTGAATCATCTGTACAAATCCGAACCCGCGTTATACCAACATGATTTTGAACATCAAGGTTTTGAATGGATTGATTGTTGCGATGTACAACAATCAATCATCAGTTATCGTCGTAAACATGGCGAAGAGGAAGTGCTGGTCATCCTGAATTTCACACCTGTGATAAGAAAAAATTACCGCATCGGTGTGCCTAAAGCAGGTCAATACACGGAAATTTTTAATTCCGATTCCAGTTATTATGACGGTAGCAACGTCGGTAATGGCATTGTGTCCTCAGAACCGACAGAATGGATGAGTCAAGCCAACTCAATCAGCGTCACGTTACCGCCTTTAGGTGGCGTAATTTTTAAACTATAACTTCTCGCAGGTCGGGTTAGCTCTGCATAACCCGATACAAGGACTTCCTGTCGGTTTATGCTGTTCGCCACTCAATAAACTCAGGCTCACCGCTAACCCGACCCACTTATTAACGATCATGAAAAAAATACTTTTTGTCAGCAGTGAAGTCTATCCCCTGATTAAAACAGGCGGTCTTGCCGATGTATGCAGCAGCTTACCTAAGGCATTAACCGAATTAGGACAAGACATTCGCATTATTATCCCTAATTATCCATCATTAAAAACTGTCGGCGACGTACATTTTCTGTGTTCATTACGCATAGACAATCACCCGATTAATATCTTGGAAACCCGCATTCCTGATAGCCCTGTTGTCGCGTGGCTGGTTGATTGCCCTGAACTGTTTAACACCACAGGCAATCCCTATCTCGATGAACAAGGACTTCCGTGGGCAAATAATGCCGAACGGTTTGCCTTATTTTGTCGGGTTGCTGTTGAAGTCGCGATGGATAAAGTCAATCGCAATTGGAAACCCGACATCGTGCATTGCAATGACTGGCAAAGCGGTTTAGTACCTGCGCTGCTGTCAATGGAAGCCAATCGTCCGAAAACCGTTTTTACTATCCACAATATGGCATATCAGGGACTGTTTCCTGTGCAGAGTGTTTATACACTTAACTTGCCCGGTCAGTTGTGGAATCCGAATGGTCTGGAGTTTTTCGGAATGCTGTCTTTTATTAAAGGCGGTATTGCTTATGCAGATCGCATTACCACCGTCAGCCCGACTTATGCGTTAGAAATTCAAAGCCCCGCTTTCGGCTATGGGCTTGAAGGCTTATTAGCGCACCGCAGCAACAATCTGGTCGGCATTATTAACGGCATTGATACGCATGAATGGAATCCTGAAACCGATCCGCACATTCATCAACGTTACAGCGTCGATTCACTGTCCGAAAAACTACACAACAAAACAGAGTTACAACGCAGAGTCAATTTACCCGTCAATGACAGTGTGCCGCTGCTCGGACTTATCAGTCGCTTGGTTGAACAAAAAGGCATCGACATGATTATCGAATGCTTGCCTGAGATGATGACGTTACCGATGCAACTGGTGTTGCTGGGTAATGGTGACAAAGTCTATGAACAACGCTTACAAAATATTGCCCGTTTATATCCTGATAAAATCGTTATCATCATCGACTACAACGAATCCTTAGCCCACCTTATTGAAGCGGGTTCCGATGTATTCCTGATGCCGTCACGCTTTGAACCTTGTGGCTTAAATCAAATGTACAGCCAGCGTTACGGTACCATTCCTATCGTCAGAAAAACCGGCGGTTTGGCAGATACCGTTGTCGATACCTTACCAGAAAGCCTTGCTAATCACAGTGCGACTGGCATCGTATTCAAAGAAGCTCATGCAGGTGCATTACTGGAAGCCATTAAACGCACCCTGTTGTTATACAGTAATCACGCGGCGTGGCAACAAATGCAGACCAACGCCATGCACAAAGATTTCTCCTGGCATAGAAGCGCAGAGCAATACTTGGCTTTATACAACAGTATTTAGTGTCCACGAAAAATACTAAAAGCACGAAAAAAGAATGGCTTGCTTCTTTATCTGCTAAACCCCATCGTGGTGGATACCCTATTCTTGAAGGTATCCGCCCACCCCATTCGTATCTATATTTTTCGTGTCTTTCGTGCTTTTCGTGGACGACGCATTTACCAATCTATTGCTCATGATTAACACCGATGTTCTCATCATTGGCGGCGGCGCAGCAGGTTTAATGTGCGCTATCGAAGCAGGCAAACGCGGCAGAAACGTCATCGTACTGGATCACGCCAACAAAGCAGGCAAAAAAATCCTTATGTCGGGCGGCGGGCGGTGCAACTTCACCAACTACAGCGTTGAACCCGACAACTACCTGTCCAACAACCCGCATTTTTGTAAATCTGCCCTGAGTCGGTACACGCAATGGGATTTTATCGACTTGGTGTCGCGCTACCGTATTCCCTATCATGAACGCGACCACGGACGCTTATTTTGCAATGACAGTGCGCGGGATATTCTGGATATGCTACTCACTGAATGTGAAAATGCGGGTGTGAGCATCCAATTAAATACCAGCATTCACCGCATTGAACAGCTTAATCAACAGTTCCAACTGCACACCAGCCAAGGCGATTTTGTCGCACAATCCTTAGTGATTGCCACAGGAGGCTTGTCGATACCGAAAATGGGCGCGACCCCGTTCGGCTATAAAATCGCCGAACAATTCGGCATTAACGTATTACCGACCCGCGCGGGTTTAGTACCACTCACCTTACAGCCTGAAGATAAAGAACAATTCTCGCCGCTATCAGGAATTGCTGTACCGTGCGTCGTCAGTGCCAATGGACAGGCATTTAATGAAAATATCTTGTTTACCCATCGCGGTTTAAGCGGCCCCAGCATCTTACAAATATCATCTTATTGGCACGCGGGCGACGCTATCAGCATTAATTTATTACCCGATATGTCACTCACCGATGAACTGAAAAATAAACGCCAACAAAAAATCAACAGCACACTGAAAACCATTTTACACACCTATTTGCCTAAACATTTGCTCAGTTGTTTATTGCCCGAAAATCTAATCAACACCGCACTGCAAGACTGCTCAGACCGTCAGATTGAACAAATCGCTGAACAACTGCACAACTGGGCAATCAAACCCAACGGCACAGAAGGCTACCGTACCGCTGAAATTACGCTGGGCGGCGTTGATTGCAATGAATTGTCGTCCAAAACAATGGCAAGCACCAAAGTCTCAGGGCTGTATTTTATCGGCGAAGTAGTCGATGTCAGCGGTTGGCTGGGCGGCTATAATTTTCAGTGGGCGTGGTCGTCGGGCTGGTGTGCTGGACAGGTTGTGTAGGTTGGGTTAGCGATAGCGTAACCCAACATTAGTAGTATAATCACACGATACTAACTATTTACTGATAAGGAGCAATGACCATGCGCTATTTACACACCATGATTCGTGTCCGTGATTTAACGGAATCGCTGGATTTTTTCTGCAATAAACTGGGGCTGGTTGAATGCAATCGCCACGACAGCGAACAAGGTCGCTTCACGCTGGTTTATTTGCACGCGCCAGAAGATATCAGTGAAGCCGTACTCAGACAAGCCCCATTACTGGAACTGACCTACAACTGGGACACGGAAGACTATACAGGGGGGCGTAATTTCGGGCATCTCGCGTATGAAGTCGAAGATATTTATGCCACCTGTCAAAAACTGATGGATGCAGGCGTAGTCATTAATCGCCCGCCGCGTGATGGTCGCATGGCATTTGTACGCTCACCTGACGGTATTTCTATTGAATTTTTGCAAAAAGATGAAGCCTTAGCTCCACAAGAACCGTGGCTTTCCATGGCAAATACAGGCAGTTGGTAAACCTGCACGGGCAAATGATACAGAGACTGTGAACGTATTGGATTTTGGAATCAAAACTCATGAGTTTTGACTCCCGCATCATAGACAAACCAATACGCTAACAATAACGTTTTAATAGTTTTTGAATACTTTCACAGTCTCTACCGCGTTTACCCTGATGCTGACGACTTAGCTCGTGATAACCATAGCAATAAAAACGACAACGCCTGTTACCGTAGAATACAGCGTCATTTTGCGGTATTTGGGCAGTTGCCACGCCATAATAAATCCCGTCACTAATAGCATGAATAACGATGTTCCCAATACAACGGCATATATTTTAAACGCAGGCGCACCGTTCGCGGTGTGTAATTCCAGTAAGCGTTTATACCAATCGGCTTTTTGCACCGTGAGCTTGGCTTCGGTGGCTTGTGTTGATTCCAGCGTCACTCTTAATTCAGCCCCTTTCCAGTATAATCGAGTGAGTTTATCGGTACTTTCGTTGCTTGCCTCGCCTGTTGGCGGCGAGAGTTGCAACTTCTGCAATTCTTGCGTGACAAAATCAGTCAATGCCGCATCCTCTTTTTGCAATGGCGCGGTTAATGGCAACGTATACACCTGCGTGTCATAACCGCCTTCAACACCCAGCGTATAAAGTGTGCCAGTAACAAGAAACATCAGGGCAATCGGGAAAATAAAAGTCGCAAGTATCAAATGTACCTGCATGAGAAAAAGACGATTGATTTTAATCATGAATAAGCCTGTGGGTAGTTGACGTGATTTGGGTGCGGGTTTGCTATATTACTCAGTTAATTTGTGATAAATCAAACCAGTCTACGATGTTAAAGACGATTTGCCAATCCAAAAACCCTAATAAAACATTGCGTAATATCACACCGACATGAATTTCCTATTGAAAATCGCTATCTTACTTTGTACTGCTTTTGTCCTCAGCACCGCTCTAGCGGACGATGATGACGACAAACAGCCCAGCCAAAAAGTCCAGCCAGTGACAGCTCAGTCGGGCATTACTCTGGATACCAAAGCCCAGCAACACTCAGGGCTGGAAACTATAAAACTGCAACCTGCAAGCTATCACGCCGAATTTACCGCTTATGGCAAAGTGTTAGCCATTCAACCGTTAATCGAATTACGCCACCGCTATTTAGTCGCATTGACCGAACGTAACACTGCCCACGCGAAATTCAACCAAGCTGAACAAAGCGTAAATCGTCAGCAAGCTCTGTATCAAGAAGGAATCAGTGCAAAACGCCATCTGCAAGAACAACAAGCGCAATGGCAAATCGACAAAGCTCAACTCGAAGCCGCGCATTTTCAAGATCAAACCCTCAAAGAAGAAGCCCAACTGACGTGGGGTAACACCTTGGCAGAATGGGCATTATCCAGCAATAGCAAGCAATTCAACGCCTTGTTATCGGGGCAGCAAAAACTCTTAAAAATCACCTTGCCCAGCAATCAGCAGTTAGCCGATGAACTCAAAACCATTGTCATTGCCGCCTCTGGCAATCGCAGCAAAGCCCAAGCCGCGCAACTCATTTCAGCCGCACCGCAAACCGAAGCCAGCAGCCAAGGTAACAGTTACTTTTTCCAAACCGCCGCAAAAAATATCAGCATCGGTATGGCAGTCACCGCATGGCTACCTGAACAGGATAAACAATTATCGGGTGTGATGATGCCAAAATCGGCGTTATTGTGGTCTATGGATCAAGCGTTTGTTTATATCAAAACGAGCAACACGTTCAGCCGCCGTGCTATCACGCATTATTCAATCAGCAATGATGGTTACTTTGTCAGTGAAGACCTGAAACCCGACGAAGAATTAGTGATTACAGGTGCGCAGATGTTGTTATCCGAAGAAATGCGCGGACAGATTCCTGATGAGGATTGATAATTTTGTAGGGTGGGCAAGCGTCTTTTTGCTTGCCCACCGATTATGCCATCCCTATGTGGGCAAACGATAGAGCTGTTTGCCCACCCTACCTAACTAAAGGGTTATACGCCATGATTTATAGATCGGATGACAGGTGTAAGTTTTGTGTGAATTACTTGCAAAATAAAACGTGTAAGGCATTTGCAGGGGGTATTCCAGACGCTATTTGGAGTGGTGACATCCTGCATGACACGCCTATTGATGGTGATAATGGTATTCTCTTTAAAAGAAAGCCTCTTTATTTTCCCGATATTGATGAGGAAACAGAAAAACGCCTTTCGAGAGAAAAACTTTGGTAGTCTTAATAACGTAAGTGATTGGAATACAAACCTAGGTTTGTACTCCACAATATCAAAACTTTGTTCGTGCTTTTTGTGTTTTTCGTGGCCAAATTAAAACGTCTGCCATCCGCCACCTAGCACTTTATACAACAACACCACATCCGCCGAGGTTTTCGCGCTACTGCTGACTAACGCGCTTTGTGCTTGATAGAGTGCTTGTTGGCTTTGCAGCACATTAATAAAATTGCTTAAGCCTTTTTCATAACGCATCGTGGCTAATTGTACGGCTTGTTGATTGGCAGTGACGGCTTGCTGTAGGGATTGGTTTTTTTGCTGTTCTTTACGATAAGCAACCAGCGCGTCTTCGACTTCTTTAAACGCGGTCAAGACGGTTTTTTGATAACCGAGCAGACTTTGCTGGTACTGGGCTTCTTTGCTTTTGATATTGGCGTTGAGTTTGCCCCAGTTAAACAGCGGTGCGATCAGCGTCGCACCGACTGACCACGATTTGCCGATAGGCGTAAAGTCGGTGATGCGGGTATTTTGCAAGCCGATAAACTCGGCTAAATTAAATTTTGGGTACAACTCAGATTCGGCAATGCCAATTTGCGCATTGGCAGCAGCGAGTTGACGCTCTGCGTAGCGTATATCGGGGCGGCGTTGTAACAGCTCAGACGGCAAGTCGGGCATGACCGTGGTTTTCACCATTGGGATACTCGCCACAGGTGCTAAACGCGCCGCCAATGCGTCAGGTTGTTTAGCCAATAATAAACTCAGCGCGTGTATGGCTTGCTGCACCGCAGTTTCATAGCTGGGCAATTGGGATTCGGTGGTCGCCAGTTGCGCTTGCGACACTTCCATCATATCCGCCAAGCCTGCTTGTTGGCGGACGTTTAATAAATTCACCGTATCTTGTTGACTGATTAAATTGGCTTCGGTAATTAGGATAAGTTGTTGATTACCGCGCAGTTCGATGTAATTACGCGCCACTTCGCCCAGTAAAGTCACCATGACATCGTGCCGATGTTCAATTTCGCTGTCAATAGAGGCATCGGCGACTTCTATCGCCCGTTGCACTCCACCGAAAAAATCCAGTTCCCATTGAGCATCAACACCGAATTGCAATAAATTGATGATTTGACTACCAAAACCAAAACCACCCGCTTGCGAAGTTGATGAGGTGGAGGCGGAAGAATTCAGGCGACGATTGATATTACTTTTACCCGACAAGCTAGGCAAACCAGAGGCAACCGTTACCGTGCGTTGCGCCAGTGCATCTTTGATACGGTCTAGGGTTTGTTTTAAATCCAGATTGGTATTGATAGCATCAACTATCAGTTGATTCAGTATCGGATCATTAAAATTCTGCTACCATTTTTCCAGTGCCATAGGATGGGCTGACGCAGGAAGCCCATCGTTCGCGATTGATGGGCTTCGTACCTCAGCCCATCCTATAGAACTCCATTGTTTAGGCGTAGCCACTTCTGGTTTTTGATAATCAGGCCCGACTACACAGCCTGTCAACAAGACCGCCAAACCCAGCGCATAACGCCTCATAAACCGTTACCTGTCACGGCTTGGGTTTCAATAAATACATCCATTTGCTGACCGATGTAAAACGGTAATTGTTTACGATCAAAACTGTACAGAGCCTGTAAGACGCGGGTATCGACGCGCTCGGTGCTGTCACCTGTCAGGGATTTTTTCGGTATCACAAACGGTTGTAAGTAGGCTAATTCTAAATCTACTTTAAACGCCCGATTGCCGCGCAGATAGGCGACGGCTTTGGTGTGTTTATCAAATCGCCACGCATCATTCTCATCAATATCGACACGCACATGAAGCTGGTCAATATTACCGACCAGCATTAGCGGCGTGGTTAATGCGCCCGCTTGTGCGAATTCCCCTGCCCTGATATTGACCTGTAAAACTTCACCATCAATCGGCGAACGCACGATTAAGCGTTCTAAAGTGGTGCGAATATTGGCAATACTGGCTTGCGCTTGTTGCACGACGGCTTTCGCGCTGTCTAATTTAGCTTGTGCAATGGCGACTGCATTATGTCGGCGCAGTAATTCTTCCCTGCTAATGGCGCGTTTATCGGTCACGGATTCGGCTAAATTTTCCAGCGTTTGGGTATCGGTAAGTGCAGCTTTGGCTTCGTTGACACTGGCGGTTGCTTTGGCTAAATCGGCTTCTTTGATAGCTAAATCAGCGCGGGTATCGCGTTCATCCAAATAAAACAGTGGCGACCCTTGTTTAATCGCATCCCCCACTTTAACGGCGACGCGAGTCACAATGCGCGGCAATGGCGTGCCAATGGCGATATTCTGGCTTTTGGCTTCAATAATGCCTGCGCCCGCGATAAATTCTTTAAAGGATGAAGAAGATGGTTCGGCGACCGCTTGGGCAATCGGCATCGGCTGATTACTGCTGACCACGGTATAACCTGCGAAAAACAAGCAGACAAGTGCCAGTAAAGGCAGTAGATATTTCATGGTTGACCTTAACAGCAACAAGGCGGGTTATCGCTGGAACGCGCCGCACTTTTGGTTTCTGCGACAGGTCTTAACGTCCCTGATGGATGACACCATGTGTTTGCAACTTGTTCTTGGGCTGGAGCAATGCCGATAAACTGCTCGTTATACACGTCGCTGGTCAGTAGCTGATAACTGCGCTCACACACTGCTATGCGTTGCCCGCGACAAAAAACATGACCTTCATCATCATAGACTTTGCTGAATGAACCTTTATAAATGACCGCGTGTCCTTTATCCAAACACGGAACTGGGTGCGGTTTGGTGGCGGTAATCGTTACCGCACGAAATTCAATGCCTTCAACTACTTGCCACGGTTGCGCGTCCCATTTGTCCAGAGTAACCGCGACAAAACCCGCTTCGATGAAGGCTTGTAAAAAATCGTGTTCCAGCAACGCGCCAGAAATACACCCGCTCCACAAGTGCGCGTCGTCTTTCAGGTGTTGCGGCACAGGTTCATCACTGACAATATCGGAAATAGCTACCCGTCCACCCGCTTTAACGACGCGGAAAATTTCTTGAATGAGTTGTTTTTTATCACTGTCATGCACCAGATTTAACACGCAATTAGACACTACTAAATCAACGCTGTTATCCGCAATCAGCGGCTGGGTTTTGCGTTGTTGTTCTTGCCACGCGCGTAACGCCAATACATCTTCGGCACAACGCACGGGATTTTCTGCCAGATGTTGATTCATTGCCGTTAAATCTAAAGCGAGGTCTTGAATCTGTCCTTTTAGAAAACTTACGCGGTCTGAACCGATTTTTTCTGCCATTTCCTGCTGATATTTTCGCGCCAATGCCAGCATATCATCATTCATATCCACACCGATCACGTTGCCTGAATCGCCGACTAATTGGGCCGCCATATAGCAGATTTTGCCCGAACCAGAACCTAAATCCAACACCACATTACCCTTGCGCACATAACGGGACGGATCGCCACAACCATAATCTTTGTCGATAATTTCCTGCGGTAAAATAGCTAATAATTCGCGGTCATAATCGACTGGACAACATAAATCGGCTTGTACCTGTTCCGCGCCTTGTGAATACCGTGCTAATACGCCTGTTTCTACGCTCATGTTAAACCTCTTATTAGTTGGTTATGCTACCTGTACAACTACTGCCCTGCCCTGCGGTACAGCCGTAACAATGTTGCTGGGTGGCGATGGATTGACCGAGTAATTCGGATACTTCTGTGATATGTAGCGGTTGTTTTGCGCCTAACGGCAATTTGAGCATTTGATTAAAATCACAATCATACACAAACCCCTGCCAATCGACGCTTAAGGTGGTTCTGCACATGACACTGGCTAATGCGTCTGGATTAAAATTGGCTTTTAATAGCTTCATATAATCATCAAACTGCCCTGTGCTTAACAATACGCTGCCAAAGCGTTGGATGGGTAAGTTAATGAGCGCGTAAAGCTGATTGAAAACAATCCCATACTGCTCACTTAAATGTTGCTTATAGGCTTGTTCGAGTGCGTGTTGCGGCGGCGGTAAACTCGCGCCTTGCGGATTAAACACTAAATTTAGTATTAGCGGGCTATCCGTTTGACCGTAACCCAGCGCGTTTAATTGTTGTAAAGCAATGATACTTTTATTAAACGTGCCTTTGCCGCGCTGTTTATCAACATTATCCTGTAAATAACATGGCAAGGACGCGACAATGTCCACTTGTTGCTGAGCTAAAAATTCGGCTAAATCTGAATAACCGTCTTCTAATAAAATCACCAAGTTGCAACGGTCTATCACTTTCACGTTACGAAGCCGCGCCTGCTCCACCAGATAACGAAACTGCGGATTCATTTCAGGTGCGCCGCCTGTTAAATCCAGCGTGTGGATGCTGTGTGTATCAATAAACGCCAATACCTCATCAACGGTTTTTTTGTCCATCAATTCGGTGCGTTTCGGGCCTGCATTAACGTGGCAATGCGTGCAACTCAGGTTACATAAATAACCCAAATTGACTTGTAACACGCTCAGCGCATTACGGGTAATGCGTGGAAAATCACTGTCTTTTAAATACGGAGCGGAATCGCGCATGGCTGAGTTATTTCCATATCTTCACGATATTGGTGTAATCATCCGTCCACGGGTGCATATCAAAATATAAGGGCATGGTTTGCCAAGTACCCAATAAACTCAAGGTGAGCGGCGTGAGAGTTTCGGGTTGTCTTGCTATCACCACCCAGTCAGTATCAACCACCAGCGGCATAGCTTCTGGAGCTTTAAATTCTTGGATTAGCGCGGCAAAATGCGCCTGTTCAGCATGAATAGACAGCACTTTTTTCAGAGCTAAATGGCGGTTGGTAATATGAAATGCCAGTATGCCGTTGGGTTTTAATTTTTTGAAATACAGTTCCATTGCTTCTTTGGTCAAGAGGTGCGTCGGCACCGCATCGGAGCTGAACGCATCCATCATTAATAAATCAAAATGCTGGTCGGGTTCTTTTTCTAATGCTAAGCGAGCATCACCAACGCGCATGGTGGCATTGGGCAGACAACGGCTTAGGTAAGTAAAATAATCGGTATTTTTAGCAATATCAATGACTAACGGATCAATTTCATACAGCGTCCAATGTTGATTGGGTTTGGCATAACAGGCTAATGCACCTGCACCTAAACCGACCACACCGATGTTCCAATTCGCATCTTGCTTATCAAAGGTTTTAAACAACTGCCCCATCGGCCCGGGTTGGCTGTAATAGGTCAGTGGAATTGTTGCCAGTGGTTCAGGTAAACGCTGTGCGCCGTGTTTGGTCGTACCATGAAACAGTTCATGATACATTTCGGGCTGGTTTTTCTCATCGGTCAAAACGCTTTCACGCACTGCCATGACACCAAAAAAACTGCGCTCTTGGTAAAGCGTATGTGACGACAATCCGTGTAAACTTAAGGCTAAAAACATAATTACGCCGATGGTCAGCGCGTAGCTCAGGGTTTGCTTTCTTAGAAAATAAACCAATACGCTGTGGGCGATTAAACTGAGCGCGATATTGTCGAAATATTGCAGTAAATCATTAACACTGGCATACAAAATTAAGCCGATGCTGAGTAATACCACAGGCACAATGAATTGCCATTGTAGGCGCGTAGTTACCAGCCACGGACGCAGCAATAACGCGGCAACTATCATCAATGGGTATTCATAAATGCCGTCAAACACAAACGGCGCGACGAAGGTATTAAACATTCCGCCTAACATCCCTGCAAACGACATAATCAGGTAGAAACTGGTTAAATGTTGCGTCGGCGGTCTGCCTTTTGCCAGTTCACCATGACACACCATAATGGCAAAGAAAAATGCCAAAACGTGCAGAATCAAATACACCCAATACGGTAAGTCGGCTGGATTAACAAAGGCGTAGGCGATAAATGGAATTAATACCAAGGGTTGTAACTTCACCATCCACGGATGCAGGGTGTCATTCCAGTGGGAAAATACGATAATAAACGACAGCAAATAAACGGTCAGCGGAATAATCCACAACAGCGGCACAGAGGCAATATCGGTGCTGATAAAATTGGTTAAGCCCAATAATAAGCTGGACGGTACAAAGGCTAATGTGAGCCAATGCAGTTTTGTTGCCCACGTTAAATCATCTGCGACAGGTGCGTTAATTTCTGGCTTATTATCAGGTTGTTGTTGGCGTTTCCATAACGACCACGCACAGATAGCAATCAATACACATAACAGCACATAACCGATACTCCAATAGCTTTGCTGATTGGCTAAGCCGATATTTGGCTCCAGTAAAAACGGATAACTGAGTAAGGCAAGCAAACTGCCTGTATTACTGGCAGCATAAAGAAAATACGGATCATCACTGCTTTCATGCCCGATATTTGAAAACCATTTTTGTATCAGCGGTGCTGTGGTGGACAGTACAAAAAACGGCAAGCCTATCGCTAAAAATAATGTCCAGCACAGCCATAAGGTGGGATTGCTGTCAGTGGGCGGAATGGTATTGTCAGGCAAGGCAACGGGCAACGCTAACAAGCTGATTAAAATAACCGCGAGGTGAATTAAAATTTGCGGGCGATTTTGATAGCGGGTAGACAGCGCGTGGGCGTAAAGATAACCCAGAAATAAAATGCTTTGATAAAACACCATGCAAGTATTCCATACCGCAGGTGAACCACCTAATAACGGTAATAAAATTTTACCGAACAGCGGTTGCAACACGAACATCAATGAAGCACTGACAAATAATGTGCCGGCAAATAAGACGATGGTGGAAAGGTGGCGATTGTTTTTTAATTCTTGGCTCATTAGTTATCGCTTGGTTGGCTGATAGTTTTTAATGAGGCAATGATAAACCATTTGTGACAACACGCGGTATTTTGAGTGCGGCGCGATACAAAAGAAAGGGAAAGTAAGCAGTTATCTGTAGGAGGGTATAAAAACAAACGGCAACTCACAGATGGGAGTTGCCGTTCGAAGGTAGCATTTAGATGAGTGTTACATCTTCTGCTTGTGGTCCTTTTTGACCTTGCGTAACAGTAAACTGAACTTTTTGACCTTCGTCTAGTGATTTAAAACCAGAGCTGTTGATGTTACGAAAATGAACGAAAACATCAGGACCGCCTTCTTGTGAAATAAAACCAAAACCTTTTTCTGCGTTAAACCATTTAACGATACCAGTAGTCATTGTGAAATCCTGTAAAAATAAGTAATTAATGCCTTTTGCAAGGCGGGTGTAGTGGCGCTGTAAAATTTAAAAACTTTATGATAACAGGACGAGCAATCACAGAAAAACTTCGTAAAGATAAGCATAACGGTAAATCAATTTCAAGCTAGGCGCATTGTATAGCCATACCTTAAGTAATGTCAATCTTTATCCTTTTGCTACTGTGCATTAACAAGAGACAAACTTCACGTTCAATAAAAATAGTTATACCCTGCATGACAAACAAATGTACATTTATAAGCAGTGTCCCTTATTGAGTATCAATTATATGAAGCGTTTTAATCTGGCGTTACGGCTATTGTGGCGTGATGGTCGCTCTGGCGAATTAACTATTTTAGTGCTGGCGTTGCTGATTGCAGTCACCAGTTCAACCGCCATCGCGTTATTTTCCGACCGGCTGCAAAACACCATGACCACACAAGCGGCGGAGTTTTTGGCAGCGGATTTGGTTATTACCAGTCCGACAGAAATACCCGCCGCGTGGCAACAGCAAGCCGCACAACTGCAATTAAGTCAGGCACGCACTACTGAATTTTCCAGTGTATTAATGGAACATGAGGAAATGTTGTTAGCCAGTATTAAATCAGTCAGTTCAGGTTATCCATTGCGCGGCTTTTTAAAAACGCAGGCAACGAAAGACAGTGCCGAAATCGAACAACGACAAGCTCCCGCTATCGGCACGGTGTGGGTGGAAAAACGGGTATTATCGGCATTAAAACTGCGCGTTGGCGAGTTATTGACCATTGGTGAAAAACCGTTGACGATTGCGCAAATTGTCACTTACGAACCCGATAAGCGCGGGGATTTTTACAGCTTTTCACCGCGCGTGTTAATGAATGAAGCGGATTTAGCCGCAACAGGCATTTTGCAAGCAGGCAGTCATGTGCATTATTTCTTTCAGTTCAGCGGTGCTGAACAAGCCTTGAGCGATTTTAAAAACTGGAGCAAACCGCAATTAAATCCGTCGCAAAAACTGCTGGATATTCATCAAGACCGCCCTGAATTAGGCGGTGCGCTAGAAAAGGCGGAACGTTATTTGGGGCTATCCAGCATTATCGTCATTTTAATTGCAGGGGTAGCCATTGCAATGGCAACGCGCCGTTATACCGAACGCCATTTTAATGCCACCGCGTTGTTGCGTTGTCTGGGCTGTAAACAACGCGAAATAGTCTGGCTGTATACCAGTCAATTTGTGATTTTAGGTGTGGTCGCCAGTAGTTTAGGTTGCTTATTAGGCTGGTTTGCGCAACAAGGTCTATTTTATTTATTGCGGGATTTATTACCCAAACAACTGGCACAGCCCAGCATCTCGGCGGCGTTGTTTGGTTTGGTGCTGGGGTTAGGCGTGTTACTGGGTTTCGCTCTGCCGCCATTATTACGACTTAAACAGGTATCACCCCTGCGGGTATTGCGCCGTGAGTTAGAACCATTACCCGCCAGCGGCTGGTTGGTTTACGGCTTGGCGTTGACCATTATCACGCTGTTAATCGGACGTTATACGCAAGACTTTACCATGACATTCACGATTGTCGGCGTGGGCGTGGGCGTATTGTTAATACTTGGCTTGTTAATGAATGCTTCATTATTGCTGATGGCGAAGTTATTGCCGTCCATGTCCTTAGTGTGGCGGTTTGCGTTACAGGGCTTAGTCAGAAATAATCGCGCCACCATCAGCCAATTATTGGCATTCAGTATTACGCTGCTGGCGATGATGTTGAGTTTCAGTGTGCGCACCGATTTAATTACAGACTGGCAAAAATCCATGCCGACTAACGCACCGAATCATTTCGCACTGAATATATTTCCTGAACAACAAGCCGATTTTCAGCAGGAACTCACACAACAACACATCAGCGGCAGTCAGTTTTATCCTGTGGTACGCGGTCGCTTAGTGGCGATTAACAACACGCCCGTCCAACAGGTGGTCAGTAAAGATTCACAAGGCGACAATGCCACGCATCGAGAACTCAGCTTGACGTGGACGGAAAAACTACCCGAAGATAATAAAATAATTGACGGCAGCTGGTGGACAGAAAATCAAGCAGGACAAGTATCAGTTGAAGAAAAATTAGCGCAAAGTTTAAAAATCAAGCTGGGCGATGAACTGACTTTCACTATCGGCAGTCAGCAGGTAAAGTCCAGTGTAACCAGTATTCGCAAGCTGCAATGGAATACCATGAAGCCGAATTTTTATATGATTTTTTCACCGAACACGTTGAATAATTACCCATATACTTTTATCACCAGTTTTTATTTATCCAGCGAACAAAAACCGTTGTTAAACGCGCTGGTGAAAAAATACTCCGGCATCACCGTGTTGGAAGTGGACTTGATTTTGCGACAAATCAACACTATTTTGACGCAACTCACCGAGGCGATTAATTATCTGCTGTACTTTGCCTCACTGGCAGGTTTTACCGTGTTATGGGCGGCGGTGTATGCCAGTCTGGATAATCGCATTTATGAAGGCGCGTTAATGCGTACCCTGGGGACTGAGCGGTGCTTCCTAAGCACCACCCATTTTCTGGAGTTCGGCGTATTGGGTCTGATTGCAGGTTTATTTGCTGTACTGATGTCAGAAACGATTCGTTATGCCTTGTACACACATATTATGCACATAGATTATTACCTTAACGTTTATTTATGGGTAATCGTCCCCATATCAGCGGCATTATTAGTCGGCTTAACGGGCTACTGGGGTCTAAGAGAGGTAGTGAATAAATCCCCACTGCGCGTTTTAAGAGAACTATAATGTGCCGCTGGTATATTCATACTCTGTTCATGATTCATCAATTAAACTGAAAACAAACTACACACCTAAGGAGAATTCCATGAAAAAAATGACAAGCAGTATCGTTATTGTCGGCAGTATTTTATTAACAGCTTGCGCTCAGGTTTCAGGCTATAAACCAACGGTTGACCCCTACAATGACCGCAATGCGCAAATGATCCCACAAGATCAGGCACAATGTGAGAGACTCGCAAGTGATGCCGCTGGTACAGGCAAAGAAACCGTCATGGGCGCAGGCGCAGGTGCATTAATGGGGGCAGCAGGTGGTGCAATTACAGGTGCATTTTTAGGTAATCCAGGCGCAGGTGCTGCTATCGGTGCGGCAGCAGGTGGTTTTGGCGGCGGCGCGTACAAAGGTCTGAGTTCCGATGACGCTTATAAAAGAGCGTTTAACAACTGCATGAGAAACCGTGGGCACAACGTGGTCAACTAATTGCGCTACCCGTTAAACAATACGCTTCAACGTAAATTTTATTTAGATTTACCTTCAACTCTTGTCGGGTGCGATGTTACACCCGACAAATCATAATGTCTCGCAACAACGCATATAAATGTTAAGCTTGGCACACAGCAGCTTAGACTTTACAATGTCATTTATAACTACTTTCTTAAGCAGACAGGCTGTATTTCGCTTGAGCTTAAAAACCAAAAACCAAAAACCGCACTTTAACTATATGCTCGATTATCAAAAAGACTTTATCGCCTACGCACTCGATTGCGGCGTATTAAAATTCGGCGAATTTGAATTAAAATCCGGGCGTACCAGTCCTTATTTTTTCAATACCGGCTTATTTAATACAGGTGCGCAACTGGGAAAACTGGGGCAGTTCTACGCACAAGCACTCATTCAGTCAGGCATCAATCCCGATATTCTCTATGGCCCTGCTTATAAAGGCATTCCGCTGGTCAGCGCAACCTCTATCGCCTACGCCCAATTAACAGGTGAAGATATACCCTTTGCCTTCAACCGCAAAGAAGCCAAAGACCACGGCGAAGGCGGTCTGTTAGTCGGTGCCCCTTTACAGGGCAGAGTCGTTATTCTTGATGATGTCATCACCGCTGGTACATCGGTCAGAGAATCGGTTGACATCATTAATCAAGCTCACGCCGTACCCGCTGGTGTACTCATTGCCTTAGACCGACAAGAAAAAGGGCAAAACGACACATCCGCTATTGCCGAAGTTGAAGAGCAGTTCAATATGCCTGTCATCTCAATTATTACCTTAACCGATATTGTCGAGTATTTAACAGCAAATGCCAGTGAACAAGTCAATAAAATCAAAGACTATCAACAGCTTTATGGTACAAAGTAATTATCAGAACGGAAAAATAAAACTACCACAATTTAACAGTTCTCAAGATATAGACTACAATTGTTAAAAAATACCCTCAATCTGATATTTCGACTCACTTATAGAATTGTGTTAGTACAAAAAAAGGCTGGTCATGAGTAATCTGGATTTTAAAAATCAAATGCACGAGTATTCGCTATGGCGTGCAAAGCTTGTGCAATCTATAGAAATGTATCAGCAATGGCGTACACGCTATGACATGACTGATGCCAATAGCACGGCAACGCTTTTAAATATCCTTAACAACCTGCAATCGGATCGTATTACCCTTGCGTTTGTTGCTGAATTCTCACGCGGCAAAACTGAACTCATCAACGCACTGTTTTTTGCTGAAACAGGCGTTAGACTACTGCCTTCTTCACCAGGCCGCACCACCATGTCGCCTACCGAACTGTTTTATGATGAAGTCGGTGGCAGTTATATTCGTCTGCTCAATATTGAAACGCGCCTTGAAAGTGCGACACTGGCTGAATTTAAACAAATGCCCGAACGCTGGGTGCATTTTGATTTAAACGGCAACTCGCCCCGACAAATGCAGGAAGCCTTTAAGGAACTGATTGCGGTCAAAAAAGTACCGCGTGAAGTGGCTGACGAACTGGGTTTATGGAATGAGCGTGAGGCAAAAGAACAAGGTCTGGTTAATCCAACTGTCGTAGAAATACCCTGCTGGCGACACGCACTGATCAGTTTTCCGCATCCTTTACTGAAAGAAGGCTTATCAATTCTCGATACTCCCGGTTTAAACGCCTTGGGTACTGAGCCAGAATTGACTTTAAATATGTTGCCCAGCGCACAAGCCATTATTTTCGTACTCGCTGCCGATACAGGCGTAACTAAAAGCGATCTGGAAATGTGGCTCAATCATATTTGTCTGGCGCGTGGCGGTAAAAAACAAGGTCTTGCGGTTGTCATGAACAAAATTGATGCCATGTGGGATGATTTAGGTGGTGCAGCCGCTTATGATGCCTCCATCCGCTCACAAATCAAAATCTCTGCCTCTATTTTAAAAATCAACGAAAACGCTATTTTTCCCGTTTCAGCCAAACAAGCTCTGTTAGCCAAAGTAAAATCCGATACGGTTTTATTTGAACGTAGCCGCTTATCAAGTCTGGAAAAATACCTAGCTACAGACATATTGAAACAAAAACGCAATATCTTAATGGGAACAGTCGTTCGGGATATGGGCTTTTTGCTCAATGAATCCTCTCATGTCACCAATAAAGCCTTAACACACGCTGTAGAACAACTGGAAGAATTCAAAAAAATCGACTTTCAAAATCAGGATATGACTGGCAAGTTGATGGCGGAAACCCGTGACAAACAAAACATCTACATGGCGAATATTGAAAACTTTCAAGCCAGTCGCCGTGTTTTTATCACTCAGGCAAAAATGCTCATCGACTCTTTCGACAGCGAAAAAGTAGATACCATCGTCGAAAAAGCCAGACGCGAAATCGCCAGCAACATGACTACTTACGGGATGAAACAAAACATCCGTAAATTGTTTGATGACTTGCGAGATTTATTACAAAACGCCATTGAAATTACCGCTGAAACCAGCCGTCTGGTTAAAGCTATTCATAAAAAATTCAAAGATGAATACGGATTTGAAGAAATCGAACCCAAATTATTCTCTATCAAACCCTATCAGGTTGAACTGGAAATGATTTTTGAAGAAGGCGAAATATTCCGCTCCAGCACCAAAACGGCAATGACAGAACAAAGCACGGTAATCCATAACCTGTACAGCACGCTGATTGCCAAAGCCAGAGACGTTATCAAACAGGCACATAATGATGCCAGCGCGTGGGGCAATACCGCATTAACACCCTTAATGCAGCAAATCAAAGGCCACAAAAAGCAAATTGAAAACCGTTTGCAAATGTTACGAAAAATTAACGAATCAACCGACAACGTTGCAGAAAATATTGCCCATCTGCAAGCCGAAGTAGAGCCGTTAAAGCGTCAACGTGATGAATTAAACATGATGATACGCGGTATGCGTTTAGATGCTTATTCACCCGATACCAACTGAGCGCGTTTTATTAACAATGCTTAGCTAAAAAAAGCCGCCGATGTTACACAACATCGGCGGCTTTTTGCATTTACAGCCGTCTTATTTACTAACTGATGTTACGCACACCTCGCCCCGAAAGCGTACTATTAAAAGATGAACAGAGAAAATTTAGCTATATACACTGATTACTTGATATGCACTAACGGATTCACTACCGCAACTGGATTATCGGCGATGTTGGAGGGA
>JAUYBJ010000080.1 GCA_030693155.1 Methylococcales bacterium
TTTATCCATCCCTATCGCCGCCCGACACTGCCTTTCTGTTTTTAAATCAGATAATCCCAATTTCATAGCCGTTTATTAGTCCTGTTTTATTGATAATAGTAATTATCTATTCTTATTTATTCTGGTGCAACAAGTCTAATGCCTAATATATCAGTGAGTTGGCTATGTTCACCCATCGCCAGAAAAAAACTGAAAGCTGCATTCAGCCAGACTAAAACTGTCCACTTTAAAAATATTTTATATCGCGTCGTGATATTTATTGCCATTTTAGAATCCGATTAATCTTCTCGATAACTGGCATAAGCACTGGACGTTTCCCACAATGCCACTTCGACCACATTAAAACCCGATTGTTTCAAATACTGATAAATCATTTTGCTTAATACTTCGGCGGTGGGGTGTTCGTCCAGTGCCATAAAGCGTTCATTGTTGGCAATCAGCATCGGAATAATCGGGTCTTCCTTGTGCAGTAAAAAGTTATGATCCAGTTGTTCATCAATATACGCGCTCACGCAATCACGAATATCGGAGAAATCACACACCATGCCCTGATCGTTCAGTGTTTCCTGCTGAATGGAAATAGCCGCTTTGACACTGTGTCCGTGTAAATGCCGACATTTGCCGCCGTGATTCATCAAACGGTGTCCGTAACAAAAATAAACTTCTTTGGTAATGGTAAACATAATAGCGTGTATTAAAAGTGGTGGTTATAGGATGTGCTTGCTTAAGTTCAAATAAACCTGCGAGGTCTTTAAGACCTCGCAGGTTTGAGTAACATATTCTTGATTATTATCTGGTTTCGTCTTTTTCTCGATTCAGAAAAAATTTCAGCCGCTCATCGAGAATGGCCTCTAATTGAGGCGTTAAACCTCTGGAATTTTTAGCCAGCCGTATTTGTAATATCGCTTCTCTGGTTTGCCCTGTGGCGTAATAATATTCGGCAAGGTAGCGGTGCGATTGTGCGGGCTGGTGTAAGTTACCATAAACCTGTGCTAAAAGCTGGGTATAAACGGGTAGCCGTTGGGTGTCGGCATTCAGTGTTGCCAATATTTTCTGCGCTTGTTTATTGTCACCTGTTTTTAACAAGGATTCGGCATATTCCAGTTTGATTGCCTCTTTATTGGGGAATTTTTCGATCAATTTTTTGTAGCGGTCAAGAGCGACATCAAAACGCCGTGCTTCCAGCGCAGTCCGCGCCAAGGCTGTGCCGTACTGCACTTGATTGGGATAAGTTTGTGCAAGAGATTGAAAAATACTTTCTGCGTCTTGAAATTTTTGCAGCGTCAGTGCTACCAAACCCATGCCATATTGCGCAACGGTACGCTGTTCGGTTGTGCCGAGTGTTAGTTTGGCTTGAAAATATTTCTGTACTTCGGTGGTGTTGGTGTCGGTCAGGACGCGCAGTTTGGCTTTGGTCAGCTGGTACGCTAACGAATCAGGGTATTGTTTATACGGATAGGTTTCCGAGCGTCCGCGTGTGTCCGAAATACGCGAGGCGGTTACGGGATGGGTGCGTAAAAATTCGGGAATATCTCTGCCATAGTAACGGCTGGACTGCTGTAATTTTTCAAAAAAGATGGGCATACTGCGCGGATCATATTCTGAACTGGCGAGGGTTTGCATACCGACCCTGTCCGCTTCTTCTTCGTGGGCGCGGGTAAAATCAATTTGAAACTGCACATTACCCGCTTGAATTGCCGCTAATGCCGCTTGTCCTAATTGCGGTGCTTGTGTGCCGATGGCAATCGCGGCAAGTGTGGCGGCGAGGGTAGGAATAGATAAGCGTTGCTGAGCTTCTACGCCACGGTATAAATGCCGTTGCGTAACGTGGGCAATTTCGTGCGCCATAACAGAAGCTAATTCACTTTCTGCCTCAGTCATTAAAATCAGCCCTGAATTCACGCCGATATAACCGCCTAAGCCCGCAAAAGCGTTAATATCATTTTCCATGACCACAAAAAAATGAAACCGATACGCAGGGTTGTCACTGTGCTGGGTTAATCTGCTACCGATAGTTTGAATGTATTCCTGAATTTCAGCATCTTTATTGATGTTCATTTCTGCGTGTAAATACCTGAAAAACTCTTCGCCTAATTCTTTTTCTTCGGCAATCGTCAGCAATGAACCAGACGAATCGCCCATTTCGGGTAAATTGAGTTTATCAAGCTCATCGGCTTGTGGCAGGGCAGGGTGGATAACAAGGCTTAACGCCAGTGCGATTGCGGCAGGTTTTAACATAAGCATCAACTAAAATCAGTGCAGAATGGGTATAGAATATCAGTTATTAATTATAACAACAGCGTAGACCGTTCAGGGGTTAAAAACCTCAGCGGTTTTTTGAGATTCTTCATGAAATTTGCTATTCAAATCAACAGCAGTCCGTATCACAACCATGCGTGGCTCACTGCGTATCAATTTATCCGCACGGCATTACTGGAGCAGCATGAAATCGTGCGCGTGTTTTTCTATCATGAGGGCGTGTATCACGCTTTTAAATACGCCACCCCGCCCGATGATGAAATTAATTTTGTACAATGCTGGAGCGAACTGGCGCGTGACCATCACATTGACTTGGTGGTGTGTATTTCCGCAGCACAACGGCGCGGCTTATTGCACTCTGATGAAGCACTGCGGCAAGGTAAACAGGATAATGATGTTGCTGACGGGTTTCGTATTGCAGGTTTAGGGCAGTTGGTCGAAGCCATTTCCTTAGCTGACCGTTTTATTATGTTTGGCTAAAGTGCGTAGTGTGTAGGCTGGGATGAAAGAAAATTATTTGTAGGGTGGGCATCGCCCACCAAACAACGCAAATTAAAAGGTGGCCGATGCCCACCCTACTTAATTAACTGATGTTACGCACACCTCGCCCCGAAAGCGTACTATTAAAAGATGAACAGAGAAAATTTAGCTATATACACTGATTACTTGATATGCACTAACGGATTCACTACCGCAACTGGATTATCGGCGATGTTGGAGGGA
>JAUYBJ010000027.1 GCA_030693155.1 Methylococcales bacterium
CGTTTAACTGCCGCTGAGCAATCATCCAATTCGTTTGGGGGTGTTACGCAGTCATTTGACAATACTGCTAAATCATTTGAGAATGCCAGTAGCAAAATAGATCAGCTAGAAAAACAAAAACACTCAAGAAAAGCAAAATAATTCTACTGGAGTAGAGACGCATATTGCGTCTCTACTCATCAGAAATGCAGTAAAGAATGTACTTCGTAACCGCTAAGTTTTTCCCGCCCGTTCAAAAAATCCAGTTCCACCACAAACGCACACGCCTCCACAGTAGCTCCCAGTTTTTCAACCAACTCACAACTGGCTTTTGCCGTGCCGCCTGTTGCTAACAAATCATCAATCA
The DNA here is from genome assembly GCA_030693155.1 of Methylococcales bacterium. Taxonomy (GTDB): domain Bacteria; phylum Pseudomonadota; class Gammaproteobacteria; order Methylococcales; family Methylomonadaceae; genus UBA4132. The sequence goes on from JAUYBJ010000027.1 coordinate 347, forward strand.
ATAACACGCGATCATTGCTGTCAAGGGCATCAATATGCGCTTCAAGCATCGCTGAACCATACTCCAAATCATAAGACACGCTTTGCACATCGTAAGGCAGTTTTCCGGGTTTACGCAGTGGCACAAAAGGCAAACCCAATTCCCACGCCACTAACGCACCGAAAATAAACCCGCGTGCTTCCATACCCGCAACAGCAGTAATATCTCGTCCCAAAAAAGGCTGTAATAAGGAATGCACCGCCAGTCTTAGCGTGGCAGGGTCTTTTACCAACGGGGTAATATCTTTAAAAATAATACCCTGTTTGGGAAAATCAGGAATATCGCGGATTTTATTTCGTAATCTGTCCATTATTTATCCAGTTAGTTTGATTGAAACCTGCTAGGTTTTTAAAACCTAGCAGGTTTAGAGCGAATAATTACGCACAAAACGCCTCAATTTTTGTCAGAATACTGGCTGCATCCAATCCGCAGAACGCCAGTAATTCCTCGCGCGTGCCTTGTTCGATAAAACTGTCAGGCAGTGCGATATTCAACACGGGCATTAAGATACGTTGTGCTTGCAGGAAGTCATTAACTGCACTGCCCGCGCCGCCTGCGAGTGCATTTTCTTCGACAGTGACGAATACATCATGGCTTTTCGCCAATTCTAAAATCAACGCTTCATCAATCGGTTTCACAAAGCGCATATTGACCACGGTGGCATTCAGTTGTTTACCTGCATTCAGTGCAGGGGTCACCATGCTACCCCATGCCAGTATGGCAATGCGACTGCCTTGATGTTTAACTTCGGCTTTGCCTATCGGTAATTCAGTCATGGTTGTTTCCACGGCAACGCCCGGGCCTTTGCCGCGTGGGTAACGCACGGACGCAGGGCCGTTGTGTAAAAAGCCTGTATACAGCATTTGCCGACATTCGTTTTCATCGGCAGGTGCCATGACCAGCATATTGGGAATACAGCGCATATAGCTGTAATCAAAACTGCCTGCGTGCGTCGGGCCGTCAGGGCCGACCAAGCCAGCGCGGTCTAGGGCAAACAGTACATCCAGATTCTGCAAGGCAACATCGTGAATCATCTGATCATACCCGCGTTGCAGGAAGGTCGAATAAATCGCCACTACAGGTTTTGCTCCCTGACAGGCTTGTCCTGCGGCAAGTGTTACCGCGTGCTGTTCGGCAATCGCGACATCAAAATAACGGTTCGGATAACATTCGGAAAACTTCACCAAGCCTGAACCTTCACGCATGGCAGGGGTAATGCCCAGCAAACGGTCATCTTGCGCCGCCATATCACACAGCCATTGCCCGAACACTTCGGTATAGGTGGGGTGCGGGGAGGGTGCGGATTTGGGCAGACAATCTTTGGAGGGATCAAACGCAGGTACGCCGTGATACGCCAACGGGTCTTTTTCTGCGGGGGCGTAGCCTTTGCCTTTTTTGGTGACGATGTGCAGAAAACGCGGCCCTGAAATGTCTTTCAGGTTTTCCAGTGTGGACACCAGCATTTCCATGTCATGCCCGTCAATCGGGCCGATGTAGTTGAATCCCAGTTCTTCAAATAGTGTTCCTGGTACTATCATGCCTTTAACGTGTTCTTCAGTGCGACGGGCAATTTCCCAGACACTGGGCATTTTACTCAGGGCTTTTTTACTTTCTTCGCGGATGGAGGAATAAAACTTACTCGACAGGATTTTCGTTAAATAATTGCTCATTGCGCCGACGGGCGGGGAAATCGACATATCGTTGTCGTTGAGAATCACCAGCAGATTGGCATCAATCGCCCCTGCATGATTCATGGCTTCAAACGCCATACCGCCGGTGATACTGCCGTCACCGATAATGGCGACCATTTGCTTGTCTTCGCCTTTCAGCGACGAGGCAATCGCCATACCTAACGCGGCACTGATAGAAGTGCTGGAATGCCCAACACCAAACGCATCGTATTCACTTTCCGCACGACTCGGAAACGCCGACACGCCGTCGCGGGTGCGAATGGTGGTCATGCGGTCTTTACGCCCTGTCAGAATTTTATGCGGATAGGCTTGATGACCCACATCCCACACCAACTGATCCGAGGGGGTATCAAACACATAATGCAGCGCGACGGTCAGTTCTACCGTGCCTAGTCCTGCCGAAAAATGCCCGCCCGACACACTCACAGATTGGGTTAAAAACTCGCGCAATTCTTTTGCCAACGGCTTGAGCTGGTCTTTACGCAGTTTGCGGACATCGGCGGGCGTGTGGATGGTGTCCAAAAGGGGATAACTACCTGATTTATTCATTTAAAAAGCGATTCCTTGAGTCGGCACAATGCGTTAATTATCCAGAATAATTCCAGACTAATCAAGTCGGTTATTAGTGGTCACGTTGAATAATATACAACGACAAATCGCGTAATAAATCCGCTTCTGCACCAAAAACACTCAAACTTTCCAGCGCGTTCTCATGCAATTCCTGCGCTTTTTGTTTCGCACCCGCTAAACCCAACAGCGCGGGGTAGGTCGGTTTATCGTTATCTTTGTCTTTGCCTTGGGTTTTACCCAAGGTCGCGGTATCGCTTTCTTCATCGAGAATGTCATCTTTAACCTGAAACGACAAACCGATACATTTTGCGTAATGATCCAATTTACTGGCAATTGCGGGGTCTAAATCGGGTTTTGCCAAGGTCGCCATCATCACACTGGCACGAATCAACGCACCTGTTTTATGAATGTGCATATTTTCCAATTCAGGCAAACTCAGTTTTGTACCGACCGATTCCAAATCAATCGCCTGACCGCCGACCATCCCTTGTGAACCGCTGGCTTTAGCCAATGTGGTAATCATTTTTAACCGCGCTTCGGGCGAAGCATTCATAGTGGCATCATGCGCCAACACTTCAAACGCCAAGGCCTGCAACGCATCACCCGTCAAAATCGCCGTCGCCTCATCAAACTGTTTATGACAGGTCGCTTTACCACGGCGTAAATCATCATCATCCATCGCAGGTAAATCATCATGAATCAACGAATACACATGAATAAACTCAACCGCACACGCCACGCCATCCAAGGCTTCTGGGGCGATACCCAGCACATTACCCGTGCAGTAAGTCAGCATCGGACGCATCCGTTTACCGCCATCCAAGGTACTGTAACGCATCGCCTGATGCAGTTTTCTGGGCAAAATATGCGCAGGCGGCAAACGGTCTTCTAAGGCTTGCTCAACGCGGGATTGACAAATTGTCAGGTATTCTTTTAACGCATTACTCATCGGTAAATGACTCCAAGGATAGGTTGCCGTTTTTTTCTAATAGAATGTGAACTTTCTGCTCTGCCTCTTGCAGAGCTTTTTGACAAGTGCGCGTCAGACTAACGCCACGTTCAAATGACTTTAATGATTCTTCCAGTGAAATGTCGCCTTGTTCCAACTGACTCACCAATTGCTCAAGCTCAGCCAGTGAATCTTCAAATAAAGTCGTGGTTTTCTTTCTCGGCATAGTGAATAAAATTTGTAGGTGCTGACACTTTAAAACCGCTCATTATATATGAAATCGGGGCTGAATGGCTGTTGCTCAATCAGCTTAATTTCTTCAGGTTGCAGATTAAATAACGCATAGACGGCTTGATTGATGAGTTGCTCTAAGTCTTTAATCGTTCGGGTAGTGGTTTGCCATTGGTCGATATTGTTTTGAAGATAGGTTTCCCATTCATCCTGTTTCGTCGGATTGCTTAAATCAACGTTTAATGTGTCGGACTTTTTCAGCTTGAAGGCTTTGCGGGCTTCGCTTGCCAATTCTGTCACCGTTGCTAATTTCCACCACTGGATTAGTTTGGTGTTCAGGGGTTCGGCGTTGTTTTTTGGGCGTAGGTTTTCTATGAAGCGGCGTTGTACTTTTTGCTCCAGCGCGTAACGGGTTTGAGCGTGGGTTTGGCATTGTTCGGCTAGGTTGGCGATGGTTTGTTGTTGTGTTTCATCGGCGGTTGGTATGGGCATTTTTTCTAAAACATTTCCATGTATTTGATAAAAACCACCACTCATAGTTAAAGCATTGGCAGTTAAAAGATACCAATATAACTTGCTATTCAGAAGACCTAGCTCGTAATAGCCTACTGCTGGAATAAAATACAAAGCGTCATTATGATAATTTTTTGTAGAGTCAAGCCAAAATAATGAATGGGGCATAAATCTGTTGTAAATAATCTTCAATTCCTCAAACTCATCATAATATGCACAAGTCCTCAGCTCCCACCAAAAATCCCCTTTATCGCCGCGCTTGCGGGCTGGTGTTTCATAGGCACTCAAATGTTTGGCAATATTGGGATAGTGGCTATGTAAAAATGACCATGCGTCTGCTTCGGTATAAATCATAGGATGGGCTGAGGTACGAAGCCCATCATTCGCGATTGATGGGCTTCCTTCGTCAGCCCATCCTATAAGTCCTAATTGCTCCTGCGTCCAGCCTTTAGGAAACAAAATCAAATACAAGCCCCGACTTTCTGCCCGCCAGCGTTTTAAATCCTTGCCTTCTAAAAACGGTTTTAGAATCTCGCCGTTCGGGTCGTCCTGTTTTAACTGTGCATATTGTTGGGCAGTAATTACAAAGGCTTCTGTCAATCCCGTTTTAATACCATATAAAGGCGAGCCATAAACGTCTTTCAGGGTTTTATAACCTTTGGTGATTTTCTGCCGCACATTGGCAAAACATTCATCTTCCAATTGCCACGCTTCGGCTTTCAGTGCAGCTTGTTTCATCACGCCGAAATCAGTTTCTAATTGCTGTTTTAACGCGCTGTGTTGCGGGTCTTTTTTGGCAGTGATGTTTAAAAAACTGAACTCGGATTTTGGGGCTTGTTTGCGTTGGCGGTCGGGTTTTTCCAGAATCAGAATGGCGGGATAAGTCGTCACGCCTTCAAACACGGGATAATCATTAAAATCAATCACGGTTAATAAATTACTGCGTACCTTTAAAAATTCACGCAACGGTGTACCGCTGTTGGTTCTGAAAAAGGTCGAAGACGAGATATAACCCAACCGCCCGCCTTTTTTCAGTAAATCAAGCCCTAGTTCAAAAAAGTAGCTGTAGAGATCCGCCACGCCGTGATAGGTTTTATAGTGTTCTTGTAAATAGGGCTTGATGTCGCTTAATCGCTCTTGACGCACATAAGGCGGATTGCCAAGAATGACATCAAAACCGCCTGCTTCCATGACTTTGTTAAACTGCACATTCCACAAGAACGCCTGTTTATCGGTGTGTTTGTGATGAATGATGCTGTTGCCTTGCTGGATGTTTTTATCCAGCGGCTTGAGTTTTTTGCCGCGTTCGGCGGTTTCCAGCCATAACGCTAATTGGGTGATTTCGATGGATTCGGGGTTAAGGTCAACACCAAACAGGTTGTTGTTCAGTATTTCCGCATCCAAGTCCAAACCGAATAAATCTGCGTGTTGCGGGTCTAATTCCTGAATGCGGCGATTCACAAAATCGTATTCGGCTTTTAAAAATTTAAACGCACCGATTAAAAACGCACCACTGCCGCAGGCGGGGTCAAGTACACGCGTCACCGCTAACATTTCCCGATACGCCAACCAATACGCCGCGCTGTCTTTTTCGTGTGTCAGCTTGTCTTGCTTTTGTTTTAAATAACCGCCCAGCGTGTGCTGAATAATGTAGTCGGTAATAAATTCAGGCGTGTAAACAATGCCGTCCTGTTTGCGTTTGCCTGAGGTGCTGGTTGCTTTGGCAGAGCTTTGTAATTCCTGTTCTTCACTGACGGTTTGATAAATTTCATCTAAATCAGCGATAGATTGTTCAAAAATATGCCCTAAAACAGGTGTGCCGATGTCATTATCAAAATCGTAGTCGTACAGCACTTTGAATTTTTTCAGTAACTCGTTGCTGACGCTCAGGTTTTCCAGCTCTGCATCGGGTGCGAACAGACCGCCGTTATAAGCAGGAATGTTGAGTGCGGCATTGCCTTTGTCTATGTCAGTAAACAAGCGTTTAACCACGTCCCACACGGTGAAACCCGCGCTGGGCTGGGTAAAAATACGGTTTTGTAGCGTGTTTCTGGGCAGTAAATCACGGTCTTCAGCAAAGGCGATAAACAGCATTCTATCCAATAATTTTTGGCTGATTCGCACCATTGCTTGTCGGCGGATGCTGTTGTTGTCGTTTTTTAAACCGTTAATCAGATCTATGCGTAATTGCCGATAATCACGGTACAGTTGGTCGCTGATGTCTTTTTGTTGTTGTTGCGAGTCGTTAAACAGTTTTTCAGTTGTGCCGCCTAATAAATTGGCTTTACTGAGCAATAACACAAAACGCGCGTATTCTTCTGGCTTTATCAGGTCTTCAATAAACCATTGTTCATATTGGCTGGTAGATTCGGGAAATTTATAAAGACGAAACTCAATGCAGTTGGACACTAAAAACCATTTTGCCGTGCCTTGACTGGCGCGTGCGTAGCGAGCGGCTTGTTCAACGGTTGATTCTGTTCTGCCTAATAATGGGCGGGTCAGGTCGTAGGTTTTTGGGCTTTTAAGTTCAAACGGCACCAGCACGGTTTTTTGGCTTTTGGAAAATTCTCCTAGCGCGTAATCAATGCCTTTGAATTCATTTTCTACATCCCACGCTTTAGCATTTGTTTGGTCGCCGAGCGATTTGTAACCCAATAATTCTTTAAAGAACACCAGAAAATCATGACTTTGTTCCAGTTCTTTGGATTTTTTATGGAGAGCATTATTACTTAAACGCCTTTCAATCAGCCTTCTGGCTTTTTCGGGAATATCGCCATTTTTAAGAATGCCAGTGGTGGCAATGGCATGGTTAATAAATTTTCGATTAAATAACGCGCTGTTATCTTTTTTGCTGCTGGTTTGGGTGTCGGTCATATTTTTGGGGATATTAGTCAGGTATGGTGTGCAAGCGTCTTTTTGCTTGCCCACCGATTATACGGATTTTGCGTGTTCCGCACCGATAGAGATAGAACAACAAGCTGCAAGCCTTGTATTTTCTAACTTCTTGCTATGGGTGGTTTTTGAGTTGCTGTAAAAGTTACTGCATTTTTTCGCCGTGACTCTTAAATTCTACTGTTATCGGGTGGAATGGTAGCTTTTTTAGTCTTTGTAAGTAACTAAGCGCAATCATTGCCGTTGCTAAAAGATAACGCGCCGTTATTGATATAAC
>JAUYBJ010000093.1 GCA_030693155.1 Methylococcales bacterium
GTAAAGCTGCTGAATGATCAGAGCACGCACCATCAGCTCGGTGGGAAACGGATGTCGGCCTCCACGATCAAGGCCAGGACGCGGTGCCTCTCGGTCAATCGCTGCCGCCAGTGCTACAAAATCAACATGCTTTTCCAGGAACTGCAAGCTATCACCCAGCTTGTTCAGCTTGGCTTCTCGTTCTTCGGCGGCAAATAAACTTTCTTTGATCATGGCAGGTAATAAATTGATGGGTGATTAATCATTATTATCCCATGACTATGGGTTTTTCGAGATGCCCAATTATAGCTTATAGGTATCTACACAAGTTTAAGCTAGCAGTAAAAGCACCGTCATACTGGCATGGATGCCAGTATCCAGTCACATGGATGTGAAGCGGTGATGCTAAATCAAGCACTGGCGAGCTATCAAAGCTACCTTCCATGGCATTGGATTCCAGCATCCATGCTGGAATGACGGCATTACGATTATTGACTAAAAACAGCTTGACCTGTTTTATCCCAGCGTAACTTTTGACAGTGTAGCGCGGAATACAAACTGAATAATTTTTTTGACAAAATAAGACAACTGGTCGTATTATTAAGCCATGAGCAGAACAACACAAAAAGAAATCAACCGCGAAAATTTATTGAACCAAGGGGTAGCGTTGCTGATGCAGCAGGGTTATCACGGTACGGGCTTACAAGAAATTTTGGACGCGGTGCAAATACCTAAAGGGTCTTTCTACAATTATTTTGGTAGTAAGGAGAACTTTGGCGCGGCAGTGATTGAGCATTACATCACGCCTTATGTTGAGCAAATGAGCCGTTATTTAGCGCAAGACCCTGACGCGCTCAGTGCCTTACAACGTTATTTTAATGAATCCATTACTGAGTTAGAACGCACCGATTTTAAAGGCGGCTGTTTGTTGGGTAATTTAATCGGTGAAATTGGCGATAGCAGCGAGGTTTGCCGTGTCGCGTTGCAAACCACCTTGAATCGTTATCGGGATGTGTTGCAATTAGGCATCAGTCTGGCTCAGCAACAAGGCACGATACGCACTGATAAATCAGCGTGTGAACTGGCAGATTTATTGGTCAACACTTGGCAAGGCGCGTTGTTGCGCATGAAAGTGGAGCAATCAACCGCTCCGCTAACACAATGTTGTCAGGCATTATTGGGGGATTTTTTTAAAGCGTGATGTTAGACAGGGCATTTACTCTCGACCTGCGAGGTTTTAAAAACCTCGCAGGTCTCATGTAGCTCTGAATTTTTATTGCGCTTTAACAAGACGACTCGTCATATTAATCAAACACAGGAGGCATTATGCCAAAGTATATTATCGAACGTGACATCCCCAGCGCGGGCGCATTAACTGCTCAGGATTTACAAGGTATTTCGCAAAAATCGTGCGGTGTATTGAGCAGCATGGGAACTAAAATTCAGTGGGTAGAAAGTTATGTCACTGACGATAAAGTGTATTGCGTGTATATCGCACCCGATGAAGCGACAGTTAAAGCACACGCTGAACAAGGCGGCTTTCCTGCTAATCGTATTTCGCAAATCAGAACCATGATCGACCCGACCACAGCAGAATAAGTTGTTCAGATGGCTGCCAGTCTTTAAAAGCTGGCAGTCATTGTATATCGCTCCCACCCTCTGGTGTGAGAACCAAATTACTTGAGACCTTACTATGAAAACCACCCGCCTTTTGGCCGCTATCCTCACCGCTTGTATTATCATTCCCGTCACCGTACAGGCGGAAATACTGGCGATGGTGAACTATGAAAGCAAACCTAATCAAACACCCAGACGTGAGGGAATCGCGATTATCGACGTAGACCCTGAATCACACAATTTCGGCAAAATCCTCAATGACATTCCGTTACCCGATGATCTTGTTGCGCACCATATTTTTTATAATAAAGACCTCAGCAAAGCCTATATCACCTCATTAGGTAACGGCGCATTACACGTTATGGACATGAAACACGTTCCGTATCAGCCGAAAAAAGTTGATCTGCCCGATTGTCAGGTCAGTGAAGATTTTGCGTTTTCAGAAGACGGACAACGCTGGTATCTCACCTGCATGGGTTCAAGTAATGTAATCGTGGGTGATGCAAAAACCGATGCGCAGATTCAGGTAATCGCCGCGAATGGTAAAGATACGTTTATTCGTTATCCGCATGGTATCGGCTTAAATGAAGACATTGACCGCATGATAGTCACCAGCACCGTGCGCCCGTCTGATTTGGGTGATGCAGGTGAAACGGTCACTGTGATTGAACCGTCCAGCGGTAAAGTATTATCCACGCACAAGCTGTCCGATAAACCCTCGCCTTCTGGTTCATCACCTGTAGAAGCGGTCTTTTTACCACACGCCAAACCTGCTATGGCATACATTAATACCCTATTCGGCGGCGCGTTATGGACAGCGACATGGAACGAAACCAGCAAAGATTTCAGTTTTCAACAAGTATTTGACTTTAGCAGTCAGCAACAAGGTGTGCCGTTAGAAATTTATTTCAACGACAAACATGATCGTCTGTATATCAGCACGGCGAAACCAGGGGCATTAAACATTTTCGACATCAGCGGTGATTTGAAATCCAAGCCCAAACATTTAAAAACCATCCCCACCGCAGCAGGTTCACATCACATCGTGTTTTCACCTGATGAGCATTATGCAATTGTACAAAACAGTTTTTTAAATTTACCTGAAATGGATGATGGATCAATCAGCGTCATTGATTTACAAAAAGAAGAAAAAATCGCCAGCATTGATGTATTGAAAAATCAGGGTTTCAAGCCTAATTGCATCATTATGTTACCTAAATGGCATCACGATGATGCGCATTAACAGGGTTAGGCTTTAACCCGCGTGATTTTCAACACAATAGTAAGCTCTTTCAGACGGCGGATGATTTTTGCCAGATGTACGCGGTCTTTAACGGTCAGGGTGATTAAGTCAATGCAGACATGAACATCCTGATCGACCACGGTAACGTTTTCAATATTGGAATCGAATTCGGAAATGGTTGAGGCGATAGTGGCGAGTGCGCCGCGCTGATTGAGAATTTCCAAGCGCAGTTCAGCGGGGAAATCGCCGACGACATCGGTACTCCATTCTACATCCAGCCAGTTGGTGTGTTTTTTTCTGAGGATGGTGCGATTGCGGCAGGCGTGATGATGTACCACGATGCCTTTGCCCGGATTAAAGAAGCCGATAATGGCATCCCCTGGAATCGGTCTACAGCATTTGGCAAGCGTGATAACCATGCCTTCCGTGCCTTTGATGACGAGCGGATTTTTTTGCTGTTTGTCGTTTTCAGTGTCGTTGAGTCTGACGTTGGCACTGACATCATCTTGTTCCAGTCGTTTGGCGATAAGAAACGGCATTTTATTACCTAAGCCGATGTCTTCTAACAGTGCGTCTAGTGAGCGCGATTTGGTCGAGGCGAGCAAGCCTTGCAGGCGTGAGTCTTCAATAGTATCCAATTGTAACCGCATGGTGTGCAGTTCTTTTTCCAACAGTCTGCGTCCTAGGTTAATGGCTTCTTGCTGTTTAAAGTTTTTCAGGAAGTTGCGGATGCTGGAACGGGCTTTCACGGTGGTGACATAATTCAGCCACAATGGATTGGGTCTTGCCCACGGTGCGGTAATGACTTCAACCGTTACACCGTTTTCCAGTTTTGTTTGTAACGGGACGAGCTGTTTATCAATCATCGCAGAAATGCACGAGTTACCGATGTCGGTATGCACGGCATACGCAAAATCAACAATAGTCGCATTTCGGGCAATTTTAATAATTTTGCCTTTGGGAGTGAAAACAAACACTTCCTGAGGAAATAAATCGACTTTTAAATTATCAATAAATTCCAGCGAGTCACCCGCTGATTTTTGAATTTCCAGTAACTCCCGCAGCCATTCATTGGCACTCGCCTGAATTTTTTCCGCTTTGCCGTTATCCGATTTATACAACCAATGCGCAGCAATGCCTGATTCCGACATATGGTGCATTTCGTGGGTTCGGATTTGTATTTCAATCGGCTGCCCATAAGGCCCAATCAATAGCGTATGCAAGGATTGATAGCCATTGGCTTTGGGCAGGGCAATATAATCTTTAAAGCGACCGGGAATCGGTTTGTATAAATTATGGACGATACCCAAGACGCGGTAACAACTATCCACCGTGTCACAAAAAATCCGAAACGCATAGAGATCAAATACTGCCGCTAAGGACAGTTTTTTCAGGTACATTTTTTGATAAATGCTGTAAATATTCTTTTCGCGTCCTAATACATTGCACGGCAGATTGGCTTGTTCCAGACGGTTTTTGATTGAACTTTCGATGGTATCAATGACTTTTCGGCGGTTGCCCCGCGCTTTTTTGAGTGCATTACTGATCACGGCATAGCGATAAGGATACATTGCTTCAAAGCCGAGCGTTTCCAGTTGATGGCGAATGTGGTTCATGCCTAAACGGTTGGCAATCGGCGCGTAAATATCCAGCGTTTCCCGCGCAATACGGCGTTTTTTTTCAGGTGGCATCACGCCCAGTGTCTGCATATTGTGCAGGCGGTCAGCGAGTTTAACTAGAATGACGCGCAAATCCTTACCCATTGCCAGAAACATTTTGCGGACATTTTCCGCTTGGGTTTCGGCTTGGGAACGGCTGGCTATTTTGGTGAGTTTGGTAACACCGTCCACTAGTTCGGCAACTTCTACGCCGAACTGAGTAGCCACTTCTTGTTTGCTGACCTGACAATCTTCAATCACATCATGCAAAATAGCCGCCATAATGCCCCGCGCATCCATGTGCATTCCAGCCAGTATGATGGCGACGGACAGCGGGTGGCAAATGTAGGCTTCGCCGCTTTTACGAAATTGCCCCGCGTGGGCTAACGCGCCGAATTGATAGGCGCGTACACAATCATCAACTTGCGCTTGATCTAAATAGCCAGATAATTCCTGTGACAACCGCGCAATCAGAACGTCTTCAGGGCGTTGCAGAGCGAGGCAATCTGGCGTATCCATAATGCGTGTGCTTAGAATTGCGGGTTGTAGTCATGCACTTCACCAACGCGGTGCAATGCGTTGATGTTTTCAGTGGTGACATGACCTGCGGCGATTTCGCGTAATGCTAATACGGTATCTTTATCTTTGCCGCGCGGCAAAAATTCAGTCGCACCGTGGCTTAACTGACGCGCTCTGGTACTGGCTAATAACACCAGTTTGAAACGGTTTTCTACGTTTTCTAAACAATCTTCAATCGTAACTCTTGCCATTTTGTAAACCTTATTGTGGTAGTTATCGTTCCTACGCGCTGGCGTGGGAACTTATGAATTTAATTAAAATCAGAAATTTGAGCTGGATACAAAGAAAACCAATTTTGGTTATAAACAGCCTCACGGTCGATTGGTAAATTTGCTACAGTGGTTAGACCAGCCCCTGGCAACCCAGTTGTTTGATTTACCACTATGCAAGTAAGTGGTGGCAAACCGTTAGCTTGGCAATAATTCATGATGCGCCCCAAAATTTGAGAGAGTACACCTGCACCGTCAAATTCAAGGTTATCTGCAACTTGTCCGTATGTAAGTGTTTGCCTATTATGGGCGGCACTTATAAGAATTTGCCAAACTTGCATGGCTCTTTCGCAACGTTTCATTTAGCTCCCCCTATTATCTCGGTATGTAGGTTGGGTTAGGCGGTAGCCAGATGGGGTACACTAAGCCAACCTACATTATTGACTAACCGCGTGATTTTAACACAGCTACCGCAGGTAATTCTTTTCCTTCAAGAAATTCAAGGAATGCACCGCCGCCTGTAGACGTATAAGACACTTTGTCGTTGATGCCGTATTTGTCTATGGCGGCTAAGGTATCGCCACCGCCAGCAATGGAAAACGCACTGCTTTCGGCAATCGCGGTAGACAGTGTTTGTGTGCCGTGGCTGAATTGTTCAATTTCAAATACGCCAACTGGGCCGTTCCAGACAATGGTTCCTGCTGATTTTAATAACTCAGCATAATGTTTTGCGGTATCTGGGCCAATGTCCAGAATTAAATCGTCCGCTTCAACGTCAGCGACTTGTTTAATGGTGGCAATCGCATTTTCAGAAAATTCTTTCGCACACACTACGTCGGTAGGCACGGGAATTTCTGAACCTGCGGCTTTAGCGGCAGCCATTAACCGTTGTGCTTCTGGAATTAAATCGGCTTCGTACAGGGATTTACCGACGGGAAAACCTGCGGCGGCAATAAAGGTGTTAGCAATACCACCGCCAACGATGAGTTGGTCTACTTTTGTCGATAAAGATTCTAATACGGTTAATTTGGTTGATACTTTTGAACCGCCGACGATGGCGATTAACGGTTTAGTTGGAGTTTCCAGAGCTTTACCCAGTGCGTCTAATTCACTGGCTAATAAGGGACCTGCACAAACAACAGGGGCGAATTTTGCCACGCTGTGGGTTGAGGCTTGCGCTCTGTGCGCAGTACCGAAAGCATCCATGACGAATACATCACATAACGCTGCCATTTTTTTGCCCAGCTCGTCGCTGTTTTTTTCTTCGCCGACATTGAAACGCACGTTTTCACACAGTACCACTTCACCAGCGGCAATGGTCACGCCGTCAATCCAGTCTTTTTCTAAGCGGACAGGTTTGTCCAGTAACAGAGCCAGACGGTCAGCGACAGGTTTTAATGAAGCAGCTTCGTCATAGTGACCTTCTTCAGGGCGACCTAAATGCGACATGACCATCACCGCCGCGCCTTGAGCCAAGGCTTGTTGAATGGTGGGTACGCTGGCTTGAATACGAATATCGCTGGTGACAGTGCCGTTTTTAACAGGTACGTTTAAATCTTGACGGATTAATACTCGTTTACCGGCTAAATCCAGATCAATCATTCTTTGAATTGACATATTTTTCTCTCTTGTTGTGGGTGAGGTGTTAATGTTGTCGCCATTTAATCGAGCAACCTATGCTGGGAATTTGCTCTATTGAACCAAAACCTGTGGCGGCACAAAGTTTCATTGCTTCAAATAAGTCGCGTATTGTATCAGGTGGGGCAGTTTCTGTGCGACTGGCATCTAAACGCCCGCGATATTGCAGTTGTAAATCGGCGTTATAACCAAAAAAATCGGGCGTACATACCGCACCATAGGCTTTAGCGACCGCTTGCGTGTCATCCAGCAGATAGGGAAAAGGATAGTCGTATTGTGCGGCGATTCGTTGCATATTTTCGTAAGAGTCTTCGGGATAGTCGGCGGTGTCGTTGGACATAATCGCCACTGAATGAATGCCGAAGGCTTTCAGTTCACGGGTGTCGCGGATAATCCGTTCATGGATTGCCTTCACATAAGGGCAATGATTACAGATAAACATCACCAGCAAGCCGTTTTCGCCTTTGCACTGCGCCAGTGTCCAGCGTTGTCCATCGACACCGAGTAAATTAAAGTCGGGAGCGGGTGTACCAAAATCACACACGGGGGTTTCTGCTAATGCCATAACAACCTCTCAAATAAATAAAAATTAAACCTGCTTAGATTATTTCATGCCAAAATAGTCGGAGTATTCTAAGAACTAAATCAGGAAATTATGAAAATTGCCATTTTATCGCGTAACGCTAAATTGTATTCGACTACGCGCTTGGTTGAAGCGGCACAAGCACGCGGTCATGAAGTTCGCGTGTTGGATGTATTGCGTTGCTATATGAATATTACCTCACACAACCCGTCTATTCATTATCGGGGTGAAGATTTAGTAGACTTTGATGCGGTTATACCGCGTATCGGTGCCTCGGTGACGTTTTACGGCACTGCCGTATTGCGCCAGTTTGAGATGATGAATGTGATGCCGTTGAATGAATCGGTGGGCATCTCGCGTTCCAGAGATAAACTGCGCTCCATGCAGTTACTGGCGCGTAAGGGTATCGGTTTACCCGTCACAGGATTTGCCAATAATCCTGATGACATTGAAGATTTAATTTCGCAGGTCGGCGGTGCGCCGTTGGTGATTAAATTATTGCAAGGCACACAAGGCATCGGCGTGGTGTTGGCAGAAACGCATAATGCCGCTGAAAGTGTGATTCAAGCCTTTATGGGATTAAAAGCCAATATCATGGTGCAGGAATTTATCAAAGAAGCCGACGGCAGTGATATTCGCTGTTTTGTGGTCGGGGATAAAGTGGTTGCTGCCATGAAACGCCAAGCCGCAGAAGGTGAATTTCGTTCTAATCTACACCGTGGCGGTTCTGCCAGTTTAATTCGTTTAACCCCCGAAGAACGCTCCACCGCTGTTCGTGCCGCTAAAATTATGGGCTTGAATGTCTGCGGTGTTGATATGCTCCGCTCCAATCACGGGCCTGTGATTATGGAGGTGAATTCCTCGCCTGGTTTAAAAGGCATTGAAGAGGCCAGCGGCAAGGACATTGCCAGTATGATTATTCAATTTATCGAAAAACGTTTTGAAACTTTGGAAACGACAAAAGATAAATTACAGACCACGCGCACCCGCACACGCGGCAAGGGCTAACCTCATGATGAATATTACGCCTGATATGATTGATTATATAGGCTATACAGCCGCCGCCCTCACCACCGCCTCATTTTTACCTCAAGCTATTCTCACCCTCAAAACCAAAGATACGCAGTCGCTGTCCCTCAGTATGTATACGCTGTTTACGCTGGGCGTGTTCGGCTGGCTGGTGTACGGGCTTTGTATCGAAAATACCGTTATTGTGTTTGCCAATTCCATTACCTTTATTCTGGCGGCATCCATATTGGGTTTTAAAATTTACAATGTGCTAACTCATAAAGAATAGTGGCTTGGTCAATCGCAAGCGACGATTTTTTCAATCATCACGCTCAAACGGAGAAAACGCATGGCGAATAAATTAACATTAACGCAGTTTATTATTGAACAGCAACGTGGGCTTCCTGATGCGTCTGGTACGTTTACACTGTTGCTGAACAACATCGTAATGGCGTGTAAAGAAATATCCCATTTAGTCAATCGGGGTAATCTGGTCGGCGTGTTGGGCAGTGCGGAATCCGAGAATATTCAAGGTGAAGTGCAGAAAAAACTGGATATTATCACCAATGATATTATGGTCAGCGCACTGAACTGGACTGGGCATTTAGCAGGTATGGCATCCGAAGAAATGGATGACATTATCAGTATTCCTGCGCAATATCCTAAAGGTAAATATCTCGCGTTATTTGATCCGCTGGATGGCTCGTCCAATATTGATGTCAATATGACGGTTGGGACGATTTTTTCTATTTTGCGCTGCCGTGAAGGCGTTGATCCTGCTGAAGAAGATTTTTTACGCAAAGGCTCAGAGCAGGTGTGTGCGGGTTTTGTACTCTATGGCCCGTCAACCATGCTGATTCTGACCACAGGGCATGGGGTGAACGGTTTTACGCTTAATCAAGATGTGGGTGAGTTTATTCTGACCCATTCAAATATGAAAATCCCCGAAGATTCCAGTGAATTTGCGATCAATATGTCGAACCAACGCTATTGGGAGCCGCCTGTACAACAATATATTGCTGAATGCTTACAAGGTACCGACGGTGTACGCGAGAAAAATTTTAATATGCGCTGGGTCGCGTCATTAGTCGCCGAGGTGTACCGTATTTTAACGCGCGGCGGGGTGTTTTTGTATCCAGTGGGTATGCGTGATTCGGCTAAATCAGGCAGACTACGTTTAATGTATGAAGCCAATCCAATGGCATTTATTATTGAACAGGCAGGCGGCGTGTGTACCACAGGACGTGAACGTATGTTGGATATTAAACCGACTGGGATTCATCAACGTGTGCCGCTGATATTGGGTTCAAAAAATGAAGTTGAGCGGATAGTCGCTTATCATCAACAAGATTGACGGTTGCAGGTTAAGCAATGATTGGGAGTCCAATAGCGTCAGCTATTGGCTGGTATCTGCCAGAAAACAGCTAAAGCTGTTTTACTCCTGCGGGGGAAATGAAATGCGCAGATTATTTTTTGCCTTATGGCCTGATGATAGCATTCGACGAGCATTGCAACATATTAGTGCCGCATTACCGCTGTCATCCAGACAACGGGTCAGTGCGGAAAACTGGCATATAACGCTGGTATTTATGGGTAGTGTCGATGAATCACTGATACCAAACCTCATAGAAGCGGCTATGCCCATCAGCGCACCTGCAATTACCTTGGTATTTGACCAGCTGGAGTATTGGCATAGGGCAGGGGTGTTGTGCTTGACTTGCTCGCAACCAGAGCCAACGGCAGCCTATTTAGTCGCCCAGTTATCAACACCGCTTGCGGAGTTAGGTATTCATCTCGATGCACGCCCGTATTGCCCTCATATCACACTCGCCCGTCATATTCGTGAACTGCCTACTGCCGATTTTCAGCCAGTGAGCTGGTCTGCCAGTCAGTTCGCGCTGGTGGAATCAGTGAGTTCGCCGACTGGCGTGATTTACCAGCCATTACAGTTCTGGCAATTGACCGATTAAAGCGCGATGGCGGTGAGGTGCTACTACAGATTGCGCTTGATGGCATTCAAATGTGCATCCAGCACTCGCAATAATGAGATGCCGAAAGTGGGTAGTGATTGAATCAGCTCAGGGAGGATTTGACGGTCAATAGCCAGTAATAAACAGCGCGTTTCGGCTATGACGCTTGCTGTCCGTGCGCGTCGTCGGGCGACCAGTGCAATTTCACCCACTATGTCGCCTACACCACTGTGTCCGACCACTTTATTATTAATGCTTATTGCCATCTGACCCTCAAGAATGACATACATCAACAACGCGGCAGCCCCTTCATGAAATACGACGCGCTTTTCAGGCACTTTCATCAGCGCGTTTTCGCCCAGTTTCTGCTTTAGTGTATTGAGCATTTCGGTACTTAACACGTTGCTATTTTTACTGCTTTTGTTATCAGGCGGTGGCGTGTTTTTTGTTGCCGTGCCGATTTTAGGCAGCGTCCTGATTAACACGTCCATCAGCATAAACAGAAATGTTGGTTGTTTTTTGAGACTGGCAATAAACTGTTTTTCACTGAGCGCAACCAGCTTGCAGGGTGTGCCAGCGGTCGCTGTGGCATTGTTTGCCGTGTAAGGCGTAAATTCACCGAATACCTGCCCCGACTCAAGATTGATAAGACTTCCTGACGCGGTTTGAACGGTGACTGTGCCGTCCAGTAACAAGTAAGTTTTATCGGTTTGTAAAAAGGAAAAAAAGCTGGGCTTTTGTCCGGATACAAAAAACGTTTCACCTGCCTTCGCAGACTCTACGCTGCCAAACAGTTTGAAAAACTCAAGTGCAACATTAGGGTTGTAAGTAATGTGGCATTCAACTTTATCTTGATTGGACGAGTTCATTTTATTATGACCTTCTATATTCATGTGCTTCGGTCAGCTGTTTGCCCGCAATTTAGTCAATGTTGCGGGCAAAAAATCTTATCCGCTTTACTGTTGAGTTTTCTCTATGGT
Organism: Methylococcales bacterium; assembly: GCA_030693155.1. Lineage (GTDB taxonomy): Bacteria > Pseudomonadota > Gammaproteobacteria > Methylococcales > Methylomonadaceae > UBA4132. The sequence goes on from JAUYBJ010000093.1 coordinate 11,465, forward strand.
TTCCCGTTGCTCGGCGGCAGAATCCAGAATGGTTTGATTGATTTGTTTGGCATCTTCCATCGTTTGTCTACCGCTTTCTATACGCCCGTTTTTCGTTCTTACAATGCCGGTAATACCCGATTCTTCGGCTTTAGGCGGAGGGGGTTCTTTAGGTTCTTCTTTGCTACACGCTGCGCCAGTCAACAGTACCACTATGGCGATAATGGGGGTTATTAGTTTCATGATGTTATCTGTATTTTAAGGTAACTGACTAATTTCGGAAGCGTTATCAAAATCGACACCGACACTGACGATAAAACTGGTCGCCGCTTCAATATCCATCACCGAAGGAATGACTTTTGATTTATCGACAATCACAGTAAAACCAGAGGTAGGATTGGGTGAAGTTGGAATAAATAAAATATATTTATCACCATGACGATTAGTGACATAAGCAGGCACCCAAATACCGTCTTTGGGATACTCAACATACACGACTTCTTTGGCGATAGCCTGATCGTGCGATAAAAACATATTGATGACTTTTTTAGTGACGCGGTAAATAGTGTTCAATAAAGGAATTTGATCAATCACAACATCAAACATCCTGATAATAAAAGACGCACCTTTTTTTGCAATGGTGTGACCTATGGATACCAGCAGTGCGAAACTGATGATGAATACAATGCCTGTGTAAATATAGCTGTCGGCAAAAACGTAGACAATTTCAAATAAATTCGACACCATTCCTTTTACGAAAAGGATAATCTGAAATACGATAACAATAGGAATAATCGCAAATACGCCTATCAGGAAATAATTGAGCAGTTTCTTGGTTGATTCGTTCATGGTTTTCTCCTCTCTTTAAAATATCAAAAATACAGGTAATCTAAATTACTCAAGGTAATTGATTAGGCTGGGATATTTATTATATTGTGAGTCATCCCAACAGCCTGTGGCTTGTAAAAAACAGCCTCTAAATTGTGCAGTTTACCAAGGCGTAAGTCTACAAAATTCAAACGTCCCACCTTGTTTATTACCATAAACGCCACTATGTTGTAGCGAGCAAAGCACAAATACACGGGCTTTTATCTGTCACTAACAGCGTGGACAGTATATAATTGCCCACTTTTTCAATCATTTACTAAATTCACACTGGAAAAAAGCATGTTGGGTAATCTGGTTAAATTTGTTGTAGGAAGCCGTAACGACAGGCTTATCAAAAAGAAAGCGAAGCTGGTCAAGCAGGTCAATGCTCTGGCTTCTGAATATGAAAAACTATCTGATACGGCACTGGCAGCAAAAACACAGGAGTTTCGTTCTCGCCTCGCACAAGGCGAATCGCTGGATAACTTGATTCCCGATGCGTTTGCGGCGGTCAGAGAAGCCTCTACGCGGGTGTTCGGTATGCGTCATTTCGATGTGCAGCTCATTGGCGGCATGATTTTACATGACGGCAAAATTTCTGAAATGAAAACCGGCGAGGGTAAAACCTTGATGGCAACCTTAGCGGCGTATCTTAATGCGTTGCCTGAGCGCGGTGTTCATGTCGTCACGGTGAATGATTATCTGGCCAAGCGTGATGCCGAATGGATGGGCAAGCTGTATGGCTTTTTAGGCATGACTACAGGCGTCATTCTCAGCCACATGGATAAAAGCGAACGCCGCCGTGCATACTCAGCCGATATTACCTACGGCACGAATAACGAATTCGGTTTTGATTACCTGCGCGACAACATGGAATACACACTGGAACAAAAAGTTCAGCGTGATTTAAGTTTTGCCATCGTTGATGAGGTTGACTCTATCCTGATTGACGAAGCGCGTACCCCACTGATTATTTCAGGCCCTACCGAAGAAAGTACCGAAGTTTATATTAAAGCCAACGCCGTTATTCCTTTCTTGGTTAAACAAGAAAAAGAAAATGACAAAGAAGGCAATACGGTCGGTGAAGTCGGTGATTACACCGTTGATGAAAAAACCCGTCAGGTGCATTTAACCGAATCAGGACATGAACACGTTGAACGCCTGATGGTTGAACATGGCTTAATGGTGGAAGGCAGCAGCTTATACAGCGCGACCAACATCCGTTTAATGCACTATTTGAGCGCGTCATTACGCGCTCATGTCCTGTTCAAAAGAGACGTGGATTATATCGTTGCCAATAATGAAGTGGTGATTGTTGATGAGTTCACTGGGCGTATTATGCCGGGTCGCCGTTGGTCAGAAGGCTTGCATCAAGCCATTGAAGCCAAAGAAGGCGTGACCATCAACAACGAAAACCAGACCTTAGCCTCTATCACCTTCCAGAACTATTTCCGTTTATACGAAAAACTGTCAGGCATGACAGGCACAGCGGATACCGAAGCGTTTGAGTTAAACAGTATTTATGGACTGGAAGTGGTTATTATTCCGACGCATCGCGACATGATTCGTAGAGACTTAGGCGATGTCATTTTCCTCACCACCGAGGAAAAATATCAAGCCGTTGCCGACGACATTAAAGAATGCGTGACACGCGGACAACCTGTGTTAGTCGGTACAACGTCGATCGAAAATTCTGAGCGCATTTCTGCCTTATTAACACAGCAAGGTGTTAAACATGAAGTGCTGAACGCCAAACAACATGAGCGCGAAGCCCATATTGTTGAACAAGCAGGTATGCCCTATGCAGTAACAATTGCTACCAACATGGCAGGTCGCGGTACCGACATCGTGCTGGGTGGTAATTTGGAAGCCGAATTAAAAGCTCTGGGTGAAGATGCCAGTGAAGAAGACAAAGCCCGTGTACGCGGTCTCTGGCTGGACAGACATAATCAAGTATTGGCAAGCGGCGGTTTACACGTTATCGGTTCAGAACGTCATGAATCACGTCGTATCGACAACCAGTTACGCGGTCGTTCAGGTCGTCAGGGCGATCCGGGTTCGACTCGTTTCTATCTATCGTTACAAGATGATTTAATGCGTATTTTTGCCTCTGAGCGCGTTGCAGGTTTAATGCAAAAACTTGGCATGGGCAACGGTGAAGCCATTGAACATCCTTGGGTGACACGTTCTATTGAAAATGCGCAACGCAAAGTTGAAGCGCGTAACTTTGATGTGCGTAAAGAAATTCTGGCGTATGACGATGTGGCAAACGATCAGCGTAAAGTGATTTATTCACAGCGTAATGAACTGATGGCGGCGAGTGAAATTTCCGACATTATCAACGCCATCCGCGCCGATGTAGTCAATAACGTCATCACCCAATACATTCCCCCTAAAACAATGGTGGAGCAATGGGATGTTAAAGGCTTGGAAGACCATTTACAGCACGAATTCAATGTTGAAATTCCCGTGCAGAAAATGCTGGATGAGAATCACAATTTGACTGAAGAAGGCTTACGTCATCGCATTGTTGAGCTGCTTGAACAAAATCATCACGAAAAAGAACAGCAAATTGCGGGCGGTAAATCCGTATTACAACATTTTGAAAAATCAGTGATGATGCAGGTGTTGGACAACAGCTGGAAAGAGCATTTGCTGGCAATGGATTATTTGCGTCAGGGTATTTATTTACGCGGCTACGCGCAAAAAGATCCCAAGCAGGAATACAAACGTGAAGCCTTTGAAATGTTTACCACGCTCTTGGAAGACATCAAATACGAAGTCACCAACATCTTAGCCAAAGTGCAAGTCAGCGAAGAAGAAGATGTGCAGGCACTGGATGAGCAACAACAAGCTCCCAGAGAAATGCACTTCGACCACGCCCCTGCACCGACCTTAGATGCCTATGAGCAGTCATTGTTAGAAGAAGATGATGAGCAAGAGGACGATTCGGAGAAACCGTTCATTCGTGAAGGGCATAAAGTAGGACGTAACGATCCTTGCCCTTGCGGTTCAGGCAAGAAATACAAGCAATGTTGCGGTGCGCTGAGTCACGAAGCGTAGTAATTGATAAACATAAAAAAGGGAGCGTAACGCTCCCTTTTTTTATGCCTGCTAGAAATTTAGTTCCCACGCTAGAGAGACTGTGAAAGTATTCAGAAACAATCAAAACGTTATTTTTAACGAATTAATTTATATATGATGACGGAGTCAAAACTCATGAGTTTTGATTCCAAAATCTAATATTTTCACAGCCTCTGGCGCATTGGAACGAGTGACTCGACCGTATTTACGATGCCGCTAAACCCGCAATGCTATAGCCGCAATCTACATAAGTAATCTCGCCTGTAATACCTGATGCTAAATCAGAACACATAAACGCAGCAGCGTTGCCGACTTCGTCAATGCTGACATTGCGTTTTAATGGCGCGGTATCTGCCGCTTTACTGAGCATGGCTTTAAAATCATTAATGCCCGATGCCGCTAGGGTTCTGATAGGGCCTGCGGAAATGGCATTGACGCGCGTACCTTCCGCGCCTAAGGCGACTGCCATATAACGCACATTGGCTTCTAAACTGGCTTTGGCAACACCCATCACGTTATAGTTAGGAATTGCACGTTCTGCGCCCAAATAAGTCAGCGTCAATAATGAGCCGTTGCGACCTTGCATCATGGCGCGTCCTGCTTTTGCCAACGCAGTAAAGCTGTAAGAACTGACATCATGGGCAATGTTGAAATTTTCGCGGGTGGTCACCTCAACATAATCACCGTTCAGCGCGTCACGCGGTGCGAAAGCCACAGAATGCACGATGCAATCCAAGCCGTCCCACTGTTCGCCCAGTTTGGCAAATACGTTGTCGATATGCGCATCAATACTGACATCACACTCAATCGTAATGTTAGAACCGCATTGTGCCGCCATGTCTTCCACGCGGCTTTGTAATTTTTCGTTTTGAAAAGTGAAGGCTAATTCCGCGCCTTCGCGGCGCATAGCTTGGGCAATACCCCATGCAATAGACCGATTACTGGCTAAGCCGACAATTAATACGCGTTTGCCCTGCATAAAACCCATGATTCTCTCCTCGTTTTTGTTGTTAAAATAAGCTCTCCAGTATCTATGAGCTGTTTATTGATGTCCAGTTTTTTGTCTATCCACTATAGACGGGTTTTTTGACTGCCATCATGACCGCCTTACTAACACTATAAATCATGCTCAGCACCCTCGTTCGTTTTGCTATTCGTTTTTACGGTATCGTTATCGCCTTGGCGGTGGTTATTTTAATCGTCGGCGGTTATCGCTTTGCTACCGCTGGCTTGGATATTTTTCCTGAGTTTTCGCCTAAACAAGTCATTATTCAAACCGAATCGGCAGGGCTGGCGGCGGAACAGGTGGAAGTGTTGGTGACGCAACAGATTGAAACCGCTATCAGTGGCTTGCTGGGTTTGAAAGCCACGCGCTCGGAGTCGATACAAGGCTTATCTATTGTGACAGCAACGTTTGCCGAGAACAGCAACATCTATCTTAATCGGCAGCTCATCAGCGAACGCTTAGCCACTGTTGCAACTCAATTACCGCAAGGTATTACGCCGATTGTGATTCCGTTATCCTCGTCATCGGCGACCGTGTTAACGATTGGTTTACGTTCGGATACTGTGGATTTAATGGCGTTGCGCAGTCTGGTGGATTGGACAATCGTGCCGCGTTTATTGGCGGTGGCAGGCGTTTCTGATGTCAATGTGTTTGGCGGTGACATCAAGCAGCTGCAAATTCAAGTTGATCCTGTGCAGTTGCAACGTTTCAACCTGTCGTTGGATGATGTGATACAAACCGCAAGCCAAGCGGGGACGATTCAGGGCAGTGGCTTTATTGAAAATCAAAATCAGCGTTTTACCCTGCAAGTGACAGGACAACCGCAAACCCCTGAACAATTTGCCAAGATTCCCTTACTGAATCAATCCCGCCCGATTACCTTGGGTGAAGTTGCCAGTATTCACTACGCGCCTGAACCGCCTATCGGCGCGGCGCAAATTATGGGCAAGCAAGGTATTGTCATGATGGTCATCGGTCAATACGGGGCTAATACGCTGTCGGTGTCGCGGCAGGTGGAACAAACGCTGCAAGAATTCGCCCCGCTGTTTAAAAAGCAGGACATTGATTTTTATGAGCATCTGTTTCGCCCTGCTGATTATATTGAAACCTCGCTGAGCAATTTATCAGGGCATTTATTGTTGGGCGGCTTGTTCGTGCTGATTATTTTGTACGCCTTTTTATTCAATGTTCACGCCGCATTTATTGTCGGACTGGCAATTCCCGTGTCCCTCATTGGCGCGATTATGGTGCTACTGGAATGCGGCGTTAATCTTAATATTATGGTGTTGGGCGGCTTGGCAATTGCCTTGGGCGAAGTGGTGGACGATGCCATTATTGATACGGAAAATATTTTCCGCCGCTTGCGGGAAAATCGTTTATTGCCGCAACCGCAACCAGTGGCTACTGTGGTTTATACCGCGTCGATGGAAGTGCGCAGCTCGGTGGTGTATGCCAGTTTTATTGTCGCGTTGGCGTTTGTACCGTTGTTGACGTTGAGCGGCGTGGTGGGGCGGTTATTTGCCCCGTTGGGTTATGCGTATATTTTAGCCATTTTGGTGTCGTTGCTGGTCGCGCTCACGCTTACGCCTGCGTTGTGTTATGTGTTGCTGGGACGCGGTAAATCGACATCAAGGACTGCCAGTCCTTTAGAGGATGGGCAGTCCTATTCTGAGGATCCGCCGCTGATTAAAGCCCTTAAACCGCGTTATAAAAAATTCTTGACCGTAGTTGCCAAGTATTTTAATGGGGTAATTATCGCCAGTGTGCTGTTATGTATTGCGGCTATTGTCGCGTTTACTCGCTTCGACAGCCAATTACTGCCCGAACTGCGCGAAGGGCATTATATCGTCCACACCACCAGTATTGCAGGTACGTCATTACAAGAATCATTACGCATCGGCAGCCAACTCACCACACAATTTATGAACATTGACGGCGTGCAGTCGGTATCACAATGGGCGGGACGCGCCGAACGTGGCGCGGATACTTATGGCAGTCATTACAGTGAATATGAAGTGCATCTGGATAAATTGTCGGGCGCGGAACAACAGCGGGTTTTAGACCAACTGCGTGATATTCTCAAAGATGCCATCGGGATTTTATACGAAGCCAATACCTTTTTAACCGAGCGGGTGGATGAAACGATTTCAGGCTATACCTCGCCTGTGGTGGTCAATATTTACGGCATGGATTTAAACGCGCTGGACGCAAAAGCACTAGCGGTTGCCGCTATCATGCGGAATTTGCAGGGCGCGGCGGATGTGCAGTTACGTTCACCGCCTGCCACGCCGTTATTACAGGTGCAGTTAAATCTCGACCAGCTGACCGCCACAGGCGTTAGTCCTGCACAAGTGATGGACACCTTGCAAACGGCGTATGAAACGCGGGTGGTTGGTAAAAATTTGCAAGTTAATAAAATTGTCAATGTCGCGGTGGCGTTATCGCCTGAGTTACGACAACAGCCTGAATCCATTGCGCAACTGCCGCTCAGAGCGCGTGACGGTGCTTTAATCAGACTGGAACAAGTCGCGGATATTCGCCACACTGCCAGTCGTTATAACATTCTGCATCAAAATTCTGGGCGGCGACAAACCGTGACGTGCAACGTGCTGAACCGTGATTTGGATGCGTTTATGGCAGAATTAAAAACGCGGGTGTTAGCTGATATTCCCTTTACTGCCGACAGTTACCCTGAATTTACGGGCGCGGCGATTGAACAAGCGGAAGCACGCCACGCGTTAATCGGCTATTCTTTATTAGCGGGTGCAGGGGTGATAATGCTGATTTATATCGCCATCGGCAGTTTGCGTCATGCGTTATTGACGTTGGTGAATTTGCCGTTTGCGTTAATCGGTGGTGTGGCGGCGGTGTTATTAACGGGCGCAACCTTATCGGTCGGTTCTGTAGTGGGCTTTGTCACGCTGTTCGGTATTACCGTGCGTAACAGCATTATGTTGTTATCGCATTATCGCCATTTGGTGGAAGAGCAAGGCAGAAGCTGGGATTTGGATACCATGCTGCTGGGGGCAAGTGAACGTTTGCCGTCTATTCTGATGACGGCGTTGGTGACCGCATTGGCGATGTTGCCGATTGCGTTTAATAGCGATAATGCAGGGCGGGAAATTATGGGGCCGATGGCGGCGATTATTATCGGCGGTTTAGCCTCGTCTACGGTGTTGAATTTATCTTTGTTGCCGATTGTCCTATTACGATACGGGCGGTTTAATCAGCGGTAATTTTGATGGTCTACAACGTGTGTAGTCCTGATGTCACAGCTGAAAAATTGAAAAAGCGGTAGTCCGACTGACCCAGTTACGCAACTTAATCGACAAGAATAATTAAGTAACGATAAATAGTTAATTTTTATAGATAATGTTAGGCTCTGTTGACATTTGGTAAAATCTCTAACTATATCAGTAAGTTATGATTTTGCTATATGTCTATAACTGGTTGTTTCTGAATGACTATTCCCGAAATGTCAACAGAACCTAGTATTCAAAAAATTATAATTTTTGGGGTATTTTGTAAAGCAGATAACATAATAGCTGTGGCATAATTTTTACAGTTATTCAGGAACTTGGTGCGGAATATGCTTGATGATGCTTATTTTAACGTAAAAGCAGGTTAGCTATGCGGTGTAAATTTGATGTGCAGCAGTTCACCAGAGTACTCGGATTGCTTGCCGTGATGCCCGTGTGCGGGTATACAGAAACCATAGATTTACAATTACGCTGGCATCATCAATTCCAATTTGCGGGCTACTATGCCGCTGTGCAACAGGGCTATTATCAAAAAGCAGGGCTGGATGTCGTTATTCATGAAGGCACGCCTGACAAAATAGCCATCAACGAAGTATTACAAGGTCATGCGCAATACGGTGTTGCCAACAGTGAGTTACTGTTAGCACGCTTAAAAGGCGATCCGCTAGTGCTATTAGCGGCTATCTATCAGCATTCGCCTTCGGTGTTACTGGCTCGCAAAGATTCAGGGATTTTTTCACCCAGTGATCTTGTCGGTAAAAAAGTCATGATGTTAGGCAAGACCATTGATGCCGATTTTGCCGCGATGTTTCCCAACGAACGTACTGATATAACGAAAATTAATATCATCCCCAGCAGTTCTGATATTCAAGATTTAATAACGGGTAAAGCCGATGCTTTCAATAGCTATATCAGTAATGAGCCTTACTTTTTAAAACAACAAGGCATTGAATTTACCGTCATCAGTCCGCGTAATTACGGCGTTGATTTTTATAGCGATATGCTGTTTACCAGCGAAAATGAACTAAAAAAACGTCCAGAGCGCGTTAAAGCCTTTCTGGATGCCAGTTTGCAAGGCTGGCATTATGCAATGGCGCATCCACAGGAAATCATTGCCTTATTGCAGAATCAATATCATGTGCCGAAATCCAAAGCACATCTTGAATTTGAAGCGGACACCATACGCTCACTGATACTGCCTAATCTGGTTGAAATCGGTCATACCAATCCGTGGCGGCTTCAGCACATGGCAGATACTTTTGTACAAGCGGGTATGGTGGAAAACACGGATTTCTTAGAAGACTTTCTTTATGCGCACGATGAGATCGGAGAACGTAAACAGCTGATTCGTTACCTGAAAATCATGGTGGTTATCGCGCTGATTATCAGTGTGATAGTCGCAGCAATCTACGCCGCTTACCAATCCATAAGACGGGAAAATAAGCAGCGTATACGCATGGAGGAACAGTTGCGGCAACAAACCGATGAACTGGCGTTACATAATATTATTTTGCAGAAAATCGGTCAGGGTATTGCCTTGCCTGAGCTATTGGATGAATTGGCGCGGCAAGTAGAAATGCTGCATCCCAGAATGCTGTGCTCAATTCTGCTTCTTAACAATAATCAGCTGCTATGTGGTGCTGCGCCCAGCTTGCCTGCTTTTTATAGTCAGGCGCTTGACGGCATAGTCATTGGCGAAGGTGTTGGCAGTTGTGGTACGGCGGTGCATCGAAGCGAACGTTACGTTGCGGAAGACTTGCAAAAAGACCCATTTTGGACTCCTTTTCGTGAACTGACGAAGCAAGCGGGTCTTCAATCGTGCTGGTCACAACCCATTAAAGACAATCAGGGCAAGGTGTTGGGTATATTCGCTATCTACCATGCTCAGCCCACCATCCCCCTAAGCTCAGAAATTGAACTGATTGAAAGTTATGCCAATTTGGCGCAACTGGGTATTGAGCGTACCCGCGCTAATGTCGCGTTGCAAGAGAGCGAGCAACGCTTGCGATTCGTTTTAAAAGGCAGCGGACTGGGTTTTTGGGATTGGAGTATTGACAGTAATACCGTACAAATAACCAACAGCAATACTGATGTTCTGCGCCACGATGCGACTGACATACAATCCGATACCCCTTTGTGGCTGGATTTTGTTTATAGGGACGATCGAGAGAAAGTCTGGTATTCCATACAACAAGTGCTGAATGGTAAACAGACCACGCATGAAATTGAATACCGCGTATTTGACAAACACGGCGACGTGCGCTGGACTTTAGATCATGCCAGTATTGTGCAATACAATGAAGCCGGTAAACCCGTGCGCATGAGCGGTACGCATACTGACATTACCGAGCGCAAACTTGCCGAGCAACAATTACGCGACAGTGAACAGCGGCTGACGCTCTGTCAACTCTATGGCGGCATAGGGACGTGGGAGGATGATTTAATCAATAATCGGCAATTCTGGTCATCAACGACCTATAAATTATTGGGCATCCCTGAGATGGAAAATCCCACATTTGAAGATTTTTTAGCCGTCATTGTTCCTGAAGACAGACAGTTCGTCATTGATGCGACTGAAGCCCATCTGACACAGCGCACAAAATACGATGTCGAATACCGTATTATTGACGTAGATAATCAACTACGCTGGATGCGCTCTTTGGGGCAGGTCGATGAAATTCTGTCCAACGGCAAGCAGACTTTTTTCAGGGGTATCGTACAGGATATTACCGAACGCAAAGCCGCTGAAGAACAAATCAAGCAACTGGCATTTTATGATCCCCTCACGCAACTGCCCAACCGCCGCCTGTTATATGACCGTCTGCAATACGGTATTGAACTGGGCAAACGCGAGGGCAAAAAACTGGCGGTATTATTGCTGGATCTGGATCATTTCAAAGCCGTTAATGATAATTTAGGGCATAAGGCAGGTGATGAATTATTGCAAAAAGTGGCGGAACGTATTGCAGGTCAGTTGCGTAAAATTGATACCGCTGCGCGTTTGGGCGGCGATGAGTTTGTCGTGGTACTCGCCGAGCTAGCGCATTTTGAAGATGTCGAGCGGGTAGCACTGGCGATTATCAATGAATTAAGCACACCTTTTATACTGCGCGAAAATGATGAAGTGAACATCGGTACCAGTATCGGTATCAGCTTTTATCCACCGCATGGCGATAGCTCTGAAATACTGCTGGATTGCGCTGATACTGCCTTATATCGCGCCAAAGATCAGGGACGCAGTTGCTTTTGTGTTTTTCAGGCAGATAATGCCAAGCAATATATTGACAGTGTCAGTGCCTACAGCTCGGTGTAAACGGAATAACTATTTTTAAGCCGCCTATTCATTGTATGTTGCGGCATAATTCACTATGATTGCCAGTTATTTAGTCATACACGAGAAAAATAATGAAACTAATAACCGCAATTATTAAACCGTTCAAAATGGATGATGTCAGAGAGGCGTTATCTGAAATAGGCGTTGCTGGCGTTACTGCCACCGAAGTGAAAGGTTTCGGTCGCCAGAAAGGACACACCGAACTGTATCGGGGTGCTGAATATGTCGTTGATTTCCTGCCAAAAATTAAACTGGAAATTGCTGTTGCTGATGATGTTGTGGATAAAGCCGTACAAACCATAGTAAACGCGGCAAACACAGGCAAAATTGGCGATGGGAAAATATTTGTTTCTAACCTAGAACAAGTCATTCGTATCAGAACAGGCGAAACTGGAGAAGAAGCCATCTAATGGCTTTATAAGGATATAACGATGTCGTTTTCAACTCGGTACGTTCTGCGTACCCTGCTATTACTTTTGCTGCCCACAGTGGTTTTAGCAGACACACCCTCATTAAATCAAGCCAATACCGCGTGGGTTCTTACGTCCACCGCCTTGGTGTTATTCATGACTATTCCCGGACTGTCATTGTTCTATGGCGGTCTGGTGCGTAGCAAAAACGTATTATCGGTATTAATGCAATGTTTTGCCATCACCTGCATGGTGTCGATACTGTGGTTGGCAGGGGTTTACAGCTTTATTTTCTCCGATGGCGGTAATCTACAGGCAGTCATCGGTGGCGCGTCTAAAGTCTTTCTCCCCGATATAAACACCACTGCTTTGATAGGCGATATTCCTGAAACCGTGTATTTCATGTTTCAAATGACCTTCGCCATTATTACCCCCGCGCTGATTGTCGGTGCATTTGCCGAACGCATGAAATTTTCTGCTATGCTTTGGTTTAGCGGCTTGTGGTTAATTATCGTCTATATGCCCGTCTGTCACTGGATGTGGGGTGGTGGCTGGCTGGCGAAGTTAGGCGCGATGGATTTTGCAGGTGGTATCGTTATTCACGTCAATGCGGGTGTCGCTGCCTTAGTATCTGCCCTCGTATTGGGCAAACGTAAAGGCTTCCCTACTACCGCTATGCCGCCGCACAACATGACCATGGTTGTTACTGGCGCAGGTATGCTATGGGTCGGCTGGTTCGGGTTTAATGCAGGCAGTGCCTTAACCTCAGATGGACGTGCAGGGATGGCGATGTTAGTCACGCACATAGGTGCGGCGGCAGGTTCGCTGACGTGGATGTTTATTGAATGGAAACGCTTCGGCAAACCCAGCGTGTTAGGCATTGTCACTGGCATGGTCGCAGGCCTTGGTACTATTACCCCCGCTTCTGGTTTTGTCGGCCCTTTCGGGGCATTAGTGATTGGTGTTGCCGCAGGTTTTGTGTGTTTTTATGCCACGCAATACGTTAAACGCACACTAAAAATTGATGACTCTTTAGACGTATTTCCCGTACATGGTGTCGGTGGTGTGACTGGCTCATTATTAACAGGCGTGTTTGCTGCCAGTAGTTTAGGCGGTTTAGGCTTACCTGAAGGCGTGAGTATTCTCAATCAAGTCGGTATTCAAGCCTTGGCCGTCATAGTAACTGCGGCATGGAGTGCCTTATTCAGCTACCTGATTCTGAAAGGTCTGGATAAATGGATTGGTCTGCGTGTTACGCCTGATGAGGAAGTAGAGGGGCTGGATACCGTTCTGCATGAAGAAACAGGGTATTTAGACTTATAGTTATTGTTGTTTTTTTGAAACTTTTGTATCTATTTTGTCCTTTTACATTGAAGTAACAGGATGTAACTGCTAGAATCAAGTACTGTAACGATTATGATTTTTTAATTTTTTGGAGAATATTATGTTTAAAAAGCAATTGCTTACACTTGCTGTATTAGCAAGTATGGGTAGCATACCGCTGGCTCAGGCAGACGAATTAGCTCCTGTCGTAGATCAACAAGCTAACGTCTTACCCCCTTTAGAAGAATCAGCCGCAGCACCTACTGCTTCGCTGACTGATAAGCGTTGGTATGTTGCACCTTTCGGTACTTTTTTAGCGACAGGTAGTGGAATCAATGATGGTTGGGGCGGTGGTTTAGCGATTGGTAAAATGCTGGATAAACATTTCAATGTTGAGTTGAAAGGTTTTTATCAAACAGCATCTGGCTATGAAGGCTGGGGACCAACAACTATTGTTGGTGGCCGTCCGTACCAGCAGATTACTAATTCTGGAAGCGTGGATATGGCAGGCGCATCTGTTGACCTGCAATACTATTTTATGCGCGAGAAATTTTCACCGTATACCGTTGTTAGTTTAGGCGGCATGACGACTGATGGCCCAGGTTTTAACCGTACAGGCTTAATCACTGAAGGCGGTTTAGGTTTCACTTACGAACTGACAGACAACTTGTTAGTGCGCAGTGATGTCCGTTATCGCTATAACGCCAATTTTTCAGCACCATCACTTAATGCTGACCAGCACGACATGGTTGTCAACGTTGGTTTCGTGATGCCTATCGGTGCAAAACCAAAAGCTGAAGCCTATGTACCACCAGCTCCAGTTGCAGAACCTGTTGTAGATTGCTCAACACTGGATTCAGATGCTGACGGCGTTAATGATTGTATCGACAAATGCCCTGGCACACTGGCAGGCAGCAAAGTTGACGCAACAGGTTGCCCAATCAGTTTAGAATTGAAAGGCGTAAACTTTGAATACAACTCTGCAAAACTGACTCAAAACGCCATGTTCGTTCTTGATGGTGTTGCAGAAAGTTTAGTTAACTACCCAGTGAAAGATGAGCTTGAAGTTCATGGTCATACCAGCAGCGAAGGTAGCAACGCTTACAACATGAAATTGTCACAAAAACGTTCACAATCTGTTGCTAGCTACTTAGCATCAAAAGGTGTAACAAATCGTTTAGTTGCCAGAGGTTACGGTGAAAGCCAACCAGTTGCTGACAACCGCACCGAGCAAGGCAAAGAACAAAACCGTCGTGTTGAATTAATCTGGATGGGTCACTAAGATCTCATTCTGTACAGACGTTGTCATGCAAGGTCTGTGCTAAACACGATAAAACAAAAAAGCCCGCTTATCGCGGGCTTTTTTTTGTCTGGAATAGTTAGAGTATTACAAGAGCCGTTCTTGCCGAGTGGCGAGCTTGTCGAACAGTCGAATCGGCTTAACGTAGTGTTTTTCTATTCACCCCATCGACAAATTCTGTGTTCATAGAGACCGTGAAAGTATTTATGTGGGAGAGGCTTTAGCCTCGCATTCGAGGCTAAAGCCTCTCCCACATTATATAAAAACAATGACTTACAAAATTCAAAAATTGTTTTCATAATACTTTCACAGACTCAATAGCAATGAAGCGTTACGAAGCACCGCAACAACGTTTAAACTTCTTCCCACTGCCGCACGCACATGGAGCATTCTTACCTAGATTCACCTGTCCGCCGACTTTGCCAATCGACTTAATCGTGCCATCCAAATAAAACCACCGTCCGTCATGTTTCGTAAAACGACTGATTTCATTCATCGAATACTCTGCGCCTTCTTGGCTATAAAACGCCTTAAACGTCACCAAGCCCTTATTGTCTTTCGCACCGCCTTTTTTAGTTTCGGTAATTTCCAAGCGCAACCATTCAATATTCTCTCTGGAAAAATCAATGCTTTCAGGGCGTTTAGTCGCATCCCAAGTCGCCTGCAAATACGCCCCATCACGCAACGCATAAGCCGTATAACGCGAACGCATCAACTCCTCCGCTGTAGCAGGAATTTTTTCGCCAGTGTGAAAAGGTTGGCAGCAATCGCTGTATGCAAGGGTAGAGCCGCAAAGGCAGGGGGTTGTTGGGGTTATGTTCATAAATTGAAATTATCGTAAACGGATTTAATGTAACCAGTCTTCTAATGGTAAATCAGGCACACGAACAAATTCTCTGGTGTTATTTGTAACCAAAATAAGTTGATTTGCTCTGGCAATCGCGGCAATCAAAAAATCATTCGCGCCGATAGGCTTTCCTATTTTAGACAACAAAGCGCGAATATCACCGTAATGTTCTATTGCATTATCGTCAAACGAAATACTTGAAAACTGCATAAAGAATTCTTTTAACACCGCTTGATTAGCGGTTACGCGTTCACTTTTACACGCACCAAACCACAGTTCAGCTTTTACCACTGAACAAAGCAATAAGTTTTCAATACCTACCAGCCTAATTTTTTCAACAACAGTTTGATTGCCTTTTAGAAAAGCAATGCAGGTATTAGTATCCAGTAAATACTTCATTCCAAGCTGTCTCTGTCTTCGGGTAACAAAGATTCTATTTCTGGAAAATCCACTATCGAACCCGCAAAACGCTGTATAAATGTTTCCGTGTTATTTTTTTTGATACTGTCTTCAAAAGGCAAAACAATAATTTCGGCTTGTTGGTAGTTTTGAAATTCAGGTGGTAATTTTATGGTTACAAAATCACCCTCTATGGTTTGGATTTGTCTTAAGGCAATCATTTTTAACTCTCCAATTGTATATTTTTCGATTATTGCATCATCATTTGGTAATATGCCCCATGATTTGTTTTAATTCTTTAGAAGACCATTAGGATTAAGTAATGTCTCGTTTTGTAGATAACATGAATATAGAGTTTCGAGTTATAAAATCGCTGATGAGTTAGTAAGAATGCTGGGGTATCACCCCATATATGGACTTCTGAACGTACGCGGTATACGGCTCATATTCCAAAATGTTTTTCTCTATGACAGTTTGGGCATAAAGCTTCTGAATTATCTACCGTATCTTCTCCACCTTCTGCTAACTGAATCTTGTGATGTACCTCTAAATAAGGCGTATTGTTTTTTTTTCTTATAAATGGCGCATTGGATTTACATTTTTCACAAATACCAATTGCTCGAACCAAAACTTCTGCAATCACATCAGAATTTCGTTTATAGCCTCTTGATATGATTTGAAAGACCTCTGGTTTTTTATTTGCGGTAGCTAATCTTTCTCTTCTTGATTCGGAACTATCTTTTAAAGATTTTTCAACGTTATTCAAAAGCTCTTTGTCTTCATTCTCTTTAATAGCAAAATGAGTTGCTTCAATTAAATCAAAAGGAATTTCTTGTACTACTGAGCATCCACCAGCTTGTGTTCGAGGTTTTAGAGGTATATTGTCACTTATTTTTATGAGACTTCCCGTCGGGAATGGAACTATTAATTTCTTGAGACTCTTTACTAAAATTAAATTAGCGCATTCTTTAGTTTTTTCATTATCAGCATAAAAGTACACTTCCCTTTGAATAGGCTGATTACCACTAATTTGATTATTAATTTCTGCCAGTTTTTCCTTGTCATTTAAAAGAGCTTTTTTATTGTACCAACCTACAATTTCAGCTATGTAACAAACTTGGTTTAAGCTTGTAGTTATTGATAGGTAAAAAGTTATTGAAGGATTTTTGTTAAAATCATTTTCTTTTAAATATTTAATATTTCCAGTACTGTATGGCTGTAGATAGCATATTAAATCCTTATTTTTGCTTTGAGCTTTTAATATTTCTTCTAGCACACTTTCAAAAACACCATTTATAAATAATGCTTGATTCATAAATATTTACCTATGTCATCGTTCCAACGTTGGAATGCCACAGCCAAGCAGGGTGGGCATTGCCCACCCCACAAAATGGACTTATTCAGCCATATTTTGCTGCATCAACAAATAATCTAACCACATATTCGATAATTTTTCCTGCACGGTGTTTTGTCTTAAACGTGCATTCAAATGCGGGAAGTCCACTTTATCGAGGTCTTGGTCTTGGTTGTAGCAGGAATAGACGAAAGTTTCTTTGCCTGTTTCTTTGTCAACGTGTTTGCACATACATTGGGCGCAGATGCCTTTCATCATGCACTGCATGGGTGAGTTGATTGAACCGACGGCGTGGTGCGCTTTGGTCAGGTAGGGTTTTAACACATCAAAACGCGCCGATTTTACTGCCGCCATCATTCGGTCTGAACCGATAACAATCAAGTGGTCAACGTCAGCTAATGAAATGGGTTGGTCGCCTAATTCGCCTTTGGCGTAGGCGATCATACATTCCAGAATGTTGCCAACGAACGATTTATCTTGTGGGCGGTTTGTGCTGAATAGCTCAACGCCGTCGGCTTTATCAACCGACCAAACCACGACATCAGCGGCGGCTTCTACGTCTTCGACTTTGAAACGGTCTTGGGCGAATTTGTAACCTGCAAAATAAATCACGCGATTACCAGCGGCGCGTAGAGCTTTGCCGATAGAGAACAGTACCGCGTTGCCTAAACCACCGCCTAATAACAAGACGGTTTGGTTGGTGGTGATTTCGGTCGGTGTGCCTGTTACGCCCATCAGTACGATAGGATCGCCGACTTTCCAAGTGGCGCACAGGCGTGATGATGACCCCATTTCTAAGGCAATCATGGATACCGTGCCGTTTTCTTTGTCCACTTCCGCGCCAGTCAACGCCAAGCCTTCGGCGGCTAATACCGTGCCTTCTACGGTGGGCGCGAACGCTTCATAGTTTTGGACGCGGTAGAATTGACCTGCCTGAAATTTTTCAGCGGCTAACGGGGCTTTGACAACGATTTCAATAATGGTCGGTGTTAAGCGGTTAATCTCTACGATGGTGGCTTTGAATGAGTCATCCAAATGGGCGAATAGGGATTGCATTGCGGCATCGCGTTCGCTTTGCGCAGCTGGATTGAGATTTGCCAGTTGTTGCTCGAATAATTTCACCACATAAGGGTAGCCATTTTTCGCGCTCGCCATTGCTTTCACCACGTTTCCCGCATAGACAGGGTGGTTATCGCCGTAGAAGCTGATAAATTTACCGTCTTTTTGGTACGAAGTAAGCGGCGCAGGTTTGCCGAGTTTGGGCAGTTTTTCATCGTTCATGGCGACAAGATTAATACTGCCGTTGTCGAATTCTGGTTCATAACGTTGGAAAAACCATTTATCCATAACAAAAGTATCAGGATATTCGCTTTGGTAGATGGTATTGGGCGACGTACCTGCGGCAACGTATAAACTGCGTAAGGGTACGTTAATCGGTGCGCCTGAACTTTTCCAGCGTCCATCTTCTAACACTAATTTTTCAAAATCGACACTGGCTAAATGCCCGTATTCATCGGCATTTGCACCTAACGGACTCATGCCTTCGGCTAACGCAATGCCTTCTTCTAAGGCTTTGGCAATTTCTTCGTGGTTTTGGCGGTACGCGGGTGCGTCTACGATACCTTTGCGATAGAACAAAGTCACGCCGCCCCATGCTTCAACCAGTAGTTGAAAATCAGGTGCTTCGTCTTCGGCTGCGGCTCTGGCGCGTTCGGCGGCGATAGCGTTGCCGTGGGCTAAGAATTCATCAAGGATGATGGTTTCTTCTGCATCGTAACGGGCGCGAACCGTAGCTTCGCCGTAAGTTTCCACCAAAATGTCGTAACGGTGTTTGATTTTTTCTACTTGCACAGGGTAGTACGCCATCAATTCTGTGGCGGTATCCATAGCCGTCAAGCCGCCACCGATGACACCTGCGGGTAAACGCACTTGCAGATTCGCCAGTGATGAGGCTTTTGCCGCGCCTGTTAATTGCAACGCCATCAGGAAATCAGAGGCTTTGCGGATGCCGCGCATAAGGTTATTTTTCAGGTCGATAACAGTCGGTTGACCTGCACCTGAGGCGATACAGATATGGTCAAAGCCCATCGCCCACGCATCATCAATAGTCAATGTGCCGCCGAAACGCACACCGCCATACGAACGGAACGCGGCACGGCGTTGTAAAGTCAGGTAAATAACTTTCAAGAAGTTTTTATCCCAACGCACTGTAATACCGTATTCAGCTACACCGCCGAAACCTGCCAAGATACGTTTGTCCAGTTCTTCGTAGAGTTCAGTAAAATCAGCAATAGGCTCAGGTAGGTTATCAGCATCACCTGTGAGTTCCACGGGTAACGGTTCCAGTTTTAAACCGTCAATCCCCGCAACGGCAAAACCTTCGTTGAGCAGATAATGACTCATGGTGTAACCCGCAGGCCCTAAACCCACGACAAGCGCGTTTTTGCCGTTGTAAGGCAACATCACAGGACGCTTCACATTGAGCGGATTCCAGCGCGTCAATAAGCTGTAAATTTCAAACCCGTAAGGCATGAATAACACATCGGTCAGCACGTTGGTTTCGATTTCTGGAATGTTGACGGGGTCGGTTTTTTGATAAATACAGCCTTTCATACATTCGTTACAAATCCGATGACCCGTACCTGGACACATCGGATTATCCACGATGATAATCGCTAACGCGCCGATGTTGTCACCGCCGCGTTTAACTAAGTGCATTTCCGAAATTTTTTCATCCAACGGACAGCCGATGGTGGTTACGCCTAGCGGGTCAGTTTTAAACAGTTTGGTTTTCTTGTTTATCATGCCTTTAGAGCAGGAATCGGTATCGCGCTCGTGGCAATAAATGCAGTGATTGACTTCGGATAAGACTTGGCGTTGGTTGTAACGCGGGTCGGTCAGTTTGAAGCCATCACGGCGGCGGCGGTGTTCTAAGCTACCCATCCACGCGCTGAATTCGCCTTTGTCGATAGTGTCATGTGCAACTAACGCATCAAAGTCGCGTTTTTCAGGGAATTTAAAGCTGAGCCAATCGGCGACGACCGTGTTGTCTTGTTGCGCAACCAGACTCCAGCGTTGCACGATGTCCATCAGGTACGCAACAAATTCAGCATCGTCGAGTTCAAGACTGGCTTTTAGTTCGTTTAACAGCGCGAGGCTTGTCTGATCATCGTCTTCGGCGAGCTGGTAGTCAGTCAATTTGGCGCGTAATGCGGCAACTTGTTCATCTGCGTTTTGGTAATCGCTGGGCTTGCCTTTGGCTATCAGCTTGTAATGACTGGATAATGAGCCTATTACCGCACCGACACGCGCTACGCGGTGTTCCGCATCGTCATCTTCATTGGCTTCTGGGAAACCTGCGGCAATCAGTAAATCAAAACGGTTGAGTATCTCAGGGATTTTCCAGTCGCTGGTGTCTGCGCCTTTAAACACTACGCCCAATTTTTCCACTACTTCATTTTTGTAGGTGAAAATGGTTTCAATTTCATCGGTAATGTAGCTGCGTTGTGCTTCGTGCTGTTCGGTGACATTAAACAATTTGGCGACAAATTTGCCGACATAAGGCGCGACATCAACCAATAATTGCGATATTTGTTCGGGTGCTAAATCTACGCCCTTAGTTTGTCGATAAGCAGTAAACCGTTGGTACAGTTCAGCATCATGATATTGAACGGATTCATCAAACACGGTGGATAAATCGTTGAGTCGGGCGGCATCGTATAAATCAGCGTAAGTGAAGTCAGCTATGCCAAGGGTAAGGTTGTTTTGTGCCATAGTTATGTCAATGTAAAAAGTGAAAAGGTTAAAATTTATGACTCGGCGGGGAGTTATAAATTTGTGAAAAATAATAAACGGATATTATCTCATTCTCTGCGCTTTAGGGGGTGTTTTCTGTGCGTCGATTAACTCAGTATTTCCCTCATTGTGACACGTTGTCACGCGGTAATTTGTCACATTTTCATTGTTTACGTTGTCGGATAGACTATCGGCAACTCATAAAAACCCCTTGTATGAGTGTCCCTTTCACTGAATATCTGGAGATGAAAATGAAAAAAAGTAATTTAATTATGATAATTGCAGCGGTGTCTGTCTTAACGATCACTGTATTTACTACCAGCAATGCAGAAGACAGTAAAACGGTCGCGTGGTACACCGCCAATATCAAAGAAGCGAAAAAAAAAGTGCAAGAGTGCCATGATAATGCGAGTTTAAAAGATTCTCCAGAATGTGCAAATGCCCGTCACGCGTTAGAAATCAGTTTTGGTGTTGCTCAAAAATAAACTTGTACGCTCTCCTACCGAACCCTTCCTTTACTGAGTTAGGGCGACACACGTTGCCTTGACTCAGTGTTTTTTTCTGTTCAGCATATCATTGTCAATCTTCTTAACACCTTGTTAATAAAGTTGATGTAGTATTGAGGCTAAACGCCACAATTGCTAAAAAATCACGTTCAACATAAACTAATGCACAATGTATTTGTACCCAGTAATGTTGGTTTATGGAGTCGTTAATGTCAGGTGTTATTGTAAAAAATCCAAATCGGGAACAATGGATTTGTGATGCGGCGTATTATAAATCCGTATCCAGAAACTTTGACCCGCATTATCAATTGAGTGACTGGCTAGCAGCAGAGCAAGATTATTTAATGATGTTGCAATTTAATGAACCTCAAAAAAATAGCACAGTAAAAAAAATGGGTTTACGGCAATTAGCAAAACCGTTACCTACTACGCTTGGTTAAAAATAAAGCACTAGTCATTACGAGCTAAATAAAAGTGCTAAGCATAAACTGAACAATGCTGTATGTTGACAGGCATTAACCTTGGTTAGTGGAGGAGGTCATGTTAAGTACGTTTATAAAAAGCCTGAATCGAGAGCAATGGATTGCTGAAGCTGCCTATTTTAAAGCCTTGGCGAGAGGTTTTAATCCGCATAAAGAATTGGATGACTGGCTGGAAGCAGAGGAGGATTATGTCACCATGCTGATAGCGTTACAGCTCCATGTGCTGGAAGAAGATGGTACGGTATCCTCGCTGGGATTACGGCAGATTGCTCAATCATTGGGTATATTACATCCAGAACAATTGTATTCAGAACGTGAACTCATCCGCGCCATTCAAGATGCCAGTCATCACCGACCGTGTTTTCGTTCAGCCAAATCACCATCCTGTCAAGAACATGGCTGTCAATGGATTATGAAGTGCCGAGCGTTAATCGCAATATGGCATAGATAAACCGCGTTAATCGTGCAGCGCGTTCCACACAGGCTGTAATAATTCCTGACATTGTTGTTCAAAATCCCCATTCAATAGCAAATCCAGATCCGCCACATTACCGAACAGGCGTTTCAGTTCAGGTTCAAAATCCTGCCCAATCGCATACAATAACCGTTCTTTTGCTTTATCCAGTGGCGATACTGTGGCTCTTTTACTCCGCGCTTGTTGAATATAGGCAAACGCCGCTTCGACAAAAAACGCATTCGGTTGTTGCAGTCCTTGTTGATAAATCGCCAACCATGCCAACAACTGTTTGCTATCGGTGACATTGGGCGATAACACCAGATTTTTATCTTTGCTCAGCAAGTGGGTGTCATGCGGCTCAACATGATGGCTGATGAGATTATGCAATAACGCCGCCACCAAATCTTTGCCTTTTAAATCCGCATAGCGATACAACAAACTGCCGTGTTCATAACGATGACTGAGTTTACCGACCAGCCGATAGGATTCGATTTTTAAATCAATCGGCACATCATCCAGTCGTGCGCCCAATTGTTTGTCCTTAATTTGTTCGACAAAGGCATTAATCACTTGCTGTTGACGATTAAACGCCAGTTCACCGACCACGCCCGATAACCACACGCCTTTCGCCTGCATTTTTTGCACCGAGACTTTGCTGCCGCTTAGCTCGGTTTGTATCCAGTCATTATAAATGCTGTAACCGTCCAATTTACCGATAGCAAACGGTTCACGTTCTTCGGCTTTCGCGCCCTGCTTATTAAAATAAACATCCAGCTGTCGATTGATAAAATAGCGTTGCGGATGACGGAAAAAGCGAAACAAGTCATTAATATCAATCACCTGCTCAACATCGGTTTCCAGCGTTCCCGTCCACCAGACATCAAACGACGCTTTAATATCGGCAATCGCCACTGCTGTTTCTAAGTCACTGGTGGAATAATTAATAAGGTCTGCCGAACTGCCGTCAAAATAACGGCTGCTGAATGCCTGTAACGGTTCTTGAATGGTGGGATTTTTCAGCCCGTAACTGTCTTTTAATACATCCAGCAATTCACTGATAATCACCGAGGGCGGAATGCGGCTATTTTGACTAATCGACTGCCCGATATAAGTCATAATCAGCCGTTGCCGTGCGGATAATAGAATCTCTAAAAACTGATAACGGTCATCGGCACGGCGCGAACGGTCGCCTTTTTGATAATGCTGACTGAGTAAATCAAAAGTGGGATTGCGGTCGATTTTAGGAAATTCGCCGTCATTAATCCCCAGCAAGCCAATGACTTTAAACGGAATCGAGCGCATCGGCAGCATCGAGCAGAACGTCAATTGCCCGCGCAAAAAACCGTTCGAGGATTTACGCTCAGACACCGCACCTTCCATCCAGCTGACAATCACCTGCAATTCCACGGGGTCGTGATGCACGTCGATGACCTCGGCAGATAATTCACCGAGTAATTCTTTTAGCTGCTGCATTTCAATCGGGTCAACCTCTATCAACAACTGATCCGCGTAATAATTCAGCTGGCTATGCCAGTTTTTCAGTGATTTCGCCTGCTTCAAGTCACGACTGGCGCGAAATAACAACGCCATAAATTCACACAACCCGCCCAACGCCGATGCCGACGCGCCTTCAATCGCTTTGTAAGGCAGAACGTCATCAACAAAATCTTCATCACTGCCCACCGCGTAACCCATTAACAGCCTGTCGAGCATCGCCTGCCAAGTATTTTCATTCAGTTCAGGCAAGCCCAGACTTTTTTTATGCTCTGCGGATTTGCCCCAGCGCACATGAGTGGATTTTATCCAATAGCGGATAAGTTCCAAATCGGCATCCGATAAACCGAAGCTGGGATAAACCACCGATTGCTCCAGTAAATCCAGCACCGTTTGCCAGCCGAAACGGCTCTGACTGACGCTTAAAAAGCGAATAAACGCATCCAGCGCGTGATTGCTCAGACGCACACTGCGGTCGGCAATCGCGTGTTGAATATCGTTGAACACCGCCGTAATAAACGATTCATACTCCTGAATATCGGGCGCGATAACCACTATATCGCGCAGTTGCAAAGTCGGGTCTTGCTCCAGCGCGTGTAAGAGCTGATTTTTTAATACTTCCACTTCGCGCATTCTGGAATGACAGGCATGAATGCTGATGGAATTATCGGGCGTACACGGTGTGCGTGATGCGACCGCGTTATTTAAAATATCATTTTGCAGGCGTTGCAGATTATTGAGCGGCGCGGGGCATTCTTCAAAACTTTCCAGTTCCACGGTAAAGGCAATCGCTTCTTCCAGTAAAATCGCCTGAAACTCGCGTCCTTGTTGCCCTAAAGTCGATAACAACGGATGCCCGACAAAGGCATCCTCGTTAATAATACGCTGGCGTTTGGTGTCGATGTCCGCCCAAAAATCACTGGACGGATTCAGCAAAAATAAATGCACTTGGCAATGTTTCGACAGCCCTTCCAGATACTTTAAAAACAGCGGCGGCATGGTATTAACGCCAAAAATACACACCCGCTCAGGCAGTTGCGCACTGAACGCGCCTTCGTTTGCCGAATTGAGTTTATCTATCACCTGCAACCATAACGACCCCCGATGCTTGGTGCCGATTTGTTGCGTTACTTGCCGCCATAACGCCTGTTGCCAGCGTTCCGTCGCGGTGTTGTACAGCAATTTATTCGCTTGCCATAACGCAAGCATATCGGGGCGCATGATTTGATATTGGTCAAAAATTTTCGCCAATTCGAGTGCCAGTTGATAACGTTTTAAGGCAATCGAATCACCTGCTAAATACTGTTGTAACGGCAATAATTCTTCGCTGTCCAAGTGCCGTAATAACGCCTCCAACCGCCACAACATCAAATGCCGATCAAACGCAGCATCATTCAAACGGCTGTCAATCTTATCCGCTAGAGAGCTGAAAAACTTGGCAGGAAACAAAAAATCATAATTGCTCCACACTTTCAATTCATTGGCTAATTGCTGCGATAACCAGCGTTCCATACCCTGACTTTGAATTAAAAACACCTCTTTTTCAAACGGCGAACTTAACGGCGCAGAGCTAATCACGGTGGTTAAATGCGCGACCAGATTTTCAGTTTTATTGGAGCTGTGCAGAATGAACATATTGAATGATGCCGCGTCAGGAAGTTAGCGCATTATAATAGCCGACAACAAAGGTATAGCGTAGAGGCGTGTTTGAGTAATGAATAAAATCGGCGTGTGTGTGTTTTTCTTGGTGTTCATCTGGTCGGGCATTCAGCCGAAAGATTACTTAACGTGGTTCATGGAAATCACCCCTGCCTTAATCGCCGCTGTTGTTTTGTTACTGACCCGCAATCGCTTTCCACTGACCCGTTTGCTGTATGGCT
The DNA here is from genome assembly GCA_030693155.1 of Methylococcales bacterium. Classification (GTDB taxonomy): domain Bacteria; phylum Pseudomonadota; class Gammaproteobacteria; order Methylococcales; family Methylomonadaceae; genus UBA4132. Next base: position 37,242 of record JAUYBJ010000093.1, read on the forward strand.
TGGTACTTAGCCATTGCATTATTCTCATGATAGGCGGGCATTACACCTACGCCGAAGTGCCATTATTCGATTGGCTGAAAGACAGCGGGCATTTCGAGCGCAACAACTACGACAAAATCGGGCATTTTGCCCAAGGTTTCGTTCCCGCCATTGTCGCCAGAGAAATCATCATCAGAAAAATCGTGCTGAATCGGCAATGCTGGTTGCCGTTTTTCGTTATCAGTATCTGTCTCGCCATCAGCGCGTGTTACGAACTGATTGAATGGTGGGTAGCGTTATTAATCGGACAAAACGCCGATGCTTTTTTAGGCACACAAGGCTATATCTGGGACACGCAATCCGACATGGCTTACGCCTTGTTAGGCGCAGTGTTGGCGTTGGTGACTTTGTCACAAGTGCATAATCGGGCAATTACAAAATTAACAGTGCATACGGTTTGATGTGTGAACGCAGTGGTTTTATAGTCGTTACATATTAATGACTGTCAATGACTGAGTCCTGTTTGTTATAATATTGTCTCTACAACATAGCTCATACTCTTGATACTTAAGTCTATACGATAGCGTAACAAGGATAAGTAGTTAAACAAAAGTAATCTGTTATTCAGTGCCAAAGCCCTCTAAGATGGAAATAACGGAATTTTTTAGATGGCTGTAGCTGAGATAACAGGATAAAGGCAACCATTCATACTTTATTTTACGCCAGAGAATTTC
>JAUYBJ010000108.1 GCA_030693155.1 Methylococcales bacterium
AACAGGGCGCACCCTCATCAGCACCGCCAGACCGAACAAAAACCCGACAGGCTTGGAATCAGCGGAATTTATCGCCAGAGCGGGCTTTCCACGCGCGGAACTGCGCCGCGTGACCACACCCGCAGGTGACACAGGCATTTACCGTATCAACTTACGCCAGCCCAGTGAAATCAACCAACGTCACCCATTTACCACCGTGTGGGTAGACCGCTGGAGCGGGCAAATCAAAGAAGTGCGCAATCCTGCGACTTTTTCCACGGGTGAAACGATGCTGGAATGGTTGTGGCCATTACATACTGGCGAAGCCTTGGGTACTCTGGGACGATTTATGTGGTTTATCACAGGCTTAGGCGTGTGTTTTCTGTATTTCACAGGCGTGATGCACTGGCTGTATCGACACGGCAAAATTCAAGACCGCGCGGTTGATATTAGCGCGTTGCTCCCCTTGGCAGAACGCGCTGAACAAGGATTTTATCGGGTTGCAGTCGCCTTATTGATAGTGAGTGTGTTGGCAGGACGCTGGGCAATGCCGCATCTTAAAACGGGGTATGCGGCGTTACGTCAATGGATAGTTCATAGGTCGGGTTAGGCTTGCCGTAACCCGACATTAACCTTGCAAAACGGTTTTTAATTTTGCAAGTCATTGTTTTTATATCATGTGGGAGGGGCTTTAGCCCCGAAAAGCGAGGCTAAAGCCTCTCCCACATGAATACTTTCACACCATGCCTTTCAGCTGATACAGCAATTCGAGTGCCTGTCTGGGGCTTAGGTCATCTGGGTTTAGGTCTTTGAGTTTGTCCAGTGCGGGATGGGTTTCTTTGAAGGAAAATAAATCCAGTTGCTGTGTGCCTGCTTCGGCTTGTTGTTCCAGATAGGCGTTGTCTTCCAGTTGGCGTAATTTGAGTTTGGCTTTGTCGATGACAGAACGCGGCACACCTGCGAGTGCGGCGACTTGTAAGCCGTAGCTTTGACTTGCCGCGCCGTCTTTGACCGCGTGTAAAAAAATGATTTTGTCGCTGTGTTCCATTGCGTCTAAATGCACGTTTTCGATACTGCGCTGTTCATCGGCAAGCGTCGTCAGTTCAAAATAATGGGTGGCAAACAGCGTGAAGGCTTTGGTAGTTTTGGCAAGATAATCCGCACAGGCATAGGCGAGTGACAAGCCGTCAAAGGTGCTGGTGCCGCGTCCGATTTCATCCATGAGTATCAAACTTTTTGAGGTGGCATTGTGCAGAATGTTGGCGGTTTCGGACATTTCCACCATGAAGGTAGAACGCCCGCTGGACACGTCATCGGATGCGCCGATACGGGTGAAAATTTTATCAATCGCGCCGATAGTGGCGGATTTGGCGGGGACATAGCTGCCGATATGCGCCAGAAGTACGATGAGCGCGGCTTGTCTCATGTAGGTGGATTTGCCGCCCATGTTTGGCCCTGTAATCACCAGCATTCGACGTGTATTGGATAGATTTAAGTCATTGGGGACGAAGGGAATGTCGGACACTTGCTCGACCACTAAATGCCGTCCACCTTCGATATTGATACCTGCTTTGCTGACCAGCGTGGGTTGTGCTAAATCCAAGGTGTCTGCGCGTTCGGCGAAGTTGACCAGCACATCCAGTTCTGCCAAGGCAGTAGCGCAATGTTGCAATGCGACCAAATCGGCGGCGATGGTGGTGAGCAGTTGTTCGTACAGGTATTTTTCAAATACCAAGGATTTATCTTTGGCACTCAGCACTTTATCTTCAAAGGTTTTCAGTTCTTCGGTGATGTACCGCTCCACACCTTTCAGAGTTTGTTTGCGGGTGTAATGCGCGGGGACTTTTTCTGAATGCAGGCGGGAAATTTCAATGTAATAACCATGCACGCGGTTGTAATTCACTTTCAGGTTTAAGCCGGTGGCGGCTTTTTCGCGCGTTTCTAAATCAATCAGAAACTGGTCGGCGTTTTGGCTCAGGTTGCGTAAATCGTCTAATTCTTGGTTGTAGCCTTCGGCAATCACGCCGCCATCACGGATTAATACGGGTGGGTTGTCGATAATCGCGGCTTGTAATAACGCGACTAACGCAGGTTGTTCGCCGATTTGCTGACTTAGGCGATTGAGTTGCGGGTTGTCACTGGCGGCAAGCGTGCTTTGTAAATCGGGCAATACGGCAAGCGTGTTGCGCAATACCAGCAAGTCACGCGGACGCGCCGATTTTAACGCGATACGCGAGCTGATACGTTCAATGTCGCCGACATGACGTAAATGCGCTTGTACGTCTTGATGCAGGCGGTTGTGTAACAGGCTGTCTATGCAGGCGTAGCGGTGTTTGAGTATCGTTTGATTGCGTAGCGGACGGTGCAGCCAACGCCGTAAACAACGACTGCCCATCGCGGTGACGGTGTTATCGAGTACGCCGAACAGCGTGTGCTGCAACTGCCCAGACGGGTGAAAATCCAGTTCTAAATTGCGGCGACTGGCGGCATCTAATTGAATGGTGTCGTTGCTGCTTTCGGTGGTGATGGCTTGAATATGCGGTAACGCACTTTGTTGGGTATCTTTGACGTAATGCAATAACGCGCCAGCGGCGGCAATGGCGACGGGTAACTGTTCGCAACCGAAGCCTTTTAAATCCAGCGTGTTGAACTGTTTTAATAACTGTTGCCGCGCACTTTCGCTGTCAAAATGCCAGACGGGACGGCGGCATAAGCCTGTGCGTTGTTTGACACTAGCAGGCGGTGTCCAGTCTTCGCTGTACAGTAATTCGGCGGGGTTCAGGCGTTCCAGTTCACTGAGAAACAGCGATTCGGCGTTGACCTGTTGCAGAATAAAGCGTCCGCTGGTTAAATCCAGACTGGCTAAGGCGTAGTGTTTATCCTGCACACACACGGCGACTAATAAATTATCTTTGCGGTCTTCCAGCAAGGCTTCATCGGTGACGGTGGCGGGTGTCACCACACGCACTACTTTACGTTCCACAGGGCCTTTGGAGGTTGCAGGGTCGCCGATTTGTTCACACATCGCGACCGATTCGCCGTTGCGTAATAACTTTGCCAGATAGCCTTCTGCGGCATGATAGGGAATGCCTGCCATCGGAATGGGTGCGCCTGCCGATGATCCGCGACTGGTGAGCGTTATATCCAGCAACTGCGCGGCTTTTTTAGCATCATCAAAAAACAGTTCGTAAAAATCCCCCATGCGATAAAACAACAACGTTTCTGGGTATTGGGCTTTAATACGGTGATACTGTTGCATCATCGGGGTATGCGGGTTTTGCTCTATACTCATGGTTTTTTATGCAGGGGAAAATAATGGATACTGAATTAATGGTGTTGGCAGAACAGGTCGGGCAACGTCTGAAAGCCAACGGATGGATGATAGTCACCGCTGAATCGTGTACGGGCGGCGGCATTGCGCAAATGATAACCGAAATAGCGGGCAGTTCTGCGTGGTTTGACCGCAGTTTTGTGACTTACAGCAATCGTTCAAAACTAGAAATGCTGGGAGTCAAGCCTGCCACGCTGGAAAAATTCGGTGCGGTCAGCGCAGAAACCGCACTGGAAATGGTTCAGGGTGCGTTGTTATACAGTCGGGCAGAGTGTGCGATTGCCGTGACGGGTATTGCAGGCCCAGACGGCGGCAGCGTAGAAAAACCAGTCGGTACGGTGTTCATTGCACGCTGTTATCAACAGCAGACTGCAACCGTCATCAGAAACCAATTTGTCGGCAATCGGCATCAAATAAGGACACAAACCATAAAAACGGCGTTGGAATGGCTATTGGCTTAAAAGCCGAATTCAGAATCATCAAAATCGTCAAACTGTTCTTTTAAGCGTTTCTTTTCCCAATAAATTTCAATTTTGCGGCGTGCGTCTCTTTTTACCGTGTCTTCATCAAGATTAACAACGGGAACATATTCGCCGTCAAACAGATCTTCATCATCGGTATCAGGTTCGGCTGTGGTCTGTGCGCTGACCTTAGACGCGGATTTTGCAGTGGTTTTAGTCATGGTTAATGCTCCATTCGGGGGGTTTTTTCAATCCTATCATAATCAATTGTAAAGCAAGAAATATTATTGTCATACACTGGTATTTACTGAAAATGAGGGGGATATTCCTTTTCAATTATAGCAATCGTGATTATTAACAGGCGGCATAACGGGGCAGTATCACTTGATATTCAATTGACATCCTCCCCGCCCTAAAGGACGGGGATTCCTACTGCCAGACGCTTATGCCCAAGCGCGAGAATGTTCTTTGCCGCATTAATATCTCTATCATGCGTCGTGCCACACTCGGCACACGTCCATTCTCTTATTCGCAAACCTGCTCTACCTTTCGGACTGCTTTGGCTAATCAAGCCA
>JAUYBJ010000139.1 GCA_030693155.1 Methylococcales bacterium
CGACCCTTAAATGCTTCATCTTCAATCAGTTCCCGACTTCTCTCTATAACCTGCTTTTTTTAGCCACTTTATATTCCAAAAATATATAGTATCTCATTTACAATATCCTTAACTTAATCGCAGTGACACGCCGCGTGGGAACGAGAGAAACTGTTTTGCAGAGGATTTATTAGTGGGGTTTATTATCCGTATCCCATTGAAACTTATCATTTTTAAACAGCCCTGCGTATTTTTCACCGTTGGCGGAAATAAATTCGCCTTGACCCTCAGACACACCATTCTTAAATTCACCGACATATTTACTGCCATCGGCATACACCTGCGTTCCTAAGCCATCAACACAATTACCGCTAACACAACGCACAGGCGGCGCGGAGGCGGTTTTCAGGATTTGCGGGTGTTGTTTCAGATTATCCGTGAGTAACAGCGTCGAACCCGCCGTTAAAATGCCATTCAGGGCATTAGAAAAATCGGCGGGGATATTCATTTGTTCAAAAAACGCGGCATTAAATAATCTGTTATCTTCATGCTGGTTCATTGCCGCCCAGTGATGATTAAAAAACGGATTGGTGTCGGTGTTTTGGTCTGCCTGCATAATGAAAGCGCGTGTACCCCAATTGCTTGCAGCGGCGGGTAGTGAAATTTTAGACCGCCCGATTTCAATGCCATTGCGATATACCAATAACAACTGACTGGCTTTATTCATCACCAACGACACCGCGCCGTCTTGTGCATTATCAGCTTGCCAGCGAAACGCCTCCGTCGGATTTAAATCCAGCGTATTCAGCATTGCATTGTCTTTACTGTCAGTCGGCAACTCCATCACAGGATGCGACAAGCGGAACGCTTGACTTTCATAGCCCAGCACAATCACCGTCATACCCTTGGTTGACACACTGAACAACAAACGGGCAAATTGCGCGGGCAGACGAATACAGCCATGCGACACGGGCGTACCTGTCACATGACCTGCGTGCAACGCCACCCCGTCCCACGTTAAGCGATTCGCATAAGGCATGGGCGCATTGTCATAAGTTCGTGAACGGTGAAAACGGTCTTTTTCCAGCACCGTAAAAATCCCCGCAGGCGTACCATAACCCCGCTTGCCCGTACTGACACTCGATGCCCCAATTAACACCCCATGACGATACAAATAAAGTTGCTGCTTAGGAATACTCACCAAAGCCACCACAGCCCCAGCAGGCGCGGCATCAGGATTCCAGATAAACCGCCCCGCCTTAACTTTTTTTACCTCACCATTAACAACTTGCGAGTCACCATTGCCAGAAGCAGGCTGAGCCTGTAGCACAGGCAACCATAAAACCGCTGAAACCAACCAGCAAGTAACAATAAACGAAGACACTTTTTTTGACATAGGTAGAAAACAACTTAATAACAAGGCGAATAACAAACGCGCTAAGGTAGGTTAATCATAGCTCATCAATCGCGAGCGATACACCTCGTAGCCAGTAGAAAAAGTGCGGTGATATACGGAACGGTTTGTCGGAAACGTATGCTCAATCAGATTTATTCCAACAGACAAGACTATATAGGTCTATTATTGGGTTTAAGTTAGAAACTATTTGGAGTTCACCATGAAATCCCAGCAGAAAAATTGGCATAATTTACCACCCGATACATTGATGACAGACTTGCAGATGGATATTCGGCAAGGTCTAAGCGATAGCGAAGCCGAGAAACGGCTCAAAGAACATGGCTTGAATCGCCTAACGCCACAACGAGGCAAAAGTGCGTTGCGTTTACTGTTTGAACAGGTGAATCAACCCTTAGTTTATATCTTGCTGATTGCAGCGGGTATTACAGGATTCTTGGAAGAATGGGTCGATAGCAGCGTGATCTTTGGCGTAGTATTGGTCAATACTATTATCGGCTTTATTCAAGAATCCAATGCGTTAAAAGCCATTGACGCGCTCAGCAGAGTATTGACGGTTTCTTCTACCGTGTTACGCAACGGGCAACGCCGTACTATTCCTGCCATTGAATTAACGGTGGGTGATGTGGTTTTGTTGCAATCGGGTGACAAAGTTCCCGCTGACTTACGCTTATTGCAAATTCGTGAATTACAAATTGATGAATCCGCACTGACAGGCGAATCTGTCCCCGTAGAAAAACAGCTTGCGGTTTTAAGCGAGAACACATTATTAGCCGACCGTCATAATATGGCGTATTCCTCAACGCTTGTCACTTATGGCAGTGGTTTAGGCGTAGTCATCGAAGTAGGCGATCATACTGAAATCGGTCTGATTAATAGCTTACTCAGTCAAACGATTGAACTGGAAACTCCTCTGACCCAAAAAATAAGTCAGTTTAGTAAATTTTTATTATGGGTGATTATTACGTTAGCAGTGTTTACATTTGCGGTTGGTGTATGGCGTGGACAACCCTTGCTGGATATGTTCATGTCAGCGGTGGCATTGGCAGTAGCGGCAATCCCCGAAGGTCTACCCGCCGCGTTGACTATTACCTTAGCGATTGGCGTATCACGCATGGCAAAACGCAATGCCATTATCCGAAAATTACCCGCAGTGGAAACCTTAGGCAGTACTACGGTTATCTGCTCAGATAAAACGGGAACGCTAACGCAAAATCAAATGACGGTTCAAACGGTATTTGCAGGCAACGAATTGTTTGAGATGACAGGGAGCGGCTACACACCCGATGGAGAAATTTGTCTGAACGGCAACGTTATTTTACATCAAAATTATCCCGCGTTAATGGAATGCCTGAAAGCAGGGTTGTTGTGTAATGATGCCCGCTTGTGTGCCGATGTGGATCATTGGCGTATTGAAGGCGATCCGACCGAAGGTGCGTTGCTGGTGGCAGCACACAAAGCAGGATTGCATCATGCGCCCGTTAGCATTGCCCATCCGCGCCTTGATGCCATTCCATTTGAATCACAACATCAGTTCATGGCAACCTTGCATCACAATCAAGCGGTAGATGCTCGCCATGTTTATTTAAAAGGTTCGTTAGAAAGTATTTTGGCACGGTGCGACAAGGCGTTTGATGCACATATGCAGCCGATAAAGTTAGATAAAACCCTGTTGCACCAACAAGTTGACAATCTTGCTGCACAAGGCTTGCGCGTCTTGGCTTTTGCACGCAGCGACCACGATGCTAATGCAGTTCAACATAATGAAGTTGCTGGCGGTTTAACTTTTTTAGGCTTGCAAGCCATGATTGACCCGCCGCGTCCAGAAGCCATTACCTCAATTGCCGCCTGTTATAAGGCGGGTATTCAGGTCAAAATGATTACGGGTGACCATCCTGTTACCGCCTTGGCTATCGCTAAGCAATTAGGAATGCAGCACACTGAACAGGTTATCAGCGGGGCAGAATTGCAAGCGATGGATGAAAAAAATTATCCGCAACTGGTAGAAGCCTACGCGGTTTATGCGCGTATCGCGCCAGAGCAAAAACTGCAATTGGTGCAAGCCTTACAGGCTAACGGTCATATTGTTGCGATGACAGGCGATGGTGTTAATGATGCCCCCGCATTAAGGCAGGCGAATATCGGTATAGCCATGGGACAAGGGGGTACTGAAGTTGCCAAAGAAGCGGCGGCAATGGTATTGACGGATGATCTTTTTTCTACCATTGCCGCAGCAGTAGAAGAAGGGCGCGGCGTGTTTGATAATCTGATTAAATTTATTGTCTGGACATTGCCTACCAATTGCGGGCAAGGTCTAGTCGTGACTACCGCCGTTATTGCCAACGTTGCTTTACCGATGGCACCTGTGCAAATTTTATGGCTCAATATGAGTACGGCGGTTTTTTTGGGCATGACACTGGCTTTTGAAGCAAAGGAATCCAGTTTGATGCACCGCCCACCGCGTGACCCGAAACAGCCGATTTTAAATGCTTTGCTAGTGCAGCGTATTTTTTTGGTCAGCATACTTTTGTTAATCGGTGCATTTGGTTTATTTGAATGGGCTTTGTTTCAGGGAGAGTCGCTGGCTGCGGCGCGGACTATTGCGGTGAATGTGTTTGTCTTTAGCCAAACTTTTTATTTATTTAACTGCCGCTCTTTGCGGTATTCGATGTTCAGTGTTGGTGTATTTTCTAATATATGGCTTATTTTCGGGGTATTTTGCATGGTATCCTCCCAGTTGTTATTTACCTATTGGTCGCCAATGCAAAAACTGTTTGGCACTGCCGCGTTTGCCCCTGAGCAATGGCTGTTGATTTTAGGTGTTGCCATGAGTATTTATTTAATAGTGGGGCTGGAAAAATTATTGCGCTGGCGTTTTTTTAAAATCAAGGAGAATAAAAAATGAGCTTACCTTATTATTTTTTTATTGCGCTGATAACCAGTTTTATCAGCAATAGTCTTTTAGCAAGTACACATTTCCCGTTGCCAGCTCAGTATCCACTGGAAAAAGTGTCCATCACTATTTCCAGTCAATCTGGCGAGGATAATTCAAAAAATTACCAAATCTCAATAAATGGTAATGGCAACAGTTTTTTTAGCCAGAATAAAGAGAAACAACGATTAAATATTACAAATGACACCTTGCTTGAATTACTTAATGACTTTTACGCCATCCATTTTTTTGAAATTGCAGATACTTTTACTGTTAAAAAACAGGTAACACTTAAGAACAATAAAACCGTCACTACCCTTATCAAAAAAGAGTCCAATACAAGCAGTAAAAGGGTTTGTATTCAACTACGTTCTTATAAAAAATGCGTGACAATTATCGACAATCAACCATCGGCTCTTGATCAGATAGCTAATAAAATTGAAACGTTATTACGACCTGCTCATAATTAAAGCTCGCAGCCGAGCAGGGTACGCTGTGCGTACCCTACTTTTCTAGTTTTCAAGCAAGTAGCCAAGTAAATACGTTACCTGATTAAGTCAAAACCGCCTCACTTTATCGCCCGTAATAAATTGCCGTAATACAGCTCTTTGCCCGTTTTTGTTGGCATACATAGCTGTTTGATTTCTATTTGGTTTTTAGCAAAAAACAGTTCGGCGGAGGCGGCTAAATCGGAGGGTTCTATTTTGGGCGAATAGGTGTTGAGAATTAAAAAAGCCCCTGAGTTCATCAGACTGTAGGCGGTTGCTATTAAGCTGGACAGGTGGTATTCCAGTTTCCATTTTTCGCCTTTTGCACCTAAACCCCATGCGGGTGGATCCATGATGATGCCGTCGTAGTGTTTGCCGCGTTTTAATTCGCGTTGGGCGAATTTTAATGCGTCTTCATGTACCCATTTGATGTCGGCGAGTTGAGAGAGTTCTTTGTTATCGTTTGCCCAAGTAATCAGTTGTTTGACTGAATCGACATGAACCACTTCTGCGCCTGCGTTACAGGCAACCAGCGATGCCGCGCCTGTGTAGGCAAACAGGTTTAAGATTTTTTGACCTGCACGCGTGCGTTGTTGAATAAATCGCCAGTTTGCTTGTTGCTCGGGAAATAAGCCCAGATGTTTGAATTGCGTCAGCTTTAAGCCAAAGTGTAAATTTTGATAGGCGATTGTCCACTGTTCGGGCGCGTCCGCTTTGATATTTTTCCATTGCCCTTGGGTTGATGAGTGTTCTTCAAATTCCCAATGTGCCATATCTTGCCAGTGGGCATTTGACCAACCCGCCTTAAAATCGGCGTGAATGTCGGGACGAATGGTGATGATATTGCCCCAGCGTTCCAGTTTTTTACCGCCGCCTGCATCCAGCAGTTCGTAGTCTGACCAGTGTGCTGCGTATTCTCGGGGGATTTTTGGGTGTGCGTTGTGCATTATTGCCTGTTAAGTGGTTGTTGATTTTTCAGATGGCTGTAAAAGTATTTGTGTGGGAGGGTTTTGTGTATTTAACCGCACTTCAAGCCACCTAATAAAGGCAATCCTACCACACGGCGGAACGCATCCGCAGTGTGTTTGAATGATAGTGTCCCCGTAAATCTATATGACTGTTAAAATACGCTATCATTTATTTAATAGGCTATGAACATCATGACTACACAACCCAGCAAAGACCTTGAAACCTTCGTTAATCCGCGTCCTGACCGTGATTACACCATCCATATCACTACACCAGAGTTCACCTGTTTGTGTCCAAAAACAGGGCAGCCTGATTTTGCGACTATTGAGATTGATTATGTACCAGCGGCGTTATGCGTGGAATTAAAATCGCTTAAGTTATATATGTGGGCGTTTCGTGATAAAGGCGCGTTTCATGAAGCGATTACTAATGAAATACTGGATGACCTGGTGCGAGCTATTCAACCCAGTTTTATGCGTATTCGTGCGGAATTCAACGTGCGCGGCGGTGTGTATACCACCATCGTTGTTGAACATAGAGCCCCTGCGTGGCACGCGCCTGAATTAGTTAATTTACCGTAGAGATGTTCATGAACGCTTTTTTGCAATCTATATTGCCGCAACATACCTTGTCAAAACTGATGAGCAAACTCACGCATTCAGAAATTGTGTGGGTTAAAAATCTGTTTATTAAAAAAATTATTCAGCATTACGGTGTCAATATGGACGAGGCCTTGGTGCAGGATATTAATGCGTTTAAAAGTTTTAACGACTTTTTTACCCGTGAATTAAAGCCCGATGCCAGACCGTTAAGCACGGAAAAAAATGCGCTGGTCAGTCCCGCCGATGGTGTGGTCAGTCAGGCGGGCAATATTACCGCTGGCGATATTTTTCAGGCGAAAGGGAAAAGTTTTACCGTGACTGATTTATTGGGTGGCAGTGAGGAACGCGCCGCGCCATTTAATGACGGTGTGTTTACCACGATTTATTTATCGCCGAAAGATTATCACCGTCTGCATATGCCGTTGACGGGTACATTGACAGAAATGGTTCATGTTCCCGGTCGCTTGTTCAGTGTGAATACCGCAACGACCGAAGCTGTGCCAGGTTTGTTTGCTCGCAATGAGCGTGTGTGCTGTTTATTTGATACCGAAGCGGGCCCGATGGCGTTGATTTTGGTCGGCGCGATTTTTGTGTCCAGCGTGGAAACTGTGTGGCATGGTGTGGTAACACCGCCGACCCGCACCAGTGTACAAAACTGGCTGTATGAAGACAATGCGCCAACGCTGGAACAAGGCGCGGAAATGGGACGCTTCAATATGGGTTCAACCATTATTGTGCTGTTCGGCAAAGATTATGCCGAATGGAACGCTGATTTTACCGCGAATAAAGCGGTTAAACTGGGCGAGATGATTGGTAAAGCCAGCCCAAAAATCGCGCCTGCTGAGGCGGCTTTTAAAAGCAATGCGTTTTCAACCTTGATTAAACGCTTGGGTTTTTAGTTGTTGCCAGTTCCTAGGTTCTGTTGACATTTCATCGTAGCCAAATGAGTGCGGAAACGAAGCGAATAAAGCCCATGTAATTTCTGGCGAGCTTGTCAAATCGCGAAAACACTCGTCTGTAATGTTTGATTTTACCGAAAAAGCATTCAATCAA
>JAUYBJ010000112.1 GCA_030693155.1 Methylococcales bacterium
TCTCCCTCCAACATCGCCGATAATCCAGTTGCGGTAGTGAATCCGTTAGTGCATATCAAGTAATCAGTGTATATAGCTAAATTTTCTCTGTTCATCTTTTAATAGTACGCTTTCGGGGCGAGGTGTGCGTAACATCAGTGATTAATGTTGACTGCTTCGTTTTGCCCGACGGAAAGCCCTGCCAGTTGACCACGGCTTTTTGGCTGGACTGGTCGATTTCGTTGGGATTGCTGACGGTGGCTTGTCCTGCCACTAATTCGTTACCTGTGGGTAATGCCCAGCTTGCAGACGAACATAGCAACAAGCCCGTTGCCAAAGGTAAGTGATGTAGGTTGGGTTACCGTCTTTTTGGCAACCCAACTGTTTGACATTCGTTGGCGTTTGACGGCGATTGGCAGAACGTTTACCCTGTCCTTTGCTGATTTCAGATACGGCAACCCACGCGCCTAGGGCTTCGTTCCAGACGCTACGATAGATATGATTCATGATAGCATTGTGTTAGACGCGCTTATTGGAACGTTTTTGTTAATTGAAAATAGGCTTGTGGTTCGCTCTGATTGGGATCAGATTGCGGTTGTGTACCAACATCACGCCACGCTAAACTGGTGCGCAGGTTAAAACCTGCCGCGCCCAGCCAGTTAATACCGAAACCATAGCCTGTCAGATGACGGTTCGCCTGTTGACCTGCTAACGGTTTGGCATTAATGCGTGAATAGCCTGTATCAATAAAGCCGATAAGCTGCAACTGCCCAGGAATCATAGAAAAATTAGGTAAGCTGTAGCGGGTTTCGCCGTTGAATAACCAGCCTTCATCGGCACTGCCTTCGCCGACTGGATAGGCACGAATGGCGTTAGACCCGCCTAAACTGATTTGTTCGGAACTATCAAGGTTTTTGCTGGCGACTTGTCCGCTGAAATTGGCGTATAAACTCACATCGCCGATACCCGTATCACCCCAGATGTTTTGCGTCCGATTTAATTGCCAGTCGAGTTTGTGATAACCGCCGTTGGAGTTCAGCTCTGACAGGTTATCGGCGATAGCGGCTACTTGATTGGTAAAATAAACTTCCCCTGCTGATACATTGAGGAAACCTTGTGTCAAGCCGCCTGCGGGAATCAGTTTGTCATACAGGCTGCCTGCAAATGAAAAACTCATCACATTCAGTTCACGGTCATTGTGCGTGTCGAATGAGTTGATATTGTCTTGCAACCAGCGATGCTCATAGTGACCTATGCCTGTTAGACGGGCTTCACGAGTTAAATACAAGGGATGTGTAACCGTCGCACCGACCGTACGCGCCAGACCATCGGCATCTAACGGAGTAAAACTGCGCCCCAAGCTGTAATTCAGTTGCGAGAAATTAACCCCCAAACGTGTACCGTAGCCGTTAATCGGTGCATTGTAATTGGCTGATCCCATCACAGAACCCGCTGTTTCGGTGGTTTGCATACGCAATGACAGTTGATCGCCCAAGCCGAACGGGTCGGTAATATTGATACCGCCATCAAAACGATAGTAGCCTGTGGAATACAAGCCGTGATTATCGGTAGACAGGTAGCCGCTGACCATCGGGTCTTCTTTGGCTTTCAGAGTGAGCGAGGTTGTGCCAGTTTTATCACCTGGGGCTAACACGACTTTACTTTCAATACCCGGTAAGTCATTGATAAGCAAACTAAAATGACTCAAATCGGCATCGGTAACCACGTCGCCTTTTTTGCTGGTATTGAGGAATTTTTGTAACACGCTTTTGTTGATGCGGGTATCGCCCATTAATTCAATCGAATTGCCGTCTAAATGCGAGCCGTCTAAATGCCCTTCGAGAACCACAATGTCCACAATGCCGTTTTTGATGGACTGCGCGGGTAAATAGGCATGGGCAATTAAATACCCTGCTTTACGATAATAGTCAGTAATGATATTAGCGGCTTCCTGCAAATCATTGAAGCTCACAGGATGCCCTTTGTATTTCGCTAACAGGGCTTGCAACTCGTTATTGCTGAACTGGCTGTTACCGCTAAAGGAAAAATACTGGACAGTGACTTGCAGACTGCTTTGCGACTGCATGGGCGGACGTTGTGTTTCGGGGGTTTCGATATTGGCTTCAGGTTTTTGTTTGGGAATTTCAGGTGGCTTGCTGGTTTCGCGCATTAATAAACCTGCTCCGCCTATATTTCTATTCGGACAGGTTCCAGTAATCGAACAGTCTATCACAGGCACTTGTGGAGCAGCTTTCACCACTGATGCTAAGCTGGTAAAAAGCAACAGGGCAATCGTATTAAGAGCGTAGGAGTGAGATAGGTTCATAAGAGCCACTGTGATGAAAAATTGAAAAGAAAATTAAGAATCTTTAAGATATTTTATCAATTGTAGCTAACACTTCTACCTAATTCAATTAACTCATTTTCCCGCGCAAATACCTCATTTTTAATGCTTTTTACGCCCGCGTCACAAACACTTCACCGCCGCGATTACGCGCACTGGCAGTGACAAAACTCAGATTATCAAACTGCACAAACTCGCGCCGCGCCCGTTCGGTCAGAGATTCGGCTAATTCCGCGCCATCAATTGCACAAAAACCCGTCGGCCCCCATGAAGTCTGACCAATCGCCACCGCGCCTTGTTCGGCTAACCAGTGCATGGCTTTGGTGACTTCGGGGCTGGTAAATACCCCGCCCTGTGCGGCAGAAAAATGCTCACCGACCGATTGTTGCAACTGGCTGATAACCTCGCCGAACTGGACAATATTATTTTCCGCCACCGCAGGTAAACCGCGCATCAACAGCAGATAACACAACCGCGCGGCCTCTTGTTGGGGAAACGGCGGCAATTTTTTAAACGCCTGAATTTCCTGTTGACCGTGCAGACCCTGTCCGCGTTTGTCGAATACTAAAATAAATCGCCATTCGCTAGGTATATCAAAATGCACCAGCACGGGCGGGATAATGGTGTTTTCACCGCGTCCGCCATCGACCACCAAACCGCCTTGTTCAAATACGCCGATACCGATACCTGAACGCAAGCCCCTGTCCATGACCGAGGCAATGTCACGCACACTCAGCCCTAAATCGTACAGCGCGTTCAATGCCGAACCGATAGCCAGCGACATTTGTGTGCCAGAACCCAAGCCGACGTGTTCAGGAATCGCCGCTTCAATATCAATGCGCACCTTATCGGAAACATTCAACGCTTTGCATAGCATGGTTAAACATTGATCGGCACGCTCTGCACAATCCCCTGTAATCATGCGTTGTGCGGCAGGAGTCACAGAAAGCCGCGTAGCGTGTTCATTCAGTGCGACACCGATACTGCCGAAATGGCGACCGAGTGAACCGCTTAAATCAATAAATCCCATGTGTAATCGAGCGGGGGCAATAACGGAGACTGTTGGCTGTTGAGTCATCAAATAAAGTTAGGCGGTGGCTAAAAAATAGCCAAATTATACATGACCTGCGCACTAAGCACGGAACGATTCCCGCACAGCGCGTAAATCAGGCAGCATCACATCACACAAGGCGAGCGTCAGCGGGTCTATCGGTAGCATGGAGGGAATAAACACGCTGAACGCCCCCGCCTGCGTCGCGGCAACAATACCCGCATGAGAATCTTCCAGCACCAGACACCGCGCAATCGGCACTTGCAAACGGGCGGCGGCGTGCAGAAAAATATCGGGTGCGGGTTTGCCGTGCTGCACATCATCACGGCTGATAATGAGATCAAACACCTCGGTTAATCCTGCTAATGCCAGACATTCCAGCGCGTTAATAGCGCGGCTGTTGGTCGCCAGACAATACGGTATCTCGTGCTGAATAATCAATGCCAGTAAGTCATGAAAACCGTATTTTACTGCAATACCGTATTGCTTAACGTGGTCATGCCAGTGCAAACCAGCGACTTGTTTAAATGTGGATAACTCAAAATCCGCCCCGCATTCCGCCAATAATTTTTGCGTACCCGCATCGCCGCTCAAGCCCGACAACGAGGCGCAAAAACCATCGGACAGCGTATAACCCATACTCGCCGCCGCCTGTTGCCACGCGATAAAATAGGTTGTTTCGGTGTCCAACACCAAGCCGTCCATGTCGAAAATAACGGCTGAAAAATCGGCTAGATCAAGCATCGAATCACCTTAATATATTCACCATACGCTTCGCGACTTGAACCGACCACGATACGTTGTTCGCCCTGCGCGTTTTGTTCCACCACGCCTGACACTTCAATCCATTCACCGCTGATTGCCTGCCCTGTATAAGTGGCAGTAAAACACACCACGGTGCGGATGTGTTCGTGGTCTATGGTAAATTCCGCAGGATAATCAAACGCATAATAGTCATCAATGACGCGGCATTGCAGGGTGATTACGCCGCATTTTTGATAGCGGGTAGCGGATAACCGTGAGGCATCACTCAGGCTTACATCAAATTTTCGCCCGTTAATCAGGGCTTTATTGAATTTACGCTGTTCATGCCAATGATAATCGGCAAAATTCAGCTCACAATCGCGGCGTTGATACGATGCTTGCCAATCTTTATCACTGAGCGTGTGCAATGCGTGTTGTGCGATCAGTTCACGCACCACCGCGCGGCACTGGTGAAACACCTCGCGCCCGTAACACACCAGATCAATATCAGAACTGGCTTGTTGCACACCGATTAATAACGAACCCGTGACACCGCATTGATGTAAATCCACGCCGTTTTTATGCAATAAAGCACACAATGCAATCAAATCCTGTTGAATACTATCAGGCTGGGCGATATGCAGAATGTCCTGCAAACGGTGTTTAGGTTGATAGTGTTGAATAATGCAATGCAGAGGAACGGCATGAAGATGGGCATCTAACACAGGCGAATAATGCACATAATCCGCATGATGCTGTTTGAGTAGCTGATTAGCCGCGCTGGTACTGATTTTTTTGTGCTGTGCATAACGCAAAAAACACAGCACTTTATCCTGCTCCATGTCATCAGCGACCACAGCAAAAATTAAGTTTTCGGCAGTTTCTATAAAATCTTTGGCGAGGAACATAATAATCTGCTTAGTTGACTGTATTGCTGGGTATTTTACCCTGAGTGAGGGAATCGCGTCGCCTTTACATTAACCGGTAAAAAATTGGTTTAATTTATTTATCAGCAGTAGCATACTCATAACCCGTTAGTCAGCCGCACTGCCCGGCAGTCGTCTAACACACATTATCACGGGCAATAAAAAGGTGAAAAATATGAATTGGTATTTTGGCGTTCTGAAAAAATATACGGTATTTAGCGGTAGGGCGCAACGCGCGGAGTATTGGTATTTTGTGTTATTCAATATGCTGGTCGGTGTGGGTCTTTCCATGATTGATCAGGCAACTGGCACGTTAGACGCTGAAACAGGCGTGGGTTTATTAGGCGGGCTTTACAGTCTGGCGGTTCTGCTTCCTAGTCTTGGGGTATCAGTACGCAGACTTCATGACACAGACCGTAGCGGCTGGTGGATGTTTATCCTGTTAATTCCCGTCATTGGTGTGATTGCGCTGCTTGTCTTTTTTGTGCAGGACAGTACAGCAGGTACGAATGAATACGGTGACAACCCAAAAGGCGTAATGAAATAGCGTTGCAGTGACACAGGATGGGTCGCGGCAATTGCCAAAACCCATCATTCATCCATCGTTTTTACGTTTTATCCGCTTTCAATTTGTCCGCAATCGCTTGTGCCATATTCATAAATTCAGACGGCATTAACATAATCGTGGTGGTATTTTGCTCCGCGCCCACTTCAGTAATCATCTGCATACGCCGCAATTCTAATGACATGGGATTACGCGCAATTTCTTTTGCGGCTTCCGAGAGTTTTTGTGAGGCTTCATATTCTGCTTCGGCTTTGATGATACGCGCGCGTTTTTCTCTGACCGCTTCCGCTTCTTTCGCCATTGCACGCTGCATATTTTCGGGCAACTCTACATCTTTCATTTCCACCAGTTCGATACTCAAACCCCACGGCGCGGTAATTTGATCGACCATTTCTTTGATGGATTGGTTGATATGCTCGCGGTCGCGCAATACTTCATCTAATTGATGCTGTCCGATAACGTTACGCAACACGGTTAACGCCGCTTGATACGAGGCGTTTCGGTAGCTATACACCGAGATAATGGCTTTTTCGGGATGGGTGACTTTGTAATACATGACGGCGTTGACTTTGATAGTCACGCTGTCTTTGGTCACTGTTTCCTGTGATTCAATATCAACGGTATTGGTGCGAATATCAACTTGCTGTTTGCTGTCAATAAACGGGATTATCCAATAAAGCCCTGGCCCTTTGACGGCTAAAAACCGCCCCAGTCGAAAAATAACGCCGCGTTCATATTCCTGATCCATACGCAGACCCAGAATAATGAAGCCGATAACGATAAGCAGACCAATTAATAAAATGTTCATGTTTTACTCCTGCCTTTATTTCACTGTTTTACAGTCCGTTGATGTTGTACGCCATCAATAAACCTGCACCCACCGCACACAGCAACGTACCACCGACTCTGAACGCTAACGCCCGATTGCCGATTGTGCCTGAAAATAGACTTTTTACGCCTGAATTGACCGATACTGCAATCAGAATTGCCTTAGCAGCAACAGCGATTTCCATACCGTCCTTAGTCATTTGAGTCATCGACACCGTAATAGGGTCAACATCTGCCAGACCAGACGCGGCGGCAAGGACATAAGTTCCTGTATCGCCGAAATAAAATTTCAGCACTTTGGACAGCAGCATAATCAGCACCAAAAACGCACCGAACTTGATTGCCATACCCAGTTGAAACGGGTTTTTCAGTGCGATGTCTTCATGAATCGGCAGGTCTCGAGCCGTTTTCCACAACAAAAAAGCGACGATATAAGTAAACAGTGCCATGACCAGCAACGCAGGTAGCAGGGTTTGCGACATGATGGGATTTATTACCCACGTCAGCAACAGTGTGCGAGCAAACATGGTCGCGCAGGCGGTTAAAATACCTGCTGCCAACACATTTTCCATCTGTGGATAGGAGGTGGATAACTTGGATAAATTAAGCGTGACGGCAGTGGATGATACCAAGCCGCCCAATGCACCCGTCAACACAGGGCCGTGTTGATTGCCGCCTATTTTGATAGCGAAATAACCCAGATAGGAAATGCCAGCAATCAGCACCACCATCCACCAGATATGATAGGGATTAAACGCATCCCAAGAGCCATAGTTTTGATTAGGTAATATCGGCAATACGACGACTGAAATCAGCAACAGTTCCAGTGTGGCATTCAATTCCTGCTGTTCCAGTTTTTTCACCCAACTGTGTAGCAGGGGTTTAAAACCGAGCAAAGAGGTAATGACGACAGCACTGGCAGAAGCCAGCGTAATATGACCGAAAACGGTCAACGCGCCCAAGGTAAAGGTGACCAGTGTGGCAATGAGGCTGGTGATACTGAAATCTTCAAATTTATCGAGGCTTTTACTGTAAGCCACCAGTAATACGGAAGTCAGCCCCAGAAACACAAACTCAACTAAAAAGGTGTTGCCCTGCTGTGCCAGAATGCCTGACAAACCGCCCAGCAAACTAATCAGCCCGTAAGTGCGCAACCCGGCAACGCGCATACCTTCAACGCGGTCACGGGTACGCCAGCCACGTTCCAGACCGATTAGCAAACCGATTGCCAAGGCAATGCCCAGCAATTTGAAGTGTTCCAGTTCAGTCATAGTAGGCTACAGGTTGGGTGAGTAATGTTATTTTTACTCACCGTTATACTGATAAAACGGTGGGCAGAAAAACGCTGCCCACCCTACATAATGGATTTATTCGTAACCGTTCGGATTATTGCTTTGCCACCGCCACGCATCCGCCAACATATCATCGAGATTTTTTTCCGTCTGCCAATGCAGTTCGGCTAGAGCCAACGCGGGATTAGCGAAACATTCGGCTAAATCGCCTGCTCTTCTGGGGGCGATTTTGTAGTTCACAGGGCGAGCAGTGACTTTTTCAAAGGTGTTGATAATTTCCAGTACGCTGTAACCTGTGCCTGTGCCGAGGTTGTAGGCTTTACACGCGCCGTTTTTAAACTGTTCAGCATCCAGCGCGTCTATGGCTTTAATATGACCTTTCACCAAATCAACAACGTGAATATAGTCTCTAACGCCTGTGCCGTCGCGGGTTGGGTAATCATCACCCCAGACCGATAACTGCGCCAATTTACCGATGGCAACTTGGGAAACGTAGGGCAGTAAATTGTTGGGGATGCCATTGGGATCTTCGCCTATCATGCCGCTTTCGTGTGCGCCGATGGGGTTAAAATAACGCAATAACACAATTTTCCACGGCGTGGCAGATTGGTTGATTTTATCGGCGGTGGACACATCGCGTAAAATTTCTTCAATCATCAGCTTGGAACGACCGTAAGGGTTAATCGAACCTAAGGGAAAATCTTCTGCATATTGATTGATTGTTGATTCTTTATAAACGGTTGCCGATGAACTGAATATCAGGTTTTTTACATTCGCTTCGTTCATTGCTTCCAGTAATACCAGCGTGCCGTAGACGTTGTTATTATAATAATTAAGCGGATCGGAACAGGATTCGCCGACGGATTTTAAACCTGCAAAATGGATGACGGCATCAATATTTTCTTTAGCAAAAATGTCGCTGAGAGCTTGTTTATCACGAATATCGGCTTGATATAAAGTGGGCGATAAGCCTGTGATTTTTTGTACTCTGACCAACGATTCGGGCTTGCTGTTGGAAAAGTTATCCACAACGACTACCTTAAAACCCGCTTGCAGTAGTTCAACGCACGCATGGCTACCAATATAACCTGCACCACCTGTGACTAATATCGTTTGCATAATTAGATCTTCTTTAGTTTGATTAAATGAATACGACGAGTGTCTACTTTAACGATTTCAAAACGCAGATTATCGACGATAAGGTGTTCGCCTTTTTTTGGCATATGTTGCAGTTCGTGAACAATAAAGCCGCCGACAGTGTCGTATTCATCGGTGGTCAGATGCGCGGCAAAATAATCGTCGAATTCGTCTATCGGCATCAGTGCTTTCACCATGAATTCATTGGGGTTACGCTCGCAGACATAGCCCTCGTCTTCATGATCGTCATATTCGTCTTCAATTTCGCCGACAATTTGTTCCAGTATATCTTCGATGGTGACCAGTCCTGCGGCTTGACCGTATTCGTCAACTACAATCGCCATGTGATTGCCTTGGGTGCGCAGTTCTTTCAGCAGGACGTTCAGGCGTTTGCTTTCGGGGACGACGCTGACACAGCGCATAATTTCCCAGACTTGCAGGGTTTTATTTTCCAGAATTTTTGCCAGCAAGTCTTTGGCGAGGAGAATGCCGACTACTTTACTACGGTCACCATCAATGACGGGATAACGGGAATGTCCGAATTCGGTGACCAGCGGCAGGATGGTTTCCAGCTCTGTATCTTTAGGGAGTGCCACCATTTGTACGCGCGGAATCATAATGTCCCGAACGCGCATTTGTGACACTTGTAATACGCCTTCAATCATCGACAAGGCTTCGGTGTCTAATAAGCGGTTTTCTCGCGCGTCGCGTAATATCTCTACCAGCTCATTCAAATCTTGCGGTTCGCCACTCAGTAAATGACTGATTTTATTTATCCAGCCTTTGCGTGGCAGGTTTCTACTTGGAGGTTGTTCTTCGCTCATCGCTCTGTTACCTGTTGATAAGGATTAGGAATATTCAGTGTTTGCAATAGTGCTATTTCTTTACTTTCCATTTCGTCTGCTTCTCTATCATCAAGGTGATCGTAACCCAGTAAATGTAAGACACCATGAATAATGATGTGCGCCCAATGGTGAGCGAGGGGCTTGCCTTGTTCCTGTGCTTCGCGTTCAAGGACAGGAGCGCAGATGACTAAATCACCCAATAAATTCAGGTCTAGGTCAATGCCTTCGGGTAGTTCAACGGGAAAGCTGAGAATATTAGTCGCGCCTTGTTTATGGCGGTATTGCTGGTTGAGTTCGGCACTTTCCTGTTCATCGACAATGCGCACCACAATTTCGGTATCGCCCTCAATGCCTTCCAGTGCCTTATCAATCCAGAGTTGAATCTGTTGTTCGTCAGGTTGCCCTGCTGATGCAAAAATGGTTTGTATTTCTACGCTGTTCATGGTTTGGCTGGATGGGTTTTTTCGTAGATTTCATACGCCGACACAATGCGTTGTACTAATGGATGCCTGATCACATCGCGTACGCCGAAAAAGGTGAAACTGATGCCTTCTACGTCTTTTAACACTTCCAGCACATGGCGTAAGCCCGACATTTTTTCTGAGGGTAAATCTATTTGGGTGACATCGCCGGTAATGACGGCAGTAGAGCCAAAACCGACGCGGGTTAAAAACATTTTAATCTGCTCCAGCGTGGTGTTTTGCGCTTCATCGAGAATAATAAATGATTCATTCAGTGTTCTGCCGCGCATAAATGCCAAGGGTGCGATTTCTATCATGCCTTTTTCCAGCATTTTTTCCACGCGCTCAAAACCCAGCATTTCGTAAAGTGCGTCATATAAAGGGCGTAAATAGGGATCGACTTTTTGCGCCATATCTCCTGGTAAAAAGCCCAGTTTTTCTCCCGCTTCCACCGCAGGACGCACTAAAATTATTTTGCGTACTTTTTCATGCAGCAAGGCATCAATCGCGCACGCCACCGCCAGATAGGTTTTACCCGTTCCCGCAGGTCCAACGCCAAAATTAATATCGTGGGTGGTAATTTTGCGCAGATAATCCTGCTGATTAATACCGCGCCCTTTAATCATGCCGAATTTGGTTTTGATGGTGATGATTTGTTGCGTGGGCAATTCAGGCGAGGCGAGCAGTTCATCTATAGTGGCATCCTGCATGGCTAAATGAACGTGTTCAGGTGTCAGATGTTCTGTTGCGGTCATCTCGAATAATTTTTGCATCACTGCCCCAGCGGCTTTCACTGCCGCTTCTTCACCTGTGACGCTGAATTGATTACCGCGATTGGAAATATCGACTTGAAGCCGCGCTTCAATATGGCGCAGATGACAATTCAGCTGACCGCAAAAATTGACCAGTCGATTGTTATCGGCAGGAAGTAGATTAATTTCTTTAGAAATAATGGGCATAGTGGGCTTAATGAGTGGGGATGATTTTTTCGACCGAGGTGTCAACCATGCGACCGCGTAATGAATTAGGCAAGGCTTCGGCTATCAATACATCAACAAACTGTCCTGCTAAACGCGGATGCCCGATGAAATTAACCACGCGGTTGTTTTCGGTTCTGCCCTGCATTTGCAATGGATTCTTTTTCGATTGCCCTTCGACCAGTACCGTTTGCACCGTGCCGATCATTGCTTCTGAAATAGCGGCGGTCATTTCATTAATGCGCTGTTGAAAACGCTCCAGCCGTTGTTTTTTGACTTCGGCAGGCACGTTATCAATCAGTTCTGCGGCGGGTGTTCCCGGGCGTTGGCTATAGATAAAGCTGAACGATAAATCAAAACCGATGTCGTCAATAAAAGCCATGGTTTCTTCAAATTCGGCATCGGTTTCATCGGGGAAGCCGATAATAAAATCCGATGACAGGCAGATATTAGGACGCACCACGCGTAATTTGCGGATGGTTTCTTTATAGTAGGCGGCGGTATGACCGCGCTTCATGGCTTTTAAAATCGCATCACTGCCGCTTTGTACGGGTAAATGCAGGTGGTCAACCAGTTGCGGAATTTCCGCGAAGGCTTCAATCAGGCTGTCGGTAAATTCCACAGGATGAGAGGTGGTAAAGCGAATGCGATCTATGCCCTCAACAGCGGCAACGTAATGCAGCAATAAAGAAAAATCGGCAATATCGCCGTCATCCATCATGCCGCGATAGGCATTGACATTTTGTCCCAGCAGATTGACTTCACGCACGCCTTGTTTTGCCAGCGAGGTGATTTCAGCCAACACATCGGCTAACGGGCGGCTGATTTCTTCGCCGCGCGTATAAGGCACAACGCAGAATGTGCAGTATTTACTACAGCCTTCCATCACTGAAACAAAGGCTTTAACGCCGTCGGCTCTGGGTTCGGGCAGAGCATCGAATTTTTCGATTTCAGGAAAGGAAATATCAACCACAGGTTTGTGTTGACTACGCGCTTGATCCAGCAATTGTGGCAGGCGGTGCAAGGTTTGCGGGCCGAAAACGATGTCTACGAACGGGGCGCGTTTTTGAATGCCCTCGCCTTCCTGACTGGCAACACAGCCGCCGACACCGATAATGACATCGGGGCGTTTGTCTTTGATTTTGCGCCATTTTCCTAAGGCGGAGAATACTTTTTCCTGCGCTTTTTCGCGGATGGAGCAGGTGTTGAGCAACAACACGTCAGCGAGTTTTGGATCATCAATCAACTCAAAACCATGTGAGGCTTGGAGTACATCACGCATTTTGTCAGAATCGTATTCATTCATCTGACAGCCATTGGTTTGAATATACAGTTTTTGGGTCATATTTTTGAGATAAACAAGCTAGTTATAACTAGGATTAAGTTTTGTAGTACGAAATGGCGATTATAACCTTAACATTAGCCAACAAGTAATTTAGTAGCGTAGCAATAATTGGCTTACTGCTCTTCAAATACCCACACCCGAAACAATTCATAGCCTAAAGCCAGTACCACCGCACCGACAAACAAGCCGATAAGCCCTGAAAATATCATGCCGCCTATTGCGCCGAGAAAAATAATCACCATCGGTATGCTGCTGCCTCTGCCCATCAGCAACGGTTTTAATACGTTATCTATCAAGCCTGCAAACACTGCCCAGACCAGATAAATCAAAGAAAATACAGTGTCATGAAACGAAAAAACGTAGATGGTGACAGGAATAACCACTAGCCCCGGCCCTACTTGAATCACTGCCAGAAAAAAACACACCAGCGTTAATAATGCCGCCGCAGGCACATCCGCGACCCAAAAACCCAAGCCCACCAACAACGATTGGATAATGGCGACACCCAGCACGCCATTGGCGACGCTGCGAATGGTTTCTTCGCTCATGCGTTCAAATTCCGCACCTTTTGCACCGACAAAACGCTTACTGATGGCTAATGCCAGACGGTGACAGCCTTCAGCATTTGCCAATAATACACCGCTGATAATAATCGCCATGACTAATTGAAAAATTGAAACTGTCAGGGAAAATCCACTGCTGATCAGCCATTGCCCCAACAGCTTAATCTGCGGCACTATCGGTTTCAGCGCGTCCATCGGGTTAGTCGCAATCAGCGTCCAATATTTGTGCAATGTTTCACCCACCAGCGGCCACGAAGCCACTTTTTGCGTCGGCAACGGAATGCTGAGCGTACCGTCTGATAATTGCCGCGCCAAACTTTCGGCACTGCTGGCAATCGTGCCACCCAACACCACAAACGGCACAACAATAATGAGCAGTAAACAGAAGGTTATCAACACTGCTGTCAGTTTCTGTCGCCCTCTGAGCAGCAACAGCAACCGCTTGTAGATAGGAAAAATGCTGACGGTAATAATCAATGCCCACACCAACGGCACAATGAACGGCTGGACTATATAAAAACACCATGTAAACAGCAGTAACGTCATGGCGATTTTAATCGTTATTTCTACGGGATTTTTTGTAAAATCATTATTATCAGATGTCATGGGCATGGTCTAAGGAGTGATTAAACTGATTGTGATTCTACCGCGTATTTTTTGGAAAAGTTACTACTTCCTGACTTTACACGAGCTATAAACAGCAAAAAATAAAGCATCCGCTATAAAATCACACGCTTGGCATTTTATTTAAAGCCATTAAGGCTATAATTAGACGCTGAATGCTTCTGAATCTGGAACAAGTGCCGAGTGCATGAAGTCTGCCCTGCAAGAATCTGGCTTTTATCATTTGAGTCGATACTCTATATAATGATATGTGTTGTTTTATTTAGCGTGCGTAAACAATCTCCGATTGTCGCTATTAACCTCAAAAATTCACTTATTGAAAAAATGATCATTAAGCCCGCTGCTTATCGAGCCTTATTACTTAACCCAGTCCTGGCAGGAATTTATTTTCTCCTCGGAGAGCTGGGCTTATGGTTTGCAACCAATGCGGGTAATGTCACGTTGATATGGCCGCCCAGCGGCTTCGCATTGGCGGTACTTTTATTGGGCGGCCTGCGCTATCTCCCTAGTATTTTCTTCGGCGCATTTGCCTGTGGCATTGCAGCGGGTGATTCCATCGGTGTGTCTGTCGGTATTGCCTCAGGTAATACGCTCGAACCGTTGTTAGGCTGGTGGCTGCTGAGTCGCACTGTCTCATTTGATGGGACGTTGAACAAGTTACGCGATTTTTTCCTGATACTGTTTTTTGCCGCTCCTTTAAGTGCGTGTGTGAGTGCCGCCTTTGGTATTTCGTCACTGATTGCAGGCAGGGTGATAAGCGTTGGACACTGGTATTCCAATGCGACTGTGTGGTGGATGGCAGATGTACTCGGCATTATTTTACTGACCCCTGCCATTATAATATGGCGCAAACCACTACCCCGTTTACAGGGAATACGGCAGCTTATTAAAACCCTGTTGCCGTTGGTACTGGCATTTCTGGCAGGGCAATCTATTTTTATGGATTGGTTCACCGACACTGTCAACGTAATCACCAAAGGCTATCTGATGTTCCTGTTTATCGGCTGGGTAGCGATAAAACTGGGTGCAAGAGGCGTAACAGTCGTTCTCATTATGACTGCCATACAAGCTTTACTGGGCGTACATCTGGGCATCGGTTACTTCGGTCATGATTTTGTGGACGGGCAATTAACTAATTTATGGTTTTATATGCTGACCTTAGCGGTGGTCGGCATGACTCTGGCAACCTATATTAATGAACGCAAACAAGCAGAAATCGCCTTACAGGAAAGTGAAGCGCGTTTTCGACATTTGCTGGAAGATATTCCCTCGGTAGCGGTACAAAGTTACGGGCAGGATGGTGTCATTCACTACTGGAACAAAGCCTCTGAACAGCTGTATGGCTACACCAGCACCGAGGCTATAGGTCATGACATCATTAAACTGCTATTGCCCACTGCCCAGCAAAATTATTACCGACAAGCGATTAAGCGCATCTTCACAACCACTCAACCCATGCCTGAAGCAGAATTATCCCTGCTGCACAAAAATGGCGCGAAGGTCGATATTTTTGCTTACCATGCTTACGTTCATATCCTCAACCATGAGCCTGAAGTGTTCTGTATCGCGGTTGATATTTCTGAACGCAAGTTCATGGAAGAAAAGCTGAGAGCCAGTGAGAGCCGCTTGCGTTCCATTATTGATGTTTCTCCCGTGCCGATGGCATTAAGCGACAAACACCACCACATCACATTTTTAAATCCCGCATTTGAGCAACTGTTCGGCTATGGCACGAATGACCTGCACACCACAGACGACTGGTGGCGTAAGGCTTTCCCCGATTCAAGCTATCAGCAGGCAATGAAAGCAACGTGGCAAGACGCGATGGAACACGCTGCCCGCAATGGCAAAGCCATTGCGCCTATTGAAGTAAAAGTTATTTGTAAATCAGGCGACACCAAAACCGTACTTATCAGCGCGGCAACGATAGAAAAAACCTTTCATAATATGTACCTGATTGTCTTCTATGACATTACCGAGCATAAGAAAATTGCCGAAACGGTCATGCTTAGCGAAGCTCTGTTGCGTAAGAAAGATGATTATCAACGCGCCTTACTCGACAATTTTCCCTTTAAGGTGTGGTTCAAAGATACCACTGGTCGTTTTCTTGCCGCTAATCAGGCATTGTCGAAATCATTAAACGTGGATAATCCTGAGCAACTGACAGGAAAATCAGATGCGGATTTTTTTCCGCCCGATGTGGCAGAACACTACCAGCAAGATGACAGGCTGGTGCTGTCATCTTGCCAGCAAAAAACCGTTGAGGAAGAAAACGTTGATCCGTTCGGTGTCTCCCACTGGTTTGAAACTTACACAGCCCCTGTCATTGACAGCAGCGGCGGGGTATTGGGCACGGTAGGCTTTACGCGTGACATTACCGAACGTAAAAATAATGAGACCGACCTGCGCATCGCCGCCACTGCATTTGAATCACAGGACGGAATGTTCATCACCGATGCCAATCGGGTTATTTTGCGTGTTAATCGTGCTTTTTCGGCTATTACGGGTTACACATCAGCCGATGTTAAGGGTCAGACCCCGATGCTGTTTAATTCCTATCATCAGGATGATTCCTTTTATGCTGAACTGTGGGATTGCATTTTTGCAACGGGAACATGGCAGGGCGAAATCTGGACACAACGCAAAAACGGCGATGTCTATCTGGCGTGGCTTATGGTCACACCCGTCAAGGATGAGCATGGCACGATTACCCATTATGTCACCGCCATCACTGATATTACGGTACGCAAAGAAGCCGAAGAACAGATTAAACAATTCGCTTTTTTCGATTCATTAACCCGCTTGCCCAACCGTCGAAAATTACTGGAACGCCTGGAACACAGCATTGCGGTCAGCACCCGCGAAAAATCCAAATTCGCCTTACTGATGCTGGATTTGGATCGATTTAAAGCCGTCAATGATAATTTCGGGCATTCCGCAGGCGATGAATTGCTCCAGCAAGTCGCTACGCGTATCAGTACCCGGTTGCGCAGTACCGACATGGTCGCACGCTTAGGCGGCGATGAATTTGTGGTGTTATTAGCCGACATCAGTCGCAAGGAAGATGCGGCTCGCGTGGCAGAAATGATCGTCACTGACTTGAGTACCCCATTTCAACTCGGTCAACACGGTGATGTACACATCGGTACCAGTATCGGTATAAGTCTCTATCCTGAACACGGCGATGTCGCAGAAATGCTGATGGATAATGCCGATGTCGCCCTGTATCAGGCTAAAAACAGTGGTCGCGGCTGTTTTGCTTATTTTTCAGAGAGCTTAACTCAGGCAATCCGCCAACGTCTGCAATTAGAAACCAAATTACGTCAGGGGCTGCTTAAGCAGGAATTACGGGTTTTTTATCAACCCGCTTGTGATATAGCGACGGGCAATATCATTGGAGCTGAAGCCTTGGTGCGCTGGCAAGGTATTGATGAATTGATGCTGCCCAGTGGCTTTATCCCCATCGCCGAAGAAACCTCGCTGATTATTGATATTGGCGAGTGGGTACTCTATGAAACCTGCCGCCAAGGACGCGCATGGCTGGATGCAGGACTGCCGCCTATTGTGTTGTCGGTCAATATCTCCGCACCGCAAATTAAACGTAGCGATTTAATCAGCACTGTCTATGACGTACTGATGGCAACGGGATTTCCCGCTGCCCAACTGGAGCTGGAAATCACCGAACGCAGTTTAATGGAAACGCAGGATTCTGAGCTGATTAGCGATATGCTTAATAATTTACACGCGCTGGGCGTTCGCCTTGCCATTGATAATTTCGGCACGGGTTATTCTTCATTAACCTGCCTTAAATGCTTCCCGTTAGACACGCTGAAAATAGACAAAAGTTTTATCAGTGGCGTTACGCCACAGCAAGACGGTATGGGCATTGCCAATACGATTATTGTCATGGGACACAGCTTAGGTCTTAAAGTGCTGGCAGAAGGTGTGGAAACACAGGAACAACTGGCTTTTCTACGCGAAAAAGGCTGTGATTCCTATCAGGGCTATGTTGTAAGCAAACCGTTAACCGCTACAGAATTTACCACGTTATTTCAAGAACACAGCTTGTGATTTCACGCTACACGGGTAGTGGATTAAACCTGTTACTGCAATACTAATAACTGCCAGTTTTTAAAGGGCTGGCAATCATGTCTCAAAGATTTAATACCTTGTCACCTAGATATTCAACCTGAGGAGTACCTTCATGTCCGACTTATTTAAACGTATTAACGATGTCATCAGTGCCAACATCAACGATTTAATTGACCGCGTTGAAGACCCTGAACGCATGATTAAGCAAATCATCCGTGAAATGGAAGACAATATCAGCAAAGCCAAAGAAGGCGTGGTACTGGCGATTACCAGTGAAAAACAATTACAAAAAGAGCTGGAAACCAATCAGAAACAATCCGCTGAATGGCTAAGCCGCGCTGAAACGGCGTTGGAACATAATAATGACGATCTAGCTCGCGCCGCATTAGCGCGTAAAAAAGAACACGATGCCATCTGCAAAGTATTAGAACCCTCATGGCAATCGGCTAAAAATACCAGTGAACGACTGAAATCTCAATTAAAAGCCTTGGAAGCCAAGCTGGAAGAAGCCTGTCGCAAACGCACCAGCTTAGCGGCACGACAACACGCCGTCGTTGCGCGTCAGCAAATGGACAAAACCCTGTCCAATTTTGAAGCGGGCATTAAAGCCCAAACCAGTTTTGACCGCATGGAAGACAAAGTCGCAGCAATGGAAGCCCGCACCGAAGCCTTGGAAGAATTGCGCAACGACTCTTCACAACTGGAACGCGAGTTTTTAGACATGGAAACGCACGCGGAAATTGATGAAGAATTACGCAACCTGAAACAGAAAATCAAAACCCAGCCAAAAACAGAGTCAGCGACGCATAGCGATAGTTCAACCAATATTTTGCTGTAACCCAGTGTCATGAAGTGGCTTGTCATCATCATACTGGCGATTCTATGGCTGAATGTACCTACGGTTGGCTTGTTGGGTACTGCCCTTTTTATACTGTACTATCTGCTCAAAAAAACGACCAGCATGATGATGCAATCAATCAGCCCAACCCACCGCGCCAGTCATTCACTGTAACGGCGGGCGATTTAGCCGACTTGGTATTATTACGGCTGGAATTACAGAATCTGCACGAAGCGGGTGATATTGACAGCGAACGCCACACGGAATTAAACCAACAGATTGACGCACTGTGTACTCGTCATCTGGCAGAATTCAACGCGGTTGCCGACAACAGCTTATGGCAAGAACGCCGCACACTTGCATGGGAACAGCTCAATCATTACGCAGACACACCGCTTGGAAAACCGCCTTGGCAATCAGAAACCGATGATTCCATGACTGCCAGTCCTGTGGAGGACTGGCAGTCATCTACAACGCCAGATAACGCCTCGCCACTCGCCGTTGATACCGCACCTGCCGTCACGCTGACAAAACACCATAGACTACGAACCTGCTCACACGGTACAGCACAACGTCGCTACCGACGCACACCAGCCCGCCGTGTTTGCCATTGATGAAGCCGATCATTCATCGACACTGCTACAGGTTGGCAATCGCCCCGCCCAGCAAACCAGCAAAGCCGAACCGACGCTGAACCAATACGCATGGCAACCTCATGAACCCACGCGCATAGAACGTGCGTTAAGCGCGTTATCAGGTTGGCATTCAATGGCAGTGCCGTTTTTAATGCAGAATATCGGCTGGTTTATCGGCGTGTTCTGCTTTATTGCAGGTTCAACCTTTCTAGTGCATTCCACCGAAGGTTATGCCAGTAACCTGATTGCCTTTTTTGCGTTTTTTATTTTCACCCTCGCCTTATTATTCGGCGGCTATCAACTGCGCAGTAAACGCCCCGAACTGGAAACTTCCAGCACCGTACTGTTTATCCTGAGCCTGTTGCTGATACCGCTCACCGCCACGCAATTATTGATGAGCAGTGACAGTGGCGGCTTGCGCATTCTTAGCAGTTTGCTGATTTTGGTGGAATTGGGCGTGTTTTATTTTGTGGTCACGCTGGTGTCTGGCTTGATGGACAGAAGTTTGCAACAGGGCTTGCCGCGTTTTTTTATCGCACTGACCGCAATGTGTACCTTGCAGCCTGTGTTGATAGGCATCCCCGCGTGGCAGTTACTCGCGCTGATTCACTTGCTGATTATGGCGATATTGAGCGCGGGGATTGTTGCCTACGCCACGCAATGGCTGCAAGCCATTTTTATCGACCATCGTAAAATTTCCTATTTTGCCGCAGGTACGCTGGTTTACGCCGCCTTGGTGTCCTTCGTCTTTATCAGCACAGGCAATAACATTGCTTTGCCCGACGGCTATTACGGCTTTTTTCTGATGCTGTTGTCGGGGCTGTTATTTTTTGTCGATGTGCAATTTAAGCAATGGACGCAACAAGCCGCCTATTTATCGCGCTTCAGTTTTTTCGTGTATGGCTTGTCGGTATTGGCATTGTGTCTGGTGGCGGGTTATCAAACTGCCAGCATACTCACGCTGATTCTGGCAATCGGCTTATACGCCTTTATCGTCTGGCGGTATTTAACGCTCACGCCGCTGAGTATTTTTCTGGCTTGCTACTTCTGGCTATACGGCTTGCTGGTGTTGCAACACCTACCCGAAGCCACGCATTTACTTGCCAGTTTACCTGTCTTACTGGCACTGCACCGCGCCGCTCACTGGGCATTAACTAAACGCCAATCGGCGTATTTAGCCCTGATTGTGTTCCGTGTGTTGTACAGTTTGCTTGCTCTGCTGACAGTGTGGAGTTTGAGCGACAGTGAGGCGGGCTTGTTAGCGATGACAACTGCGTTGACGGCGGGCGTATTGACCTATTACGCACTGAAAGCCGCACCACAGGCGATTTTTACCCCGTATTCTAAAATTGCCGATAAAGTTGAGTTAAACAGTTATCAAAATCTGCTCACCACGCCTTGGTTTTACACGCTCCGCGTTAGGCATCTTGATTGTGTATTACACGCCACCGTTGGCAGTATTGGGTGAGACGCAGTTTTCTTTAGGCGTGTTATTACTGTCGGCGGCATGGGCTTATTCAGGGTTATCCACATTTTTTAACGCAAGCGGCACAACCACTGCCGAACCCATCGTACAACGGTTAAACAGTGCCTTACTGAGTTTATTATTAGTCGCTTTATTACCCTTATGGAATATG
Organism: Methylococcales bacterium; assembly: GCA_030693155.1. Lineage (GTDB taxonomy): Bacteria > Pseudomonadota > Gammaproteobacteria > Methylococcales > Methylomonadaceae > UBA4132. The sequence continues at coordinate 20,884 of JAUYBJ010000112.1, forward strand.
AGCAACCCGCCGCGTATCGTGGTGTTATTACTGGCGGGTGTTATCGCCCTGTGGCTGAGTGTTCAGTTATTATCGCGTGGCTTGTTTTATCTGCTGTTCGGCTTGTGGGGCGCGGCATTTGCATTGCTGAAACTGACGTATTTCCCCCCACCATCCAATGGCATGGTGACGGTGATATTGGGCATCGTTATCTGGTGTTGGCTGTGGCACGTTGAACGTCAGGAACTCTCAGATTCGCGCCAATTGGAGCGCGAGGTGGCAAGCCAAAAAAGGGCATTGCTACCGTCCTTAACCATACTGGGCATCTATCCACTGCCCAGTTCCATGATATTATTTAAAGACCTGATAGCCACGCCGATGGCGCAATTGATGGTGTTAGCGTGGTTGTTGACCCTGAAAGCTATCATCCTGCGCTGGTTGCTGGAAATGCCGTCTTACGGCTGGTTGGCGGCGATTTTACTGGCTGGGGTATTGGGCGGCTTGCTGATTATCCGTTATCTGCTGATTCAGTTATTGCCGATACCTGTCGCGCTGGTATTAGGTGCATTATTACTGTTGCTGACATTTATCGGCTTACCCACTGCAAGCCTGTTACTGGTCGCGGTGTTGTTTGCCGTAACCATTTGGCAATCGACACGCTATAGCCTAAAACAGCCTGCATTTATCAAGCTGATGGACATACTCAATCCCGATTTTCCCGATGAAAGTGAGCGCATTGCACGAGTCACCCATAACACTGCGTTTTTTATCGTATTAAGTGCGGTCGGCATACAGTTGTTGGGTATTGATAGTGTGCGTAATTTAGCCACTTTATTGACCTTAGTCTGCACCGCAGGGTTTTTCTGGTTAAGCGATAAAAGTTATCCACAAAAACTGGTGCGCTATTGGGTATTAGGTTTTGCCTTGTTGGCAACCAGCGAACTTATTTCCTTAACGCTGCATCCGTTCACTTGGCAAAACATCAACCACGATGCGTATGCGGGGTTGTTATTTACTGCCTTAAGTCTGCCGCTTGCCGCTTTAGGTACGCGCCTAAATGCTTACGCCAAACCTGCCGCGCTTACCGCTATCACGCTGGTGTTCAGCAGTGTGTATTTGCAAATACAGTTAGCCACGCAGGCGATTGTCCCGTTGGATTATGCGGTGTTATTTTTAGCGGGTTTCAGTTTATTACTGGCAAACAGCAGACCAAAATGGATGTCATGCACCACCGCCGCGTTGATGATGTGGGTACTGGCAATATTATGGTTGTCGCATAGTTTGCTTCACGCCACTGCCCCGTTCAGCTTATGGCTGGGCGTACAAACATTTGCCGATTCATGGCTGGTGTTAAGTTTATTAACCCTAGGTTCTGTTGACATTTCATCGTAGCCAAATGAGTGCGGAAACGAAGCGAATAAAGCCCATGTAATTTCTGGCGAGCTTGTCAAATCGGGAAAACACTCGTCTGTAATGTTTGATTTTACCGAAAAAGCATTCAATCA
>JAUYBJ010000140.1 GCA_030693155.1 Methylococcales bacterium
TTGATTGAATGCTTTTTCGGTAAAATCAAACATTACAGACGAGTGTTTTCCCGATTTGACAAGCTCGCCAGAAATTACATGGGCTTTATTCGCTTCGTTTCCGCACTCATTTGGCTACGATGAAATGTCAACAGAACCTAAGGCTCTCCGAAGACAAAAGGCTTGTTCCATTGATGATTTGTTTGTCCAAGCTTTTTAAATCATTTTATTGTGCTTTAGCCATATCGGTTTCGTCGCTATCAGATTACAGCGTGCAATAACCGCAGACAATAAATCGAAGCCTGCCCTTATTATCAATGAAGACGGATACAAGTTGAACTCTTTCGACATTAAGACTAATCACGTTCTATTTGTCAGGGTTTAATCTGTTTGTCGTAAAATAAAATTAGGTTGCCTTATAGGCACTTTATGAAAATTCAATGAAATATTGTTTCTTATAAAGAAACAATCTATCTAATTTAAGGGGTATTGTAATTTAAAAGATGAATGGTATAGTTAAAACCGTGCAATCAGCACAACGTTTTAACTTACAAGAGGTTTATATCATGAGTGATTTTACTAAAGACGTGTTTACAGGTCTTATATTTTTAATCGGTATTTTGGGCTTTATTTCAGGTGAATTTATTGTTTCAAGTACCTTATTTGCGGCTTCTGCCATTTCCAGCAATGTGTTAATGACTCGCAGATTGGCAGGCAAATGATGAGCGTATGTGTTTCACTATCAAATAAGTGGACGGGTTTAATCGCCCGTCCTTCTTGCTTACGTTAAATCCTGTTTTATCCCCCATCACTATTTTTTAAAAAAATAGCTTCTTCTTGGCTTCCAAGATAATCATAAACTCCCAGTAAAATTAACCGTCATAAAGCATCTAACCATTGCCTTATTGTGATAGGTATATGATTTTTAATGAATTGTTAATTTAAAAAACAGGGGGTATAGTTGAAACCGTGCAGTCAGCACACTAATTTAATTTACAAGAGGGTTGTGTTATGAGTGATTTTGCTAGAGACGTGTTTACAGGTCTTATATTTTTAATCGGTCTGTTAGGTTTTATTTCAGGTGAATTTATTGTTTCAAGCACTTTATTCGCGGCTTCTGCCATTTCCAGCAACGTGTTGATGACGCGCCGACTGGCTAAAGGTAAATAATGAATCCATCTGTTTCATTCTCAAACAAGTGGACGGGTTTAATCGCCCGTCCTTCTTTGTTACTCCGTTAAATCGCGCTTTATCTTCATACTATCGTTATTTTTCAATAAAATAGCTTCTGCTCTACTGCCCAGATAAACATAAACCCCCAGAGAAACCAACAATAATGCGGTAGCAATAATAATCCACACCGCTTCAATCAGCTGTTCACCGCCGCCATGCAATGCCGCTTTGAAAATCATCAATAAGGCTTCAATGGAAACGGCGATAATAATCACCGCAATAAATCGGGTAATGGTGCGCCGTGTTGAACTGTGTCGCAGTATATCTTTATATAGCAATACCTCTTCTTCCAGCGTTGTTTTGCCTAAATCAAAAATAGCTAATGCCAGTGTCAGATAAATAACCACCCCGAACGGTATTTCTATATCCTGATGAGCACTGAATAATGACAGTGCCACCTTTATACATTCCAATGCGGCGGTGTACATCAATACCCCCGCCACACTGAATAAACCCAAGACAATAAAGCTGTACATGGCTTTAAAATACGGTTCAAACAGTATGCGCCGACTATCGCCTGTTAAAAACGACAAGGTCTCGTTTAAATCAATATTCAGCACCACATAGCCTTTAACAGAATCATCGTCATTGAGCATTTTCACACTGGCAGACAGACACAACTCACGGCGCACACTGGCAAGATAGGGTTCAGTAATCACTACATTATCGCTGTTTAGCGCGGCAAGATAATAAGGTCGATTACTGCGATCAGCTCCAACGCCCATTTCTGCGTGACTTTTAACGTGCTTGCCTTTGATACAAGCCGTCACTTGCTTACCATCGGCATCAAGCAAATAAAACAAACTGATAAATGGATAATAGTCATACAGCGAATTAAACTGCGCAACTAACTCCTCCTGACTCTGCTCAAACATTTTTCGGTCAGCAAAAAAACGCAAAATGGATGCCAGCAGATGATGAATAGCGAGTCGATGCTCTTCATATTTTTCAATGACATTGATATGACTCATTTTTGACATGGTAAAGTCCCTGATAAGATAGTAATAGCGGTCAGTATACCGTAGCTCTGCGGCATAATAGTGAGTCGTCAGGTGAATACTATATTTCCTCCCTCGGCTATAATGATGTATTTATAGCGGATAACTGACGTTTTTTATGTACAAATATGAAGGTTTGCTGATTCACGAAAGTCATGATGATGACGGCATTATTGAAGTAGTCGAAGAAAAAGGCGTTAGATCCTTGCATTTTGGCTCTGAACCGCGCCAAAGCAGTCTATTACTGTCCGACCCTGATAAACTCGAACTCAGCTATGTCCGCGCCATGACCAGCTGGCAATTATTCAAACCGACCTTAGACGATGAAGCGTTGCTGATAGGCTTAGGCGGCGGCTCATTGACCAAACACACCTTACGGCATTTTCCAGACTGTCGGTTGCGCGTAGTCGAATACCGAAAAAGCGTGGTAAAAATTGCCCGCAGTCATTTTGGACTGCCATTAGACCCACGTTTAAAAATCATTATTGATGACGGCGGCAGCTACATCCGCCAGCGCACCGACACCCACGCCGAAAACTACAGTCTGCTACTGATTGATGCCTTCGACCACGAAAGCATGGCGGCATCTCTTGCCAATCAAGATTTTTTTGATGCCTGCAAAGCGGTATTAAAAAAAGACGGTCTATTAGTCATTAACCTTTGGGGCGGCAATGATAACCCTCTGTATGCGCAATGCACCCACTGGCTTGGGAGTGCGTTCAAACAACGCACCCTGTTTCTGCCAGTGCGAGAACGCGGTAATGTCATCGGTTTTGCCTTTAATGAAGACGCACCGTTTTTTACGCTAAAAAACCTAAGAGAACACGCCCTCAACCTTGAGCAACAGTATCAGATTGAATACCCCGATTTTTTAAAAGACTTAAAAAGATACAATACGCGGACGTTTGACCAACTTATCATCAAATAATCAGCCGTTAAACCAGTTTAAAATACTCACTTTCGGCAACAATATCCTGATTATTTTCCACGCTGTCTAAAAAGACTTTGCCTTGCAGATGGTCGAATTCATGTTGAAACACTCGTGCGACAAAATCATGGAGTTCAGTGGTTTGTTCAGTGCCTTGTTCGTCCAGATAGTGGATTTTTATGGCGGTGTAACGCGGGACTAACGCGCGAATACTGGGAATACTCAAACAGCCTTCCCAGCCTTTTTCTTTATGCTCGGTTAAAGGAGCAAAACGCGGATTAATCATCACCGTGGCGGGCATCAAAGGTGCAGATGGATAGCGCGCGGTGGAGCGTGAAGCGACAATAATAATCTGTGTGGATTCGCTGATTTGCGGCGCAGCAATGCCAACACCTTGGGTGTTGGCTAATGTGGCTTGCAGGGCGGCAATTACTAACCGTGTTTCTTCACTACGAACATCAGTCACAGCTTCTGCCTGTAATCTTAATACCTTCGCACCCAGTTGGGCGATGTCGCGTAGCTCGGTCATGATTATGCCTGTAATTCTTGTAAAATCTGCGTTTGCGCACAGACGAGAGCTTCGTTTTCAGCTTGAACGCAGCGTTGATAACTACCATCGGACTGCAATAACCACGACTGGGTATTGTCTTTTAAATACAGCTCAAGGTCGTGCAGAATGCGGTTGGATAAACGTTTGCTTTCAATGGGAAAACACACTTCAACACGGCGGAACATATTACGATTCATCAAGTCGGCACTGGACGCATAGACTTCCTGATTACCGTCATTAAGAAAAGTGTAAATCCGCGCGTGTTCTAAAAAGCGTCCGATAATAGAACGCACTTCAATATTTTCAGAAACGCCTTCGATATTGGGACGTAAACTGCATACGCCGCGCACAATTAATTTAACTTCAACACCTGCTTGTGAGGCACGATATAAAGCTTGTATCGCCTGCTCTTCAACCAGAGCGTTGATTTTAATGATAATTTTTGCGGGTTTTCCTGCTTTTGCGTGGTTGATTTCGCGTTCAATTTTTTCCAGTATGCCTTTGTGTAAGGTGAACGGCGATTGCAGGAGTTTGTGTAATTTGGTCACTTTGCCCAAGCTGGTGAGCTGAGCAAAAACCCGTCGCACATCTTCACCTAAATCTTTATCACAAGAAAATAAGCCGTAGTCACTGTATAGCTGGGCAGTTTTGGTGTGGTAATTACCCGTGCCTAAATGCACATAATTGCGCAATTCTTTACCTTCGCGCTTTAACACCAAGCACATTTTGGCATGAGTTTTATAACCCACTACGCCATACACCACATGAACAGCGGCTTCCTGTAATTTAGCGGCTAAATCAATGTTGGCTTTTTCATCAAAACGCGCTCTTAATTCAATCACCACGGTGACTTCTTTACCTGCTCTCGCGGCTTTGATTAACGCGGCAACGATTGGGGAATCCGCACCTGCACGGTATAACGTTTGTTTGATTGCCAATACATCGGGTGCGATAGCAGCTTGGCGAATAAATTCCACCACAGGCGAGAACGATTCAAACGGATGATGGAGCAAAATATCATGGCGTTTAATAGCGGCAAAAATGTCTTTATTCCGCGTGAGTGCTGCGGGCGTGCTGGGTTTAAAAGGACTAAATTTAAGGTCTGGACGATCAACCAACGCATTCACTTCTTGAATACGATTTAAATTCACAGGCCCATCAATTAAAAATAATCGCTCTCGGTTCATTTCAAAACGATCCAACAAAAAGTTGACCGTTTCATCGGGACACGCAGCATCCACTTCCAGTCGCACTTCATCGCCATAATTACGCATGGCGAGTTCGCCTTCCACTGCCAGTAATAAATCATCAATCGCATCGTCATCAACATAAAAATCACTGTTGCGGGTCACACGGAATTGATAACAGCCTTTTACCGTCATGCCATTAAATAATTCACTGACAAAGGCGTGAATGATGGAGGATAAAAATACAAAATCACTGCCCGCACCGCCCAAGGTTTCATTGGCGGGCAATTGAACTACACGCGGCAAACCTCTAGGTGCTTGTAAAACAGCACGTCCGCTGTTGCGCCCGAATGCGTCTTTACCTGTCAGCGAAATAATAAAATTTAAACTTTTATTCAGTATGCGCGGAAACGGATGCGCAGAATCTAAACCCACAGGCGTTAAAATCGGCATTAACTGTTCATTAAAATAATTCGCCAACCATTTATGCTGTGCTTCCGTCCAATCGCTACGACGAATAAAACGAATATTCTCTTCGGCAAGTTTAGGAATTAATACTTCATTCAGCACTTGATATTGTTCATCAACCAATTGCCGCGCATGAATAGAAATTTTTTCCAATTGCTCACAAGGCGTTAAACCATCTGAAGCGACCGCTTTAGGATCAATGGTTGCCATTTCAATAATACTGGCAACACGCACTTCAAAAAACTCATCGAGATTGGAGCAGGAAATACACAAATAATTCAACCGTTCCAATAACGGCACGTTTTCATCCAATGCTTGTGCTAATACCCGTTTATTGAATTCCAATAAACTCAAATCACGATTAATATAAAACTCAGGCGTTTTTAAATTAATGGGTTCTACGGTTACGCTGGTAGTCATATTTTCCTCTTAGAACCTGTTCAAAATCTTCGTAGTAACAAAGCCAAAAAAGCCAGATTGACGAATTGCAAGCTGGTGTTGAGTAATCGTTCCGTATTTTTCCAAAGTCTTCGACACTTTTCCAGCCATGCGAATGACCTTTCGACCAC
>JAUYBJ010000141.1 GCA_030693155.1 Methylococcales bacterium
TTGATTGAATGCTTTTTCGGTAAAATCAAACATTACAGACGAGTGTTTTCCCGATTTGACAAGCTCGCCAGAAATTACATGGGCTTTATTCGCTTCGTTTCCGCACTCATTTGGCTACGATGAAATGTCAACAGAACCTAACAGCCCTGATTTTTATTATCCGCATCAGGTTTTTTCATAAACGTTTGGCGGTTAAACAAGATATGGCAAGGAAATTGCTTTCGATACCGATATGAACCACACTATCTTTAGAGTCTTATTTTGTCGGCAATACTACTTAACTCTACTCAAATAGCGCAGCTGTTTCAAAATCACAATGCCGCCATTGTGGCATTTTTACTTAATCGCGTGGCTCGGTCAGCACTAAACGTAAATCCAAACCGCCTGTTAGGCCGCGTGTAAAACGTCCGCGTACTAAATCAGTAATGGTACGACGGTCTTTCATGGATTGTTCAGCAACGTCTACCTGCAAGTTCGCTTCAATTAAATCAAAATAACTTTGTGCAGTACGCGCGACTAATGACAGTTGGGCGGCGTGCAAATCTGCGGCTACCGCGCTGGCATCCTGTTCAGCGGCTTGTTGCGTGGCGCGGATACGTCCCCACAAATCAATTTCTCAACTGAGATCAAACAGCACATTAAATGAGCCTGTCGTTTCGGTGTTTTGTAAATTACCGCGTTGATAATTAGGCGATAGAGCCAACTGTGGCAAGCGATCTGCACCGTCAATAATCGCCTGTTGACGTGCGGCATTTACTCGTGCGGCGGCGGCTTTTAAATCATAATTATGCGTAAGTGCATCGTTGACTAAGGGGGTTAAAGTGGCATCAGCAAACGCATTCAGCCATTGCGGATTGATATTGGTAGCGGCTGAATGATGGCTCGTCCATTGTGCAGGAAATGTCGGACTGATAGCCGTCGCATCACGAGATGGCATATCGCCACAGCCACACAATAACAGTAACGCACAGGAAACAGTGGCACGGTGACGCATAAGCATGGGTTGATTTGCTGTATTTAGAGGGGTTTCATATTGTATGGTCAGTTGTTGTAGACGATAATGCTATCAAGATACCTCAGTACATCAACCCATATACTGAGGTGGTAGGCATTAATCCCGCAACGGTGTCACTTTACCTGTCGCCTTAAATTCGCGGTAATCGGCGATGACTTGCGCGTGGTCGAATGCCAACACTTCAGGTAAATTATCCAACGTATAAATGCCGAAGTTTTTCGCATCATCTGCCGCCATCGGCATTCCTGTGGCTTCGGCTACATAGACCGCTGTGACGGTGTGTCCGCGTGCATCACGTTTGGGATTGGAATAAATGCCCAATAATGCGGTTAAGGTCACATCGAGACAGGTTTCTTCTTTCGCTTCGCGCACTGCGGCTTGCTCGACGGTTTCGCCGACATCGACAAACCCACCGGGAATTGCCCAGCCGAACGGTTCATAAGCGCGTTCGATTAACACAAACGGACGGTTGGGCTGGTCGATAAGTTCAATGATAATGTCTGCGGCGATTAAGGGGGTAATGGGTTTTGCCATGAGTAGTCCTCGTTATAGTTTCTGTTGTAGATAGCGTCTTAATAAATCCAGTGCCGACAAGGCGGACTGGTGTTGTTTGCGTTTTAACGCGCCCGCAATGGTTTGGGTAGTTGCATAAAAGCCGTACGGGGTTAATAAACCGTTACGCAGTATCATCACGCCGTTTTTGTCGCCTATGTAAAGCTGGACGAGGGCAAAAGTCGCGCCGCTGGTTGTTTGTAATTCCAAGGCAAGTGCCTGTAAATCGGTTTGTTCCGTGCTGATAAGCGCGGGTTGATAACGCGCCTCCACCAGCCAGTCTGCGCCGATACATAAACTGGTCAATAAGCCGCAACTGACGGTTTCAATCACTGCCAAGGTATAGTCGCCCTGCGTCATCAGGTCATTTAATACCGAGATTAAATCGCTGCTGGTTTCGCGGGTGTGGTCGATAGCAAACACGGTATCGCCCAATTGCGCGGCGATTTGATTCACTAATGCGGCTTTTTCGCTTTCAGCGTAGGCAAACGGAAATAATAGTTTGGTTTGCACTTCGCCCAGTTCAGCGCGATAGCCCAGTTGTACGTCGTCAGGAATGGCGATACTGTTCATCAGCTCTTGAATAGCCGATTCACCAATGCCCAGTGTTCTGAGCGTGGTTAAATTGCTGGGTTGCAATGCAAAGCGTTCGCTTAGTTGCGGCTGAACTTTATGAGTGTACATCGGTTTCATTTCCGACGGCACACCCGGCATAAATACAAACCAGCACCGCCCGACCTGCACAGCAAAACCCGGGGCTGTGCCGTATTCATTATCCAGTCGCTGCGCACCTTGTGGAAATAATGCCTGTTTACCGTTTGATGCGGGCATCACGCGCTGACGATGCGCAAAAAACTGTTCGATGTGCGCCAGTGCTTCAGTATCCAACACCAGCGGTAAATTAAACGCCGTCGCCACCGCTTCAGCGGTTAAATCATCGGTGGTGGGCCCGAGTCCGCCCGTACAAAGACAACAATCAGCCCGTTGTGCAATTTCGCCCAGCAAGGCAATTAAGTCCTCTATTCTGTCGCCGACGGCGGTGTGCCTTGTGACATGGAAACCGAATGATACCGCTTGTTGCGCTAACCACGCGGCATTGGTATCGACGATTTGCCCTGTAACAACTTCATCACCTTGCGAAAATATTTCTAATCGTGGATTCATGTAAAACTCATTGGATTTAGTGGCTATTGATTTATTGTTTGATGTTACGCACAAAAGCCATAGTCCACCAGAAGCACTAAAGGCACGAAAAATTTTAGAATACCTTGGACTCCGAATGATGGGTAACTCAAGCACCTAATAAATGTAGACAAACCATTTCCAAAACACAGGTTGGCTCACTACCATCGGTTACCTCATTATTTTTTAATCTTTTTCGTGCTTTTCGTGTCTTTCGTGGACAATAATTTCTTGTGCGTAATATCAGTTATTATTTTTTATTCCCAACCCAGGTTATCCTAACAACAAAAAAACGCAACGCAATAACTGCGCTCACTGTGAATAATTTGGTAGGATTTTTATGCTGGCCAGTCATCCACGCACCCAATTGTGCTTGATGCTCAAACAATACGGTCAGATTATCATGACTGACCCCAAACGCTGTAAAGCTCTATTAAGTGACTTGGCATCCGAACACCGCTTGGAAACTTATTTACTCATCACCGCTTTAGAACAGAAAATCACCGATGATTTACTAAAACCCAATCATTTAATGCCCATCAACATTCGCTTGGAACGCTTGACACAAAGTTTGCGTGATGCGATCGGTATTGAAGAAGAATACGCTTATTGGGCAGTGGAATCATGGGCATTAGCCTTGGGTGTTATTGATAACCCCCTGCCGACAGCAATACCAACACCACCTGCTCTGCCTATTGCACCGACGATACTTTTACCGCCATCAACCACAGCAATACCGCCTAAACGGGCGCGACGCTTGCCGACCAATGTCCTGTTTATTGCAGGGATACTGGCGGGTATTTTTGTCGTCACAGTGCTTACGTTTTCCGCAAAAACGCACTCAAAAAATACTATGACCAAACCGCCCGTCACGGCGGAATTATCAATCACGGCTGAACCCGTTGATGCAGAACCGAGCGATCCGTGGACGCAAAACAACTTGGGCGATTTGTATTATGACGGGCGCGGCGGCGTTGCAGTGGACTATCAACAAGCGGCGCAATGGTATCGTAAAGCCGCCGAACAAGGCAGCATAGCTGGACAATGTAATTTAGGTTTTATGTATGCCAACGGCTACGGCGTGACTAAAGATTATAGACTTGTTGCACCAGAATAAATAAGAATAGATAATCACTATTATCAATAAAACAGGACTAATAAACGGCTATGAAATTGGGATTATCTGATTTAAAATCAGAAAGGCAGTGTCGGGCGGCGATAGGGATGGATAAAGACCGATTTTTTAAGTTATTAGAAGCATTTAAGCAGAGTTATCTTGATATTCACGGTATGAGGTTAAAAGAGAATCATGTTGATAATGGGATAGGCTATTGTATAAACAGTGTAGAAGATCTGTTGTTATATACTTTATTTAGTTTATAGTCTGGATTAACGTATGTTTTGTTGGGTTTGGTGAGTGGGATGGTTGCGTCTAATGCAAAACGGAATCAGGTCGCTGGGTTTGCGATATTAGGAAAGGCTTTAAGCTCATTGATCTGTATGCCGAAGCGTTACTTCATCTTGATTAATGTCTTTGAGTGCTATTTTGCGGATGCAGAGCCTCTTTTTATTGATGCTACCGAACAAGCTATTGTGAGACCATCTGACAAAGCGCAGCAAAAATCCTGTTATTCGGGTAAAAAAAAGACAACCGCTAAAAGCAACGATTATTTCAACGGAATCGAGAATAATAATGTATATTAGTTTTTGTGATGGCGGTAGTTTAGATGATTATCGACAACTAAAAGAAGCATTTCCACCACAGGAAAACTGGTTTAAAAACGTAGCCATTAAAGTGGATTTAGGTTATGCAGGTATTAATAAAGATTATCTGTGTAAAAGTATCTCTATTCCGCATAAGAAAACTAAAAATAATCCATTAAAAGACACGCAAAAAGATGAAAATACGCGCATGGCTTCTGTGAGAATAAAAGTCGAGCATA
>JAUYBJ010000130.1 GCA_030693155.1 Methylococcales bacterium
TCCCGTTGCATTGCATCCCGACTTGCCAATCTGGTTACTTTTGCAGGATGGACAGGTAATTTCTTGGTAGCAGGTCACAACGTTTTGTGCGGGTTAATTGGTTTTTCTGCACCCAATTTTAACCTGATTTACAGATTTAACCCATTACCCGCTTTCGGTATCCAGTTGCAACTCAAATAGCGACCATTCATTAATAGCGGTTAATTCATTCAGGCGTTGCGTAATGCGGTACGCACGATAACCATCGGCAAACTGTCGCCCGATGGTATATGGGTATTGTGTACCTAGACGACGATTATTAGCCGACACTAACACACCTTCAGGCGGATTAATTTGTCGCGGTAACTCATTGGCATCAACATACCCTTGCCAACCGATTTTACCATTTGCCCACGAACGACTGACTGCACCGTCATTGCCATAGCGTTTAGGAATTTTGCCCATCAATGTCCACGCAATGTGTCCGCTATTATCCGCCAGTAACATATTGAGTTGCGGACTGCCTGCGTGATTGACAATATGCAACGCCTGATCTAACGTCTGTGCTAGCTCTAAATCCATTAAACCCATATTCACCGTATCGCTATCCAGTGCCGTCCAATGTATTGCTACGGATTTATTTAATAATGGTTGAGGCGAAACGGGCTCCCAGATGGTTTGTTTAACGGTGATTTGTTGGGGGCTTTCGCCTTTGACTGTGATACTTTCGTCAATGTTTTCAAATGATTGCCACTTATCACCCACTTTATATTCATTGGCATTATCAGGATTAATGTCCAGCGTCACTAAATCCAAAAAATCCCCTGATAAATTGGTAATCCCCCATGCGATAGCGTCATTGCTGCCCGCAATCAATAATGGCGTTCCAGGCAACATCACGCCAACGGTATGCACTTTGCCAATTATCATTTCACAGCGATACCACAACGTTGGCACCGATAAGCCCAAGTGCATATCGTTTGCCAGAATCGCCCGCCCATCATGGGTTTTTGCACCGCTCACCGCCCACGCATTAGATCCAACAAAAAAATCGCGTAAGTGTACATAGTTGGTTGACATATTGGTGGGCAAAAAAGCGTTGCCCACCCTAAGCAGCTATGCCAATTTTAAAGACAGCGTGTTAAAAAATGTCAATTTATTCGGCGTGGATTTATCAGGTGCGGATTTAACCAGAACCCACTTTGCGGGTATTAAAGATAAAGGCAGGTTAAAAGGGTTATCTGAAAGTAAATATCTGGATAAGGCGATTTTTGATTGATCAGCTATTGGTTCGGCGCAATACACTGTCTGCTATTGCGCCTACTCATGCTTTTTAGTGTCAACACTCAATGCACTGAGCGTTATTCACCATAATAAATCTACTAAAATTCTAACTCTAAGCTGGCTTCACAAAAATCAAATTTAACTGGCTCGCCTTCTTCGCCATCAGCAAAAATAGCTTTAACCCATTGTTTACAACCTTCATTATCAGTGCTTTTGTCCCACACTAATGTTTCTGAGCCACCCGCTGCAATACCAGCACCAACATCAAACGCACCCCATGTTTTACCATCTTCAGATACTAATATTTTTTTGATAACAACTTTAGTTGTGTTGTGTGCTTTAAATGAATTTTCACTCTCTGCTGCTTGAGCATTCATCGTAGCAATATACAATAATCCCGTAACTATCAATAAACCGGTAAGTTTTTGCATTTTCATATTTTTTAGCCTCTTGAGTTAAATTTATAGTGAATATCCAGCAGTCTGTATCCACTGGACTCAATGATTATAAGGTATAAAATGACTAACGATGAAATCAGGATGTTTTTTTGCAGAAAAGCCGATGGCGCAGAGTACAAACCTAGGTTTGTACTCCAATTAATCACTGCTTATCACTACCGATGTTTTTAACACTTGATTATCCTCACTTTGACAAAAAATATAATATCGTCAAGGCAGGTATCAAGATCTCCCCTTGATTGCTCTGCTGGAAAGCGGAAGATCGAATTGACTGCTGATGATAGAAAAATACCGTTTTATTATCATTCGTTTGGTAGAATACCAAACATTAACCCTGTTTTAAGCAAGACTGTACCGAACTGAATACTTCTTTAGTTTTTAGCACTTCCTTGAAATTCACATTAATTGACCGTTGCCTTTGTAAACCAAGAGCTGACTGTAGCCACTTAATATTTAACCCATTGAGACTCCTTTTTTAAATGAAGACTGTGAAATTAATTCTATTTATTGCCCTGTTTTTTACCGCAGAAATAAGTTATGCCCGCCATGCCGCCATTCTGGTTGATGCCACCAACGGTGCTGTGTTACACGAAGTTGAAGCTACACAAGCATGGTATCCTGCTTCGCTGACCAAATTAATGACACTGTACATGACTTTTGATGCTATCAGTAATGGACAGATTCAGTTACAAGATAACTTAAGTACATCGCGTCATGCAGTATTGCAACCTAACAGTAAACTGGGGTTGCGCGTTGGTGAGGTGATAACGGTCGAAGAAGCTATTTTGGCATTGATTACCCGCTCGGCAAATGATGCGGCAGTCGCATTAGCAGAGTATATTGGTGGTACGGAAGAAAGTTTTGCTGTCAAAATGACTGCAAAAGCGCATGCGATTGGTATGGTTGATACCCATTTTATGAATGCCACGGGGTTACCGCATCCTTGGCAAGTCAGTACTGCCAGAGATTTAGGTCTGCTTGCGTGGCGTACGGTACATAATTACCCTGATTTTTACCCCTATTTTTCTGCGCACAGCTTTACTTTCAGAGGCTCAGAATTACACGCTATCAATAAGTTCACCGAGCATTATCCTGGTGCTGAAGGTATGAAAACAGGGTTTACCTGTGGTTCTGGCTACAACCTGATTTCGACCGCCAGTCAAAATGGCAAACGCCTGATCGGCGTTATCTTAGGTGGTATGAGCAGTGCGCAACGCTATCAGTTAATGATGGAAATGATGGATACAGGATTTGGGGATCGTTATCCTGCTAATCAAGGACAGTTGATTGAAGCGGCTGTCGTTAGCTCAGGCGGTGCACCTCCGCATCAACTTGGCTGTGGAAATAGTACTGCTCTCGTCACAGCATCCACTGACGATGATAATTACGACAATATTGTGCATCGACGTGGACATTCATACAAGACCGTTAAAACCAAATTCCACAAAAAAGGCAATGTCACAGGAAAAAGCAAGGTAGTTAGTAAAATCAGACCTGTAAAAAGCAACGCCAAACCTATTAAAGTCGCTAAAAAAACCAGCAAAAAATCGTCACCGCGTCGAGGCTAGACTAACTATCAGCTTCCACGCAACTTGAAAGCGCAAAGCGCAACATTAACAGTGTCATCATGACAGGATACAATTGATAATGTTGCGTTATTTCCACACTACCCAGCACACATAACATCAACGCCCACGCTGGTATAGCCCTTTCCTTATCGAAAGTCCGCATATAGCCGAGACTTTCTTTATCAATTCTGTGGTTTTGATTGCTCAAAAATAGTGTGATAAACGATGACATCAAGGCAAAATACAGCGGAAAGAAGAAAAAAATAGGGGAGTCAGCGGTAAAAAACGGCATCGGTTTCCAATAGGCAAACCAAAGCAATAACGTACCACTAGAAAAACCATCGTAGCCCACTCTATTGGACAGTTTTTTAAAAAATACCCCAAAAATACTGATTAATGCAATCCCTAAGCCGCCATAGACGAGGTATTCTGAAGTAAGTATTGCGGGCAGTGAAATTGATACCTGTACCAGATAGCAAAGGATAAGGCTGAGAGAGATAAAAACTAGCATAATAATTCCGCTGAAAAACGATTGGATAGATTATAACAAAAAGGACAATGATCGTTATCGAATGATAATCATCATGATACTAAGCACGAACTAGATTATGCAAAAATGAATTCAGTTTAAGAGGGCGAGGATTGTATTCAGTATGCTAAGAATACATCACAGGTTACCAACTTACCTAAAATTGACGGGCTTTCATTGTTTATGAAAACGTCTCGTTGGACGTTTTTTATTACTTTTTTACGCTGTTTATTGAATTCATCACAGCCGCCATATCTCCATTGACCATTTGCGGAATATAGCTTCTGCTCAAATCAAACGCAACCTGCAATAACTCAAATTCACTTTTTGGTGGTGATGATAACACGAAATCAGCCACCACTTTGCCAGCGACAGGGCGACCAATACCTATTCTCAGGCGATAGAATTGATTGGAATTTAGATGAGCGATAATGTCGCGTAGACCATTATGTCCTGCGTGACCGCCATCTTTTTTCAATTTGACGATGCCTGGATTAAAATCCAGTTCATCATGGACAACCAGAATTTCTTCGGGTTGGAGTTTGTAATAGCGGGCAACTTTACCAACTGACTGACCACTTCTATTCATAAAAGTGTCAGGTTTTAGTAGCATCACAGGTGTGTTAGCTATTTTGCCTTGCGCAAAAGTCCCTTGAAATTTAGACTCATTAACCCAAGTGCAGCCTAGTTGGTCTGCTAAAGTGTCTAAAAACAAAAACCCGGCATTGTGCCGGGTTTTTTCGTACTGCCGACCAGGATTACCCAAGCCAACGATAAGTTTAATCATTGTTAAGCAGCAGTATCGTCTTTAGTTGCTTTTGAAGCCATCATAGAAACGACTGGCAGATTGTGTTCTGCACCTTGTGCTAATACGACAATGCTAACACCTGCTGGCAATACTAAATCAGAAAGATGCAGCGTTTCACCAACATCTAAAGTCGCCAAACTGACTTCAATGAATTCAGGTAATACCGAAGGCAAGCAAGAGACTTCCACATCAGTCATCGAATGAGCAGCAATACCGCCTTTTTTACCGCCAATGCCTGTGTGCTCATTAGTAAAGTGCAAAGGAACGTGTACTTTTACTGTTTCAGTCATATCAACACGCATAAAGTCCAAGTGTTGTATCTGAAATCTGGCAGGATTACGTTGCACACCTTTCAAAATAGCTTTTTCAGTTTTTCCATCAACTGTTACATCCAAAACGTGCGAATAAACCGCCTCATGCTCAAGATGTTTAATCACATCATTGTGATTGAGAGTCAGCATTTGTGGCTCTTTATGTCCACCGTATATCACTGCTGGCACACTACCGACACGACGCGATCTTCTTGCGGCGCTTTTACCTGATTGCTCGCGACTTTCGGCAACAAATTCAAATACGTTAGACATTTTTCCTCACTCTTTTTCTTTGAAAGTCCGTGCCTTAAAGCACGCACACTAAATTCTCATTCGACACTGTTAATCTACATAAAGTGAACTAACTGATTCACCGACTGCGATACGTCTTATCGTTTCAGCCAACATTTCTGCTACGCTTAACTGCCTTATTTTTCCTGACTCCATAGCTTCCTGACTTAACGGAATAGTATCTGTCACTACTAATTCATCAAGCTCAGAGCTATTAATATTCTGCATTGCAGCACCTGACAGTACCGCATGTGTACAGTAAGCAACGACTTTAACAGCACCGTGTTTTTTCAATGCAGCGGCGGCATGACATAATGTCCCTGCTGTATCTACCAAGTCATCCACTAATACACAGGTACGACCTTCGACATCACCGATAATGTGCATGATTTCTGACACATTCGCTTTAGGTCTGCGCTTATCTATAATGGCAAGGTCTGCGTCATCCAAGCGTTTGGCTAATGCTCTAGCTCTAACCACACCTCCGACATCAGGCGAAACCACGATTAGATTTTGATATTGTTGCCGCCATATATCACCCAAAAGAATCGGTGATGAATATACGTTATCAACGGGTATATCAAAAAATCCTTGAATCTGGTCGGCATGAAGATCAACCGTCAACAGTCGATGCGCACCCGCTTGCTCAATCATTCTTGCTACTAATTTAGCACTGATAGGCACACGCGCCGAGCGCGATCGTCTATCTTGTCGCGCATAGCCGTAATAGGGTATGACTGCGGTAATTCGTGATGCCGACGCTCTTTTAAGTGCGTCTATCATCACTAATAATTCCATCAAGTTTTCATTGGTGGGCGAACAAGTCGGTTGAATAATAAAAACATCCTTACCGCGAACGTTTTCTTGGATTTCAACTGCAATCTCGCCATCACTAAATCTGCCAACAGCAGCCATTCCGAGGCGCATATTGAGCTTCTTAACGATCCCTTCAGATAAATCAAGGTTAGCGTTTCCAGAAAACACCATCATAGAGGTGTCGTTCATTCAAGACTCCCAAAAGAATTTAGTGAGAAGGTAAAAAATTATGGCTGGGTCGCAAGGATTCGAACCTTGGTATGCGGAGATCAAAACCCCGTGCCTTACCGCTTGGCGACGACCCAATAATTATGATACATGGTTTTCCATCCGTAGATTTGTAAACAGAGGTGATTCATTTATGCCTTTTGCCAGATAAACCTGCCACTTGTTTTTAAGTGACTGATACGCACTGACTGCTGATTCTTGAGAATCAAACTGTGCAAAAACACACGCCCCTGTTCCTGTTAATCTTGCCTCTGAAAACTCAGACAAATCAACTAATGCACTCTGAACAGATGGATAACGCTGGCTAACGACTTTAACACAATCGTTTTGGTGTTGGCCTGCTGTAAAGTCGGCTATTGTGATGGATTTGCTATCTCTTGTCAATTCCTTAGATGAAAAAATTTCACCTGTATTAACATGACAATCAGGCTTAATAATAACAACCCATTGTTCTGGTGGATTTATTGCCTGTAATTTTTCCCCTACACCTTCTGCCCACGCTGAATGTCCATGCACAAATATAGGCACATCTGCGCCTAAAGACAGACCCAACGCCATTAACTTTTCTGTTGAAAGATTAAGTTTCCATAATTTATTCAACACCACCAGTGTCGTTGCAGCATCAGAACTACCGCCACCAATACCGCCGCCCATAGGCAGGTTTTTTTCAACGTCGATGCACACGCCCAACTCACAGCCTGTTTCGGCTTTTAACAGGTTTGCAGCTCTGATGGTTAAGTCATCGGCTTCGGCGACACCTGTCAGCGGTTTTCGCAGATATACGCGCCCGTCATCGGCAGGATGGAAACTAATCCAGTCACATAAATCAATAAATTGAAAAACGGTTTGTAAAAGATGATAACCATCGGCTCTTCGTCCGACAATTCTTAGCATTAAATTCAATTTTGCGGGTGCTGGGTATTTTTGACCCCAGCCTGTTTGCACTTGCGTCATTATAAAAGCCACTGATCTATGATTAATTTTAATTTAACGTGTTCGTTGGAGACGTTAATTTTGTAGGGCATAGTCGTTTTTGCAACGTCCTGCATTTGTTTATACTCAATCAACCAGCCCGCCTGTTGAAAGCCAGTCGGCGTTTCGGTAAACGGATGTGTAGGCTCAGGCAAACCGATAACCCAGTAGCGCAATGATTCTATGGGTACAAACATTCCTAATTGTTGATTGATAAAGGCCTCAGGCTGGTCTGAGGTTTGTATTTTACCGTCACCTCTATCAATAGATACCATGCCTTTGGTCAGTTGAATAACCGTAGCTCCCTGCCCTAATGGCCCTGATAATTTTACCCGTTCTTTATCGACTGTGTGTTGCCAGTCAGTGTTTGCCGTCCAGGAATCGTTGTGTCCTGTGATTGATAATCTGCCTTCAAATGACCATTGCTGTAACTTATACAGCGGCAGTGTTGCGGTTTTTGAATAAGCAATAGCAGGCGGTTCTACAGGAAAAAGTGAACAGCCTGACAAGGCGAAAAAACAACAACCCCAGATTAGTATCTTCGTTTTAGAATTCAACACGATTATTTCGCTTTATTTAAAATTCGTCGTTGAAAATCCAATAAGTATTCATCTTCTGGTGCATCTTTAATGACTTTATCAAATAATTTTTTAGCTTCTTCCTTTCTGCCTAACGCCCACAATACTTCGGCAATGTGTGCGGCTATTTCATTTTCCTGTTGTTTTGTGTAGGCGCGTTGTAAATACTCCAAGGCCATTTGAGTACGTCCCTGCTTAAACAGCAACCAGCCATAACTATCAATAATGACGGCTTCATCGGGGCGCAATTTAACGGCTTTTTGTAAATAAACCTCGGCTTCCGCATAGCGTTTGGGGTCATCTAACAGGCTGTAACCCAACGCATTTAACGCTTCGACATTATCAGGGTCTTTTGCCAATATTTGCTTCAAGTCTTTTTCCAATACATCTTTTCTATTTAAATGCTCAGAAATTAACGCTCGCGTGTATAACAATTCGGGTTGTTCGGGTTGCTCAGCTAACGCCGCCGTTAATACATCAAAAGCTTTTTGATATTGCTTTTGCTGGCTATAGGTTTCAGCCTGAATTAATAAAATGCGTAGTTTTTGTTTTGGGAATCGACTGGATAAGGTACTTAATCTGGCATTTGCCGCATCAAACTGCTTATCTTTTGCCAGTAAAGACAATGCCTCAACAGCCGCATCAAAGGCAAAATCGCCCTCGGTTACTTTGTCAAAATACGCCAATGCCTTATCAATATCTTTACGTTTTTCGGCTAATTTACCTAAATAAAAGTTAGCCTGATATTTCCAGTCTGGTTGTTCAAGCAATTGATTTAAAACGTATTCAGCTTGCTCATCCTGATCTAATTGCAGGTATACCAGACCCAAAGTAAATTTACTTTCAGCATCTTTCGGATTAGCGGCAATCAGCTGTCGATAAACATCAACGGCTTCTTTATAGCTTCCCGTTTTTATTAATACCTGACCCAATAATTTTTTAATTTTGTCATTATTGGGATATTTTAGACTGGCATTTTTTATCGCGGCTTTTGCTTTATTGGTGTCACCCGATAGCATCGCTATCTGCGCCTGAAGAATCAAAGCCTTATCCCAGTCAGGTTGTATGCGCAACGCTTTTTGAATTTGTTGCTCAGCCAATGCGCCATTTTTTACTTGCAATGCCAACAACGACTGCACAAAATAAATAGCCGCCTGATTAGGATATTTTTGGGACAACGCCGTCAAGGTATCGTAAACAACATCCAACTTACCTTCTTTTTGCAACACACTCGACAATTCAAGCAAGGTGCTTTCAAACTCGGCAGAATCCGCCTTAAGTATGATGGATAAATGCTCAACAGCGGCTTGCTTATCACCTGCCCTAAGTGCAGATAATGTGGCTATTTTTCTGGCGGTCGTATTTTTGGCATCCCCTTTCAGCCATAACGACACCGCTTCTTGGGTTTTTTTGCCATCTTTCATGTACATGGCAATAACAGCCGCTCGCTCAGCAAAACGCGGATCATTCACACGTTTGGCCGCTTCCATATAACCTTCAAGCGCGACATCATACTGCTCTCTTTGCCCGGCAATCTCTGCTGCCAGCAACATAAACATCACATCAGGGTCAATGGCGGTTTTAGCTTCTTTTTGTCGAGCTTTTTCTTTCATATCCGCTACTTTAGCGGCAGTAGATTTAACAGATTCACTAGGCTTATCTGGCGAACCCGCACAACTATTCAGCAAGACAAGAACTGCTACGGAAAACACTCTGGAAATTAACACTCAATAATCCTATTTATGAGACAAACATTTAGTTATAGATTAGCAGAAAAACGCTATGATTTAGACAGGTGATTTATTCCATTTGGATAAAATGGTTATATTTCTTAGAATAGAACCCAATAACATACAAAAATAAGCTACAAAACACCTGTTAAGAGGCTAAAAATCTTACCTTGGACGGCTTGTATCTTGAACCTTGAACCTTAAAAGCAACTTATGACATTTCTTGCAGTAGGTATTAATTACAATACCGCCCCCGTTTCCATTCGTGAACGTCTTGCCTTTCCAGCCGATAGACTGCAAGCTGCGTTACAAGACCTCTGGCACGTCAAAGAAATTAACGAAGCGGCTATTCTTTCCACCTGTAACCGCACTGAATTTTACTGCACCACCACCGCCAATCAACAAGTGCTGATTGACTGGGTGGCGCAGACTAAAAACATCAACGCAATTGACCTCACCCCTTATTTGTACAGCTATACCGATAAATCCGTATGCCGTCATATTTTCCGTGTCGCTTGCGGACTCGATTCCATGATATTAGGCGAACCGCAAATTCTCGGGCAAATGAAAACCGCCTATCAAGCTGCCTCCGATGCAGGCACATTAGGCAAACGGTTAGGTAAATTATTTCAACATACCTTTACCGCCGCCAAAAAAGTCCGTACTGATACCGCCATCGGCTCCAGCCCTGTGTCGGTCGCATTTGCCGCTGTCCAGCTTGCGCAACAAATTTTTGACAAACTCAGCGAACAAACCGCCTTACTCATCGGCGCAGGTGAAACCATTGAACTGGCGGCGCGGCATTTATCACAGCAAGGCATAGGGCGCATCATCATTGCCAATCGCACTTATGACAAAGCCCACGCACTTGCGATGCAATTTAACGGCTATGCAATCGCCTTATCAGAACTGCCCAATCATCTTGCCGAAGCCGATATTGTTATTTCTTCAACCGCCAGTCAATTACCTATTCTGGGTAAAGGGCGGGTAGAAAGTGCGTTAAAAAAACGCAAACACAAACCCATGTTCATGGTGGATTTAGCCGTACCGCGTGACATAGAAGCCGAAGTCGAACAACTGCGTGACGTGTACCTGTACACCGTAGACGACCTGCAACACACCATCACCCAGAACATGAACTCGCGTAAACTGGCGGCAGAACAAGCGGAAGAAATTATCGACACCCAAGTCGATTATTTTTTAGCCTGGTTACGCGCTCAAAGTGCGCAATCCACCATCCGTGATTACCGCTCTCAAGCCGAACAAGCGCGTGATGAAGTCTTGCAAAAAGCCATCGCGTCTTTAAAAAATGGCGTATCAGCAGAAGAAGCACTGAATCGTCTGGCACACAGCTTAACCAA
>JAUYBJ010000142.1 GCA_030693155.1 Methylococcales bacterium
TTATCCATCCCTATCGCCGCCCGACACTGCCTTTCTGTTTTTAAATCAGATAATCCCAATTTCATAGCCGTTTATTAGTCCTGTTTTATTGATAATAGTAATTATCTATTCTTATTTATTCTGGTGCAACAAGTCTAATGGCATTAGTCGGCGATATTGCACGGCGTTTGGCTATACTGAATCCAGCACTGGAAAATCCTTTAGAAGGTGAAGGCATTATCTTAATAGATGAAGTCGATATGCACCTGCACCCAAAATGGCAACGCATTATTATTGGCAGGCTTAATACAACCTTTCCTAACTGTCAGTTTATTTTAACTACGCATTCGCCTATCGTAATTAGTGAAATACCGAATCTACTTTGTTATTCACTTAATGATGGCAAGCTGGAAAAGCTAAGTAATCTATACGGCATGGATGTTAATCAAGTGTTGTTACAAGACATGGATGCAGAAGTTCGTAACGCCGATATACAAGATGCTTTCGATAATTTACGCGACACTCTACAAGATGGAAACTTAGATGAAGCTAAAGAACTTTTACAGGCACTTGAGCAAAAAATATCCATCGATCACATTGAATTAAGCAAAGCGCGGTTACTTATCCGCCGATTGGAAATTCAGAATGCGAAAAATCACTAAAGGATTAGAGCCGCAGGAATTGACTGCATGGAAACGCAAACATTCAAATGGTCGATATGCTGATTTATCTGATATAGAACGTCAGGCAATTAATCAAGCGACACGCAAAGAACAGTTTGGTTTATGTGCCTATTGTTGCAAACGAATTGATAGCTCAAATAGCATGAATGAGCATGTGGAAGCCCGTGCTCTAGCACCGAATCGATAACTAGATTTTGATAATATTATCGCTTCCTGCACAACAAGAGAACGATGTGATTACACACACGGTTCACAAACTTTGCCCTTAACGCCTTTGATGGATGAATGTGAAACGGAGTTACGCTTTAGAGCATCGGGAAAAGTTGAAGGAATAACACAAATAGCTACTGACTCTATCAGCGTGCTGGGTTTGGATACAAAAGCCATTAGAGAAGAGCGCAGGCAAAGGCTAGACAATTTAATGTTTTACGAGCCAATGATTAGCTGGGGAATTACCGATATAAACGAATTACAGCTTTTGGTTGATGTTTATGATATCCAGCCTTTACATGAGGCTTTGAAAGAACTTCAACAACCTGATGATAATGGTCAATTGCTTGAATATAGTCCTGTATTAATCAATATTCTCAAGCAGTTTCTAAACCACAAAACAAAATAGTTTAGTTGTGTAGGTTAGATTGCCGCTTTTTGGCAACCCAACAAAACCCTCTAACTTTAGATTTAACCGCCGAAGAATAATCTACTTAATCTTAATATCAAATACTTTGCAGATGCAGGTTTGTAAGCATGCTGCGAGTCAATGGTAGAAACAATCGGGTAACGTAAGTTATTTTTCATAGTATGAATGGCGATTTGTCGCTTGCGGAATAAGCAAAAAAGCAAAAAACCTGCTACGATATGGACTATTTTTATTTAGAGCTATTTGTTTTCTCACGCAAACAATACTTCTCCTACAGGATACTGGAAATGGCGACAAGCGATTCACTATACGACGATGATACAAAATCTAAAGGCATACTCTGGGGCTTTGGTGTATTTGCACTCATTGTCGTTTTCGTCCTGGTTGTCTTGGGTGCGTGGTGGGGACGAGAACCGGATCAGTTCAATATTCTGGATGCTGCACAAGAACGAGCAAAAGAAACCGATACCACTAATATGCCTACTGGCTATGTGTACAGCAACACGCTGGCGCATATTGCTGAATTATTATTGCACAAAAGCGGCGGCTATATTACCAACGACGTTGCGCCTCCGGGTGTGTTGCTGGATAACATTTCCAACTGGGAATACGGTGCGCTGGTAATGTTGCGTGATGCGACTTCGGCATTAAGAAACCATTTTGCCAGAGATCAGTCGCAGTCAGCAGAAGACCCCGATTTGGCTATTGCTGAACCTTATTTTTACTACGAAAACGATTCATGGGCATTGCCTTCCACGGAAGCCGAGTATGAAAAAGGCATTGAAGCTCTGCACAAATACATGGCACGCCTACAAAAATACGGTGGCAACGTTAAACAGGCGCAATTTTATTCGCGTGCTGATAACTTATGGCAATACACCGAAGTGGTTATCAAGCGATTGGGCGGTTTGTCTACCCGTTTAGCAGCTAATAGTTCAGGTGCGAATTACGGGCCGGGTTTGACTGAATTGGAAAGAGAAGAAGCCGATAAACAAGGCACACCGTTAGCGAAAGTGTCATGGCTGGAAATCGACGACGTGTTTTATGAAGCGCGTGGTGCAAGCTGGGCGTTATTACATATCCTCAGAGCCATTAAACATGACTTTAAAGATATTCTGCTTGATAAACGTGCGATGCGTACGGTGGATATTATGATTAAAGCCTTGGAAAATGCGTTGACTCCGATTTTAAGTCCGATGGTATTAAATGGTGATGGTTATGGCTTGTTTGCCAACTACTCACTATCAATGGCAAATTACATTGCGCGAGCCAATGCGGCGGCACTGGATTTGCGCGATATTATGAACAGAGG
Source organism: Methylococcales bacterium (assembly GCA_030693155.1). Lineage (GTDB taxonomy): Bacteria > Pseudomonadota > Gammaproteobacteria > Methylococcales > Methylomonadaceae > UBA4132. The sequence continues at coordinate 2,615 of JAUYBJ010000142.1, forward strand.
TTGATGACAATGGAAGAACCCGTTTCTTATAATTTAGCTGAATTCGATATTTGGAAGCGGTTTTTCTTTATGTTGGTATTTGCGGCGATTGCCAGTCTGGTGCGCTTGCTGATATGGGCAGTGACAGCCTTTCAAGTGGTGTTCGCCCTACTTACGGGTAGAGCGAATCAACACATACTCAGCTTTGGACGTAGTTTGTCCGTGTACACTTATCACATCATGTTGTATTTAACATTTTGTACGGAAACTTTGCCGTTTCCGTTCACTGCGTGGAATCTAAGCGCGGATTTACAACTGCCTGACGAATAAAACTGTGTTGCTGTACAGACCTTGGGAGCAACGTCTGTACAGCATTTGACTTAATCCTCGTCTTCATCTTCATCAAATTCATCAAACTCGTCTTCATCATCAAACTCATTGTCGAATTCGTCATCAAAATCTTGTTCGTCATCTTCTTCGACATGGGCAGACAAGGCCAATATTTCCTCAGTTTCATTTTGTAACAACTCTTTAAGATAACGGAATAACAAGCGTGAAGATTTTGGTGGCTTCGCTAATTCGGCTTCTTTTTGCGCATTACGCACCAGTTGTCTGATTTGTTGTCTATCCGCATGATCGTATTCATACAAAAATTCTGTTAATGCGTCATTGCCTCCTGCAATCAACCTATCGCGCCAATGTTCGGCAATATGTAACTCCCTGACTGCGTGCGCACTGGTATTTTTTATGCGTGCCACTTTTTCTATAAACGGTTCAGTTTCAATTTTATGCAGTTGTCCTGCAATATATTTCAACAAGCGTTTTCTCGCGCCTGTGTGTGGCATCCGTGACACTTCAATCACTGCTTTATTAATGTTTTCAGGCAGTTCAAGACTTTTTATGTGGGTTAGTGACAATGCTGCCATTTCTTCACCCAAGGTAAAAAGCGTCGCTATCTCTTTTTTTATCTTTGTTTTATTCGGACGGACGGCGTAATAGACAATTTCGCCGTGTTCATCATATTCATATTCGTAATCTAATTCTTCGTTCATTATTTAAACCATTACCATTAAAAAACTGCTGAAAAATGCCAGCAACAACACTGCCTTATTCTCAGGAAAAACACCTCATACTTTACCATGAAATAGCGTGTTGTTTAAAAAACCAGTCAGTTATTGACGAGGAGTATGTGTTTATTGCATGGTCTTTCTGGGTATTTAAGATTGTAGAAAGCAAGTTACTTTATTTAAAAACTGATGTGGCTAGACTAAAGGGCATCTCGAAAAACCCATAGTCATGGGATAATAATGATTAATCATCCATCAATTTATTACCTGCCATGATCAAAGAAAGTTTATTTGCCGCCGAAGAACGAGAAGCCAAGCTGAACAAGCTGGGTGATAGCTTGCAGC
>JAUYBJ010000143.1 GCA_030693155.1 Methylococcales bacterium
TATCCATCCCTATCGCCGCCCGACACTGCCTTTCTGTTTTTAAATCAGATAATCCCAATTTCATAGCCGTTTATTAGTCCTGTTTTATTGATAATAGTAATTATCTATTCTTATTTATTCTGGTGCAACAAGTCTAATAAACAGTAATTCATAATATTGACTACATCATATCCACTGGAACATTAATTGGAGCTGAACTGCGTACGTTGGGGTGAGCTATGTAGGGTGGGCATCGCCCACCTTTTACGCACGAACATGATGATATATTCATGCTTGTATCCACGTTGTTTTGGTGGGCAATGCCCACCCTACAAAATACCGTATGCTACTCACCAAAATCTGTTGGTTCAAAGGTGGGTGCATCACCACCGCTCCACGATTCGGGATATAACCCTGCTTTCATGTCACGGTGAAATGTTGAATATATCTGTTGATTTGTTGTATTGAAACGTCAAGCAGAGCTTGAGGGTAGGCATTCCCAAGCGGAGTTTGGGAACGAGACGAAATCTGGATAAAACGATTATTTTAGAGGTATAGATTGTTTGGTGGGCAATGCCCATCCTACACAACTTATTGAGCGGAAACGCCTGCTTGGGCGTTTTTAACTCTCGTTCTCACGCATGACGTGAGAACGAGTCGAGCTTGTTATTTACGCGCACCCGCTGCGGAATCGGGCGTGTCTAAAATACGGTTTAGCATATGGGTCTGTTGTGATGCTCTATCAGCTTGAGTTAGGTCAATCATGCCTTTAAGAGCCACAAAACGTTTCTCAGCTTCCTCCAGATCTTCTGTTGCTTTAGGCAAATCACCGCCTTGTACAGCGACTCGCGCTTTTTTCAAATAATCATTAGCACGGTTGCGATTGCGGTCAAGTTTATCGTTGGCATTGATTTCTTTGGTTAATTTTAATGCCTCTTTGATATGATTAACGATAACCTCGTCGCTGTCTTTATCGTTGCCTGCTGCGCCGCCGCTGTTTCTTACCTGAATAGCGGTTAATGCGTCAGTAATTGCCCCTAACGTAGCGTCAATGCCTTCAATTGGGGTCATTTTGTTATACATACACGCCATGCCCAAACAGACGGCAGACGCAGAAGTTGAAAATAATCCTAAAGAAAGTGCCAAGGTAGTCGCTATGACAGTGCTTTTTAATAATTTCATGTAATGTATTCCTCATTATAGTTATAGTTATAGTTATTTTTTTATTAGACCTGCAACTATTTAGATATTAAGCATATTTAATTAATTACATGACAGAACGGACTATATCATAACTCTTGTGAATACTCTCTTGTTCCTACGCACAGCTTAAATTAAGCGCGATTGCAAATTATAAGCTCGTAGATTGGGGTGTGGTTTCGATCCGAATCCCAATAAAAAAAAGCTCCGTAGGTTGTAATAAGTCATGTAGATAAGTTCAAAACCTAATAAATCAGTGGGTTTTACACAAATGTAACTTAGTCTTACAGGTAGCTCTGTTACTATTAACGGAATATATTTAAACAAGGATGGAAACACTTGAAATTAACGCAACCTACGATAACTTGCCCTGATTGCAAGTTGTCTGAATTATGTCTGCCCTTCGGTTTACAAAAAAACGAAGTCACTCAATTAGTTGATATTGTTAAGAATAAACGCCCTTTGCAAACAGACGAATTACTGTATGGGCAAGGTCAAGCCAGCGAGAGTTTGTATGCGATTAAATCGGGTTCATTTCGAAGTTTTATAACGACGTTAGCGGGTGATGAGCAGACTATTGGCTTTTATTTGCCGGGTGAGTTAATGGGTTTGGACTCATTGCAGCATGGGCGTTTTACTTGCTCTACTGTCGCTTTGGAAACGGCATCGGTTTGTGAGTTGCCATTAAGTCATTTTAATGAGTTATGCACGCGAATCCCCCGTTTACAAACGCAGTTGATGCGCATATTAGGGAAAGAAATAGCGTCAGATCACGATAAAATTGTGTTGCTTGGACACCGTTCGGCAAAGGAGAAAATGGCGACGTTTATATTAATGTTGTCGTTGCGTTATACCGCGTTAGGATTTTCAAGCACGCAATTTAATTTGTCTATGGGGCGGCAGGATATTGCCAATTTTTTAGGCTTAACGATTGAAACCGTCAGTCGGCAATTGACGTATTTAAGTCAACAGGGCGTGATTACGGTTAAACAACGCGGGATTCAAATAGATAATCTGGAGTTGCTGAAAACGATAGTCAATGCTTGCCCGTTACATTAAGTTGCTAATAAATAGGCTGCAACGTGATATTACCGTACCATAATTAAACAATACGACAATACCCGTTTTACAAAAACTATTTATTTTGCAGATTCTTGATTTGCCGCTGGTTTGCCTGGGCCGACACCTTGTTCTCCGCAAGCAGCAAGCGTAGTTACAGCAACAAGTAATAACAAAACATAACTAATTTTTTTCATAGGATTTTCCCGTTATTTTGGACACGCTGACTCACAACACAACGTTGTGAATAGAAAGAAAGTTCAAGTCTTTGTTGACTTGGCGCATTGTGGCATACATAAAATTTATGCTTTTGATATAGATCAAAAGTAGCCAAAAAAGTTGGCTTGTATTTAACAATCACTGTATTTGGTAGTTGCGTAGGGCAGGCAATCCCACACTGTGCATTGGTTAGCCTCTCCTGTAGAACTGGCATTCGACTATAAAAACAGGCTTGCAAAGAGAGCAATACATTGTCACACTCAGACTCCTATGTTTGAATTTTCAAGCATTTGTTCTTAACCTAACAGGAAATAACCATGTATAAAATAGTTCTCACCATCGCCCTCGTTTTATCGTCATCCGTCGCTTTGGCCAAGTCATCGAAAGGCACTCCACCGCCAGCACAAAATCACAGTTGTGTGCTGAATGATGCTGTTGTGGTGAAAACGAAAAAAGAATGTCTCAAAGCGGGTGGCAAGTGGGAAAAGAACAGCCCAGCGCCTGCTACCACCACTACTACAACTACAACTACCACTACTGCGCCTGCCGCCGTTCCTGCTGTAGAGCCGACTAAGCCTGTCGAAACGCCCACGAAATAGTCAGCATTTCGGATCTGAATAGAAAAAGCGGTCGTTGACCGCTTTTTTGTTATTGAAGATTTACTAACTGATGTTACAAACAAGAACTATTGTCCACGAAAAGCACGAAAATAATAGGCTTGTTGCATCACATACGGAGTAAAACAGCTTAGCTGTTGTTAAAGCTATCGGACTCCTAATTATAGATGTTGATTTTTTCGTGACTTTCGTGCTTTTTGTGGACTATGGCTTTTCCATGCGTAACATCAGTTACTAAATTAAGTGCGTAGCTCTGTAGATCCGAAACGCCCGCTCTGCACTCAAAATCTACTGATTATCTTCACTATAACCCTGTGAAATACGGTTATGTCGCCCGAGTACACGATTTTTCATGGTTATGTCAAACAAGGAATTTATACTGCTAATTGGGCTGGTTGTCAGGAGATACGTCGGCTTTATGGGGTGAGTTATAGCGCGTAAAGTTTGTGCAACCCATCACCAACCCGTGAAAACGATGAGATTAACGGTGTTCCATTCAGCCACCGTATTTTGTTAAATAAAATCAGGAAATCAATATGAACAGTTGCCCATTTTGTAAAATTGATTTAGAAGAAAGTACGACGATTTGCCCATCTTGCGATGCAAAAAAAGGTTATATGAAAATAACTGATTATATAGTCGGGAAAAATTATTTGGTTTTTTTCGGTTTAATAGTGCCTTTTATGATTATTCTATTTGCTATTGCTGCGCAAAATTTATTTGGCGTGGGTGTGAGTGTAGCGATGACAATACCCATCCTGTTTGTATTTGGGCATTTGATTCTAGGTGCCAGATGGATTAAATAACACATTGGAGTTATTTATGTACATACTCTGTTCAAAATCAAGCCTTTTTCGATAACAATAATCATGAATTCTCCGAAACAGGGATGGCATAAAAACGGGTGTTATCGAAAGGTTGGTTGTATTTCAACATGCCCTGGGTAGCGTGCATGACGGCACAAAGAGCCTACCAGTTCTTCAGCACCGACATCAACCCCTGTAAAGAGCGGTTTTTTGGTGTCACTGAGTGTTTCTTTCAGTGGAATGATCATCCTATTAGGTTCGTCTGACTGGATTAAAGAACGCAGACTATTCATTGATCCCCGACTCTGATAAGCACCACCCTTGTGAATACAGGCTCTAAGCCTCAGATACGCCTCGGCATGGGTGAATAGGGAAAAAGTCAATATTACTTGACAGACTCTGACTTTTCATCAGTCCTCAGAGTGAGGCGACCTCCCAATGAATTCTTACAGCTTACTCGTTATTCTTTCCTATTATTCGATTGATTTTGAGTGGTTTTAATCATACAAGGGCGGGCAAGCGTCTTTTTGCTTGCCCACCGATTATACGGATTTTGCGTGTTCCGCGTGGGCAAACGATAGAGCCGTTTCCCCACCCTACAAGGACTTAACATAAGCACGTCGGTAATGAGACATAAGAGTGTCATCCAAAGTAGGGTACGCTGTGCGTACCAAAAAAGTCGCCAAATTCACAGTGTAGCGGGTGTTTATGGAATAAGGTACGCACAGCGTACCCTACACGGCTTCGTACCTCAGCGCATCCTACGCGCTATCACCAAAGTCACCAAGACGATGAAAATTTATTGAATTGTGAAATTGACAAAATTTAACAGGTCGTTAATTAACGAACATTTTGTTATAGTCATCCGATTAGGAATAATTGGGTAATCACGTCATGAGTAGTGAAAAATTTTGGTATCGAACACTGTTTTAGTTAAACATATATAAAGTATCTGGTGAGAGTTTTCAGCGATTATTTAATGATATTGCTAGTTACCGTTATCGAAATTTTCAAGCTGTTGCGCCTTATGGTAATCAAGGTGATGGTGGTAATGATGGCTGGTTTCATGATGAGAACCGTTATTTTCAGGTATATGGTAAAAAAGAAGATTCAAAAACTGATTTAAACTATATTTTAGGCAAGGCGACAGGTGATTTTATTAATATTCAAAATACATGGGGACAAATAGACTATAGGGCATCTCGAAAAACCCATAGTCATGGGATAATAATGATTAATCATCCATCAATTTATTACCTGCCATGATCAAAGAAAGTTTATTTGCCGCCGAAGAACGAGAAGCCAAGCTGAACAAGCTGGGTGATAGCTTGCAGC
>JAUYBJ010000150.1 GCA_030693155.1 Methylococcales bacterium
CCCCGATTCATTCGCACGTTTGACTGCGTTTTCTTTAAATTCAGCAGTGTATTTTTCTTTGGCTTGGCTTGTCATATAAACTCTCTCAGGTCTTTTCAGTGATTTTATAGAAAAGTGTCCTGTTTAGTGTAGCCACATCAAAAACGGTGGAAAGTCGAAGAATTCCATAAGTCATTAAAATCTAACGCGGGATTGGCGAAATCACCGACCCGCACAATCATGACACAAAAAAACCATATTTTTATGTCCATTTATCCGGTATTCAAGCTGGAATGCTTGAAGATAAAACACAAAACCAATCATTTTGCATTGCGTACCAAGCTCTTCATCAAGGCAAACCAGTTGGCTTATGAAGCATTGCAAAAATTAAGGGCTGCGTAACATCAGTTATTTAAGTATAAAAACCAAATCCTAATCGTATCTGCACTTGTACCTTACGCCTTATGAAATATAATGACGGTTTTTAGCGAAACTGGAGTTGACTTTGAAACCGGTAAAAGTAGGTGTGTTAGGATTGGGTACTGTCGGTGGCGGTACGGTCAATGTATTAAAACGTAATGCCGCAGAGATTGCGCGTCGTGCGGGGCGCGATATTATCATTACCCTCGCTTCGGCAAAAGATTTAGACAAAGCGCGAATTTGCGACACGACAGGTATTATTGTCACCAGCAATCCCTTGGACATTATTAATGATCCCGACATCGACATCGTGCTGGAACTTATCGGTGGTGCGGGTATTGTTAAAGACTACGTTTTACAAGCTATCGCTAACGGCAAACACGTTGTCACTGCCAACAAATCCCTGATTGCCCTGCACGGTAACGAAATTTTTGCCAAAGCCAGTGAACAAGGCGTAATCGTTGCCTTTGAAGCGGCAGTTGCAGGCGGCATTCCCATTATCAAAGCCATACGCGAAGGCTTAAGCGGCAACCAAATCGAATGGTTAGCGGGCATCATCAACGGCACAGGCAATTTTATTTTGACCGAAATGCGCGACAAAGGACGTGATTTTGCCGACGTATTAGCCGAAGCACAAGCCCTAGGTTATGCCGAAGCCGACCCCACCTTTGATGTTGAAGGCATCGACGCAGGACATAAACTCACCATTCTCGCCTCTATTGCATTCGGTATTCCGTTACAGTTTGAAAAAGTCTATACAGAAGGCATCACCAAAATCACCCGCACCGATGTTGAATACGCCGAAGAATTGGGCTATCGCATCAAACACCTAGGTATCGCCAGACAAACCGCCGAAGGCATTGAATTGCGCGTACACCCTACCCTCATCCCCGAACGCCGCCTGATTGCCAACGTCAATGGCGTAATGAATGCCGTGTTAGTCAAAGGCGATGCCGTCGGCGCAACCTTATATTATGGCGCAGGTGCAGGTGCAGAACCGACCGCCTCCGCTGTGGTTGCCGATGTCATTGATGTGGTCAGAGCCTTAACCAGCGACCCTGAAAACCGCGTCCCGCATTTAGCGTTTCAAGCGGATTCATTAGCCGATATTCCCGTGTTATCTGCCGACAGCTTCAAAACCGCCTACTACTTACGCCTGCACGCCGAAGATAAATCAGGCGTACTAGCCGATGTCACCCGCATCCTCGCCGACCACGACATCAGCATCGAAGCCATCACCCAAAAAGAACCGCCCAAAGGTGAAACCATCGTCCCCATTATCATGCTAACCCAAGTCACCCAAGAACACCGCATGAACGCCGCAATTGCTAAGATTGAAGCGTTAGTAACAGTGAGCGGCAAAGTGAATCGGATTCGTTTGGAAACCTTGGGTTAATATTATCGTTTTTTTACGGGTTGCAGTTCGTAAACTCACTGCAACTTACAAGGTCATTAAAAACTATCACTTCATGAAAATACAAGCATTTGATCGAAATGAGCATATCTATAAAAACGATGTTTTTGCCGAATTGGTCAAAGATGCCGTAAGATTTTTTAACGGCACACCTGTTCATAATCTGCCACCGCCAGAATCATTTTTAGGAACTGGTGTTTACGCACTGTATTACATTGGAAGCAATCCTTTATACCAGCGATACGCTGAACTTAATCGCCTTGCTTATAACTATCCCATTTATATAGGCAAAGCAGTTCCGAAAGGTTGGCGACAATCGCGTTCGTCTGATAGTGTTTTAACGCAGTCTCGTGAACTTTTTAGTCGTCTTCGAGAACATAGCCGAAGTATTTCTGCTGTAGATGCCTTGTCTGTTGAAAATTTTATGTGCCGCTTTGTTATTTTTGAAGCAGAAGGTTCAGATATGATTAGCACAATTGAGGCGGCGTTAATCAAGTTAAACAGACCCTTGTGGAATACTTCGGTAGATGGGTTCGGTAATCATGACCCTGGAAAAGGTCGTTACGAACAGGCTAAATCGGACTGGGATGTTATTCACCAAGGACGTGCTTGGGCGAATAAATGTAATGGTGTACATAAACAAGAAAGTGTCATCATTTCATCCATTGAACAACATCTGCAAAATTTAATATGACTACGCTTAAATGTCTTGAGATTTTTTCGGGCGCGGGTGGTTTAGCAAAAGGTTTAGAACTGGCGGGGTTTGAACACATTGCTTTTGTTGAAGTAAATAAACACGCCTGCGCTACCCTCAGCGAAAATTTCGACGCGAAAAAAATATTTTTTGGCGACATAAAAAATTTTGATTTGGACACGCTTGATTCTATTGATTTGATTGCAGGCGGTCCACCTTGTCAGCCTTTCTCGTTAGGCGGTAAGCATCAAGCAAATCAAGACAGTCGAGATATGTTTCCTTATGCGATACAGGCTATCAATAAACTTAGACCGAAAGCATTTGTATTTGAAAATGTAAAAGGCTTGCTCCGTCCCTCTTTTGCCGATTATTTTGATTACATCATGCTCAGATTAAGCCATCCAGATTTTGTCTCTAAACCTAACACCGATTGGCGCGAACATCTTGAAGCATTGCGTAGCACTAGTAAGTTATCCTATGCGGGGAAAAAATATAATGTCCAGTTTAAGCTAATCAATGCCGCTGATTATGGAGTGCCACAAATGCGAGAGCGGGTAATTATTGTTGGCACAAGGGCTGATCTTGGGTTGAATTGGTCTTTTCCTGCTGCGACACATTCAAAAGATAGGCTACTTTGGGACATGGCGATAACAGGCGATTATTGGAAACAGCATCAAATAGCCAAGTCATCACAACCCACATTTGATAATATCCTTAATAAAAAAATCATTCGACTTAAACAAAAATATTGTTTGTCTGAACCCGCATTGAAGCCGTGGCAAACTGTTCGAGATACCTTGAGTGATTTGCCAGACCCATGTTTGAATCACAATAGAATTGATCATGTTTTTCGTGATGGAGCGCGTAGTTATGCAGGACATACGGGCAGTGCGATTGATTGGTCATCAAAGACTATCAAAGCAGGTGATCACGGTGTTCCAGGTGGAGAAAATATGATTCGCTTCCATGATGACAGTGTGCGTTATTTCACGGTATTGGAAGCAAAACGTATACAGACATTTCCAGATAACTTTGTCATTAAAGGTGCGTGGGGTGAGGCAATGCGTCAAATTGGTAATGCTGTTCCTGTATTGCTTGCTGAAAAAATTGGAGTTCAGTTAATGACCACTATCAAAACAAGTAGCTCGCTAAATGGAATAAAAGGAAATATGGGATAGTTATGGTGAAAAATGCTCCCATTGAAAACTTGGATTTTTAAATTACCCAAAAATCATAAAAATATTTTAAATAGAGGAAACCCTAATGACACATTACACAGGCTTAATTGAACGTTACCGTAAACGTTTACCCGTCAGCGATTCGACGCGCATTATCAGTTTGAACGAAGGTAATACGCCGCTGATTCAGTTGCAGAATATTCCGCGTCTTATTGGTAAAGAGGTTGATATTTACGTTAAATTTGAAGGCTTGAATCCGACGGGTTCTTTTAAAGACCGTGGTATGACGATGGCGGTGACGAAAGCGGTTGAAGCGGGTAGCCACGCGATTATTTGCGCGTCTACGGGCAATACGTCTGCGGCGGCGGCGGCGTATGCGGCGCGTGCAGGGATTCGTGCGTTTGTGTTGATTCCTGAGGGCAAAATTGCGCTGGGTAAATTGGCGCAAACCTTGATGTATGATGCAAAAATCATTCAAATCAGCGGTAACTTTGACCAAGGTATGCAGTTGGTTAAGGAAGTGGCGGATCACGCGCCAGTGACTATTGTAAATTCGATTAATCCGTTCAGAATTGACGGGCAAAAAACAGCGGCGTTTGAGATTGTCGATGCGCTGGGTTTTGCACCTGATTATCATTGTTTGCCGGTCGGTAATGCGGGTAATATTACCGCTTATTGGAAAGGTTACACGGAATATGCACGGGATAGAGTGTGCGGTAATCTTCCTGTGATGTGCGGTTATCAGGCGGCGGGTGCAGCACCGTTTGTGTTGGGTGAGATGGTGGATAATCCTGAAACAGTGGCAACGGCGATTCGTATCGGGCATCCGCAATCATGGGATTTTGCGTGGGCGGCACAACGTGAATCAAACGGTTGGTTTGATAAATTTACTGATGAGCAGATTTTAGCGGCACAAAAAATGTTATCGCAGTTTGAAGGTATTTTTTGTGAACCTGCATCGGCGACTTCATTAGCAGGTGCGTTGCATGACATTGGTTCAGGTAAAATCCCAGAAGGCAGTAAAATTGTGTGTACATTGACTGGTAACGGTATTAAAGACCCTGAGATTGCTATGTTGCAATGTGCCGATGCCAAACCCATCACTATTGATGCCAGTTTGGATGCAGTTAAACGCGCCATTTTGGATAGTTTGTAATTTGATATAAAGTGGGTGAGCAGGTTTTTTGCCCACCGCAATCACCCACTTTTACGGGTTAGGAAGAAACTTTAACGCTATGTCTACGTTTACTATTAATTTACACGAAGCCGTTTACTCACTATCAAACGCGCTTGATCTGGTGGGTGTCACGCACATTCATCACGGTAAACGTGTGGCTTATATAGCGGCTGAATGTGCAAAACGCTTGGGATGGCAAGGTCATTATTTCAGGCGGCAATCCTGCACGATTGCGGCATATCAAAAACGGCGGTGCATTCACGACTTGCACAATTTGAATGAGAACAGGATACAGAACATTGTTTTGTCGGTTCAGAGTTATTGGCATCGTGTTCTTTACTTGCGCATTTATCTGATGCGGTGTTACACCATCATACCCATTGTTCAGTATTAAAAGACGCAGATATGTCTATGCAAGTGAAGCTCACTGCAAACTGTATTTATCTGGCAGAACGAGTAGATGTATTGTCATTGGCGTGTTTGGTGGATCAATCCAATCTGTTACTCAATCAATATGCGATTACTGACCAGATTGTTGCCAAAACAGGCGATAACTTTTGTACTGAACTGGTGGAGGCATTTATGGCTATTGCTGAATCGAGTTTATTTTGGTTTACGCTGGAAAGCGGTGATGCCAGTGGTTATACCGCGACATGGGAAGCGCATACGCCTAATAAAGCGATTGAATTCCACGAACTGAAAAGTTTGGTACATATTTTTTCCCATATTGTCGATGCCAAAAGTTCCTACACGAAAGAACACTCAGACGGCGTAGCCAATTTAGCGCGATTTTTGGGAGAATGCCTTGAACTTCCCGAAGAAAGCTGTGAAATGCTGGAGTTGGCAGGCTTGTTACATGACTGATGTTACGCAGCCCTTAATTTTTGCAATTCTTCATAAGCCAACTGGTTTGCCTTGATGAAGAGCCTGGTACGCAATGCAAAATGATTGGTTTTGTGTTTTATCTTCAAGCATTCCAGCTTGAATACCGCATAAATAG
>JAUYBJ010000153.1 GCA_030693155.1 Methylococcales bacterium
TGACTTAAGTTGCGGACGTAACTGATTGGTCGAATAGCCAGTCGGTTGATGACTTTGCTTAGCGACAACCCACTCGCCTTGAGGATCTTTAAGTAGCGCGTGCATAACGGTTCGAGCAGGTAAGCCAATTAACCCTGCAACCGCGGTATAAGTTGCTTTCTGTGTATTTTTTGCCAATGCTGCAACCAGTTGCGCCAGTTGTTCTTGTTTGTCTTTCATAGTATGTACCTTGTGAGATTATAGTGTTTCCACGCTGTGATCGTGGGGATGATAAAAAGTTAAACGTAGGTTGTGGGTGAGGTACGAACCCCAATATTTATGCTTAACTAATTGTTTTTGTTCGGTTTGCAAACTCACCACAGTCTACAAGTTCTTCAACAGAATTTTCTGGTGCGACTGCGATAACAGAAAGACGTTCTCGACGCTCAATACCCACCACTGCAACCCGGGTTCCTTCAAAGTAAAAAAGATTCATATCATCAAGAAGAGACTCCTCAAAAAAACCTTTACATTCACACCCTGGAATACCGTTAACAGTAACTTCACGCAAAATAAAGCTCAACTTATCACCATCAATTTCACCAATTCGTCCACAGCAAGTAACTACTTTTTCTTTGTTAAGTTTATGTAATTCACCATTAACTTTTCTGCGAGACTGACGTGTAAGTTTAATACGACCATGCCTAATCCAAGCACCAGAAATTTCAATTTCAGAAATAGCACCAGAAATTGGTGGCGTTAACATTAGGCTAGCTCGGAGTACAGCAACTCGTTCCGCGTCCGAGTCTGCAATTAGCGCGTCATTATTTGTTGAACAGGCAGCCCAAACTAAACCTGCTTCAAGTTTTTGAACTGCTTGTTGCATTTCATCATTAGGGAAAAGATCTTCATCTGGAGCAGCAAAGCCAAGTTCAAAACTAGCGAAAGCAAACCGCTGAACTGGGAGGTCATAAAGTCTGCTGTAACTTTTTCGTGGTCTACCGTCTGTTGAAAGATCACAGGTAAAGTCTAAAAGCGTTTTTAGTGCGGAACGTGTAGCATCAGCGACAAAGCCGACAACGCTCGCAGGCATTTTTCCTAAAGCGATATGTTCACCGATAGCTCTAGTTCGAAAAACTGATTCATGCTCTGGAAGAAGCGGCGTTCCTTCCATTGGCAAAAACTCATTAGGTATGTCAGAAGGGTCTATCACCCAAAATTGCGGTTCGCTATTTGGTCGAGAAAGATGAAACCAAAGCGAAGATGCAGTCAACGCTTCTCGAACTGATAAACACCCAGTTTCCAAAAGATTGCAACGCGCTTTAGAAATTGGAGTCAAAAATGTTACTACACCTTCTTTAGACTCATCTGAAAAATAGGCAAGTAATGTCTGCCCATGTTTTGTATGGGTCAAATATACAATAGATTCTCCCGCCTCGTATAATACGCGATCAATGGGTAATGGATTATCCAAAAGATCATTAGGCAAACAGTCGGTTGTTGGTATATTTAAGTACATAGCTTAGGCTCTGTTGACATTTGGTAAAATCGCTAACTATATCAGTAAGTTATGATTTTGCTATATATCTATAACTGGTTGTTTCTGAACGACTATTCCCGAAATGTCAACAGAACCTAGGCTTCCCAAAAAATGACTGGCGTTCAACACCATCATAAGACCACCAGTCAATATGACCAGATTTGATCGTAAGTAGCATTTTTCCCGCCGAAGAATTGAGATTACCCTCCGCAATTGCATTACCCAATCTTGGTCTCATTCTCTGTAAGTGTAGGGCATTTTGGAAGGAGTTAAATACTGAAACGCCACAACGGCTACATGAATTTGCTGTAATTGCAGTTCCAAGTTCATGATGAGATAAAAAATCAGTGCTGGTCAAGTCTTCATTTTTAACAACGCGAAAAACAACACCATTCGCATCAATAGCATCTGCTGGTGGACAACAAGAAGGAAAATAATCTGGAAATTTGTCATTTATAGTCATGAATTTTTTGCCACCAAAATTTGAAAATAAAAATACTGATTTATTTAGCAAAGCAGGGTACGCACACCGCGTACCCCTCCAGAAATCAACGAGTCTTAGCCGCAATCGCCTCAGCTGCTCTTACTACATTATTCGCCATTTTTTCAGAAGCCGCATCAATCAAACGACCGTCTAATGCTGCCGCGCCTTTGCCTTGTGCTGCGGCTTCTTGCAGTGCCACTAAAATACGTTTTGCTTTTTCGACTTCTGCCGCAGGTGGGGTGAATACTTCATTGGCTAACGCGATTTGTGAGGGATGAATTGCCCATTTGCCTTCACAACCCAGAGCTGCTGCGCGTTTTGCACCTGCAATATAACCTTCAGGGTCTTTGAAATCACCGAACGGGCCGTCAATCGGGCGTAAGCCGTAAGCGCGACAGGCAACCGTCATGCGGCTGATAGCGTGATGCCATTGATCGCCGGGATAATTTGGGTTTAAACCGCCGATGTTGGTGGTTCTGGCGCGATTACTCGCTGCATAATCAGCTACACCAAAATGCAGAGCTTCTAAACGTCCGCCTAACGCGCCTTGTTTAGCAATATCTTCGACATTTGCCATGCCTAATGCGGTTTCAATCAAGGCTTCAATACCGATACGGTTTTTTAAACCTTGTTGCATTTCCAATTGGTTAAGCATTGCTTCAACCATGTACACATCTGAATATACGCCGACTTTAGGAATTAAAATGGTGTCAATTTTGCTGCCACATTGCTCAACTAAATCGACAACATCACGCACCATATATTGTGTGTCCAAGCCGTTGATACGCACGGAAACCGTGATGCCATGACCTTTCCAATCCAAATCGTTAATTGCTTGGATGATATTTTTACGCGCCTGTAATTTGTCATCGGGTGCGACAGCATCTTCAAGATCAAGAAAAATAAAATCCACGCCGCTGTTCAGGGCTTTTTCAAACATTTCAGGGTTGGAACCGGGAACGGCTAATTCACAACGTTGAACTCGTTGCACGGGTGCGGTATATAAAGTGTGGCTCATTCAGTGTTTTCCTATAGTAACTTAATAAAATCCAGCGATGGCGGGACGTAAATAAACCGCTCATTCTACTTTTAGGGGCATTAATGTCAATTTTTACCGTTTATACTATATAAATCAGT
>JAUYBJ010000159.1 GCA_030693155.1 Methylococcales bacterium
TGTCTGTTGTTCATTTTACCGTTTATTCATTATGACTTTATCAGCTCAAAAAACCCTGTGTCTCGTTGACGGCTCGTCTTTTTTATTCCGTGCTTATCATGCCGTACCGCCGTTGACCAATCCCAAAGGCGAACCGACCAACGCGATTTACGGCGTGTCCAATATGTTACGCAAATTATTAACCGAGTATCAAACTGATTATATAACGGTCATTTTTGATGCCGCAGGAAAAACTTTTCGTAATGATTTATACGACCAATACAAAGCCCACCGCCCGCCGATGCCTGATGATTTGCGTGGTCAGATTGAGCCATTACATCAACTGATACGCGCAATGGGTTTGCCGCTGATTATGGAATCGGGCATAGAAGCCGATGACGTACTAGGTGTATTAGCAAAACACGCCGAGCAACAGGGTTTCCATGTCGTTATTTCCACTGGCGATAAAGACATGGCGCAATTAGTCACCGATAACATCACTTTAGAAAACACCATGACCAATACGCGCATGGATATTCAAGGCGTGATTGATAAATTCGGCGTAAAACCTGAGCAGATTATTGATTATCTGGCGTTAATCGGCGACAGCTCCGACAACATTCCTGGGGTACCCAAAGTCGGGCCCAAAACAGCAGCAAAATGGCTGGAGCAATATGACACGCTGGATAATTTAATTGCCCACGCCGCTGACATCAAAGGCAAAATCGGCGAAAACTTACGCGCCAGTCTGAACTTTCTGCCGTTATCCAAACAGCTCACCACGATTTTATGTGATTTGGCACTGCCTTACGGCATGGATGATTTAAAACGTAAGCCTGTCGATAACGCGCATTTAAAAAGCCTGTTAGCTGAACTAGGATTTTCCAGCTGGTTAAAAATGCTCAATAATCAGCCTGAAATCATCACACCGCCCGCTGAAATTACACCTGAACCGCCCGCACCAGCACCCGCCGATGTGCAGTACGAAACCATCTTCACCCAAGCGCAATTTAACCACTGGCTCAGCAAATTGGAACACGCCGCGCTATTCGCCTTCGACACCGAAACCACCAGCCTAGATTACAGCAAAGCGCAAATAGTCGGCGTATCGTTTGCCGTCGAAGCAGGTAAAGCCGCGTATCTGCCATTAGCGCATAATTATCTGGAAGCTCCCGCGCAACTCGACCGCACCGCCGTGTTAGAACAACTGCGCCCCTTATTAGAAAATCCCAACAAAGCCAAACTGGGGCAAAACCTCAAATACGATGCTCATGTATTGGCAAATCACGGTATCACCTTGCGCGGTATCGCCCACGACACCATGCTGGAATCTTATGTGTTAAACAGCACCGCCACCAAACACAATATGGATGATTTAGCCAAAGTCTATCTGGGCGTAACCACCATTCATTATGAAGAGGTCGCGGGCAAAGGCGCGAAACAGATTAATTTTTCCGAAGTAGCCATTGATAAAGCCGCGCCTTACGCCGCCGAAGATGCTGACATTACCCTGCGTTTGCACCAAGTTTTAAGTGAAAAACTGGCACAATCCCCTGCCCTGCTGACACTTTATACCGAACTGGAAATTCCGTTAATCAGCGTACTGGCGCGTATCGAAGCCAACGGCGTACTCATCGACACCGATATGCTTGCACAACAAAGTATGGAACTTGCCAATCACATTATCTCGCTGGAACAACAGGCGCATAATGTCGCTGGGCATATTTTTAACTTGGGTTCGCCGAAACAAATTCAGGATATTTTCTACAATCAGCTCAAACTGCCCGTATTGAAAAAAACCCCGACAGGTCAGCCGTCCACCGATGAATCGGTGTTACAAGACTTGGCAGATCAAGGTTTTCCAATGCCTAAATTAATCCTAGATTACCGCAGTTTAAACAAACTAAAATCCACCTACACCGACAAACTGCCGCAACAAGTCGATAATAAAACAGGGCGCGTGCATACTTCCTATCATCAAGCGGTCGCCGCCACAGGTCGCTTATCTTCCTCCGACCCTAACCTGCAAAACATCCCGATTCGCAGTGAAGAAGGACGCAAAATTCGCCAAGCGTTTATTGCCCCCGACGGCTACAAAATCGTCGCCGCCGATTACTCACAAATTGAACTGCGCATCATGGCGCATTTATCCAATGATGCAGGCTTAATCACCGCATTCAGCACAGGACAGGATGTCCACCGTGCCACCGCCGCCGAAGTGTTCGCCGTTGCCCCCGACCAAGTCACCAACGATTTACGCCGCTCTGCCAAAGCCATTAATTTTGGTTTGATTTACGGAATGTCCGCGTTTGGTTTAGCTGCGCAATTAGGTTTATCACGCAACCAAGCCCAAGATTACATCAACTTATATTTCGCCCGTTATCCCGACGTAAAAAACTACATGGACAACATCCGCGAACTCGCCCGCCAACAAGGTTATGTCGAAACCTTATTCGGCAGACGATTATATTTACCGCACATCAACTCCCGCAACGCCAACCTGCGTCAATACGCCGAACGCACCGCCATCAACGCCCCCATGCAAGGCACCGCCGCCGACATTATCAAACGCGCCATGCT
This sequence comes from Methylococcales bacterium, assembly GCA_030693155.1. Classification (GTDB taxonomy): domain Bacteria; phylum Pseudomonadota; class Gammaproteobacteria; order Methylococcales; family Methylomonadaceae; genus UBA4132. The sequence goes on from JAUYBJ010000159.1 coordinate 2,560, forward strand.
TGCCGTCGATGCGTGGCTACAACCCGCCTCCGTCGATGCCAAAATAATTATGCAGGTACATGATGAATTAGTCTTTGAAATCGCTGAATCTCAGATAGAGGATTGTATTGTGAATATTAAACAGATTATGTGTGCCGCCGCTGAACTAAATGTGCCGTTAGTAGTCGATGTGGGTGTGGGGGAGAACTGGGATGAGGCGCATTGATGGTCAAGCTTTATGAAGTTACACCATATTATCGTTCCAACGCTCTGCGTTGGAATGCGTCTGAGGACGCTCCAGCGTCCTCGTTTAAGACAGTGATTTATTGATGATTGCGCTTTTCTCGTTCCCAAGCTCTGCTTGGGAATGCCTACCCTCAAGCTCTGCTTGATGTTTAATCGTTATCAATCTTGCTTTATTCTATTGACACGCCAAGCGGAGCTTGGCAATAGGCGTTCCCAAACTGGAGTTTGGGAACGAGAAAAACCGTTATTATCAAAAATCGCGCTGTCCTGATTATTACCCTCACCATCCAATACCAGATGCTCGATAGCTTCCCGAAACGCTTTACGCTTGCAAGCATCCATCATCGTACCCGGTCGATGATTGACGGTAATCTGCTC
>JAUYBJ010000162.1 GCA_030693155.1 Methylococcales bacterium
GATTGAATGCTTTTTCGGTAAAATCAAACATTACAGACGAGTGTTTTCCCGATTTGACAAGCTCGCCAGAAATTACATGGGCTTTATTCGCTTCGTTTCCGCACTCATTTGGCTACGATGAAATGTCAACAGAACCTAGACTTTCATCAATAAAAACGGGAATTGGATTAATGGTTGTTGCGTCTTTTAAAAAAGGATACTGCTTGCCATTATTATCAATTAAACCAGCATCTAACACTTGCAGTGCAGTTTTAGATAAGGGGCAAACATAAGGGGTTTTTAGCATAAAATTATATTCCTGAAATTATTAAAGACACTCGATTACAAGATGCAGATGCAAACGGTGAAATCATTAGTAAGTCAAAACGGCAATACCAAAGCCCATTTTACCGTAATCGTTACCGTTGTAAAGCATATAACGTTCACCTTTGTGGTCAAAAACAAAGGGATATTCAATCATTTCAGAATCCCAGCCAGTCTCTGAAACATCAATGCCAACAATATCATCATGACGAATCCAGCTACGTCCATCCTCAGATTCAGCGTAACCGATTCGGTAGGATTCTCCACGAAATGAGTACCACATTTTCCAGCAGTCTGTATCGCGGATAACGGATGGACGGGAAATCGCATATTCGTCAGTGTTGGCATAATCTATGGCAATCAAGCCATTTCTAGCCCAGTGAATACCATCCTCTGATTCAGCATACTTGATATGGTAATGGTGACGCGGCTTGCCTGTTTCGTCTTTTGACCAGCCCGTACAGGATAAATACCACATACGCGAAATATCACCCTCTGGAATAACACAGCAACTGGCACAAAAATGCGGCTCTTGCATCGAGCGATCCAGGATTGGCCCACTGGCATAACGGACATAATGATTATTTGCATCGCCAATAGCTAAGCCAATGGAATTTCTGAATGGAACGGTAACGCCTAAATTCCAAGTTTTTGTCATTAACGGCATGGCTTGTCAACCGTTCCAATACTCAGCATTCGCCACTTCACCATAATTTGGCTGTACGCGACCAATAATGCTACTGGAAAAATAAGTAATAACATCTTCATTATAATTCGTTCTCTTTTTTCTCAAGAATTGCTCGCCTAACACTAGATATTCATTGATGGTCTACTGAGCCTTGTTGTCACAGCACATACCACTGATTTTTATAGTTAAAGACAAACGGGGATTCGATAATCTCAAAACCTTACCCATGCAAAGAAACATTGGATAGTCGGTTAAATGTGTGACTTCATTTGATGGGGCGGAGTAAAAACCTAGTAGTCAGTCAGTTTAGTTATGACGAGACCTGCGAGGTCTTTATTGTTGTTTTAAAATCAAACCTATGCCTGATTGGGATTGGATTAACAGGCAGTTATTTTGTATTACAAATTGGTTGACGGCATCCGTTAGTGGATTGAGAGAAATTGCGCCATAGCCGCCAACAACAAAGATGCCGCCAATAGAAAGGCAGGGCCATAATAATTCAATCCCGCTTATAAAAGCGTTGCAATCATAAATATCAAAATGAATCATACAAAATTCATATTCCCAAGAGGATATAACAGTAGAATTGGGAAAAATATCATTGATAAAAGAGGCGTTAACGGCTGAGGGCGTTTTTATCTGCTCTAATAATTGTTTAGTTTGTTGCAAATCATTTGTGCCTGAATAAGATTTTTTGATAAATGTACTGTCCTCTTCGACAGTTTTCCCCCAATTGTCCCATAGAATTATTTTCCTCTCAGGAAATATTGATGCCAAAAGCCCACCACAGCCTCCTCTGAGAGTGCCGACTTCAAGGATAGCTCCTCCATTGGTGTTACGGTTTATTTGAGAGCCTAACTGATATAAATCAAATAGCTTGCGCTTAGAAATTATAGTGTTTTTAGATATTTCACTATAGATAGCATTGAACTTTACATCTTCACGCCATGGGCTATACCAAACTTCTGGGATGTTGAATCTATAACGTTGGGTATCAAAACCCTGCTTAGATAAAAGTGCAACAGTGTGTGTTAAAACTTTTTCTACTAAGTCGATTATCTTGAAAATTATTTTCACGAGTATTTCCTTCCGAAATAACGCAGGAGAGCGTAGTCAGATAGCATCATCCGACAGGTTAATTTTCTTGCGAACAAGAAATAGCGGGCGACATTTTACCTCTGTGTAGATATTGGAAATATATCGAGCCAGTATTCCTAACGATATGAGATTAATACTACCAAAAAACATAATCAATAATACAAGAGTTGTGAAGCCTGGTTGTACGCTGTGCGTGAAGTAAAGATAAAGATAGTCAACTCCAGCAATTACCGTAGCAAGCAAAACTAAAATTCCCGAATAGAAAAGAATATTGAGAGGATTATTAGAGAGGTCAATCAAAACATCTATTGCAAGATTTAGTCTTTTTATAGTGTTGTAGTTGCTTTTTCCTGCCGCTCGTTTTTCATTATGTATATTTATGACAGCGTGTCGCATACCTATATCATGAGTGATAGCAGCAACTGTTCTTATTCTTTCTGGGTAGTTGGAATAAAGTTGCGCAACTTTTGATGTCATTATTCGCATCATGAGTTGGCTTCTTATAATATTTATACCCATCACACTCCTTAAAAACTTCCAGAAAATCCACGAGGTCAGTTTATCTATGCCATTATTACGCTGGTTGGAAATGGCATAAACAATATCATGATCTTCTTGTATTTTATGATAAAGCGTTGGAATTGCTTCGGGTGGATTCTGAAGGTCACCATCCATGATGAGTACATATTTGCCCTGAGCATACATAATGCCAGCACTCATGGCAATTTGCTGACCAAAGTTTCGGCTTAATATCAGTGATTTAACGCGCAAATCGGCTAGCGACTGCTTTTCCATTATGAACGATGAGTTATCACGGCTACCGTCATCAACGAGGATAATTTCATAATCTAGTTGCAGAGAATCAACCGCCGCTTTTATGCGGAAAAGTAGTTGATCAACTATTTCTGCTGAATTATAAATTGTAGCGACTATGGAAAGTTCAGGCGGGGGAATTGTAGTTCTCATAGTTCAGTATTTGCTACGAGTTCAGATAGGGTAACAACCTCCATTGAGTTACCAAACTCGCTAATGAGCTTTCTCTTGATAATGTCGCCAAATGTTAGACTCATGACCAGCATATGCGTAACTGGCTTTTCTTTTAAATCAGAGAAGTTTTCAATTTTTACATTGATGCCATCAAATTCTCTATGATGCCAGTGATGTGTATCATCAAAGAAGCGAAAGTTCTCGTGAATATTGTGAATAGCGATATAGGGAAGTGTTCGTAGCGGTATATAGTAGCCTACCGTATTATTTTTTTGGGAAAGCCAGTTATTGCTGATTTCACCAAATTTTTTTATGACGTGATTGGCTTTAACTAGAAATGCCGCGTATTCGGTATCGTCTTCAAGTAGATCTGATGTTATATGGCTCTTTGTATTACTGGGTCGGCGACCAATCCCATATAAAGACCCTCCATATCCTGCTTTATTGATGGCAACAACTTCAAATCCTGCATTTTGTAGCGTATTGCGGAGAGATTTTTCCGTAAAATAATTCAGATGTTGATGCATTGCCATAGAAATATCGCCAATTTCTATGCTTTCAGTTGCATCTGGCACGTTAACAATAACAAGACCATTTTCATGTAGGTTGTCATGGTGACGGGAGAGAAAAGCAATCGGGTCATTTATATGTTCAAGAACGTCAACATGGTATATCAGGTCAAATTTCTCAGTTACCTTAGCACTTGGAAAGAAATCTGTTATGACATCAATACCCTTTTTTTTGCCTTCCACAGCAGCAAATGAACTTGAATCTATACCTGATGCATTCAAACCTTTCTTTTTAAGATGCTCTAATACAACGCAGCCTCCACAACCAACTTCAAGAATTTTTTGAATATTGGGGTTTTGATTGATGGCTTGATCAATATAATTTATAAAATCTTTGCCGTATGGCTTTGCGATTTCATTTGTATCTTGAAGATAACCAATATTAGAATCTTGAGTATATATAACCTCTAATGCTTGTAAAACCTCAGGGTTTCTTTTTTGAATAAGAAGGTCGTTTGTCTGATCGTATGCAAAAAAGAAGGGGTAAGTATCTTTTACAGGATTATTGTTTTTTTCGTGTTTTTGAGCAAGTCGCCAGTAAAAAGGCAAATTTTCTATCATTATCTCTTGCATTTTTAGTCCTCAGTCTGACTGGTTTTCGATATTTTTTTAAAGGCATCATTCAGAATATCGGGGATAAAAAACAGACCCTCTTCCGCCATGATTCCTGCCACGGTTAGATTTTTAATATTTTCTTTGCTAATGCGCGTTCTAATTTCTTGTAAGTTTTTTGTATTCACAATAGATGGCAGCGGAAATTCCGACTTTAAATTTTCAGCCTTGGCAAATATAACTTGATGGTCTTGGATAATACCAATTTCTTTAAGCTCACCTATTGCTAGTTGAATAAGCTGTTCATCTGTTGTTTCATCCGCATTCAATCCAATTCTGGATGGCCAGAACTCGACACAGACAGGATATTTACCATCCTGACAAGCGTTAGGACAATAATTACTATAGCTAGTAACACGAAAAGATCCAAAACCACTATCATAGCAATAAAAATAATACAGCCTTCCCATTATAGGAGGGCGGTCTAGGACTAGGTTAATATAAATTATTCGCGGGCCTCTTTGAAATTTAAGATCTGAAATGTCCATCTTAAGACTGGACGCTAATGCAGACCAACCTGCCGTCCAAACCAGCGTCTCAACAGGTATCTCATAACTGCCTTTTTCTGTGTTTGAGAGTGTTATATGAGTGATGTGTGAGTTATCACACTGGAGTTTTTGTATATCAACTCCAGTAAGAATTTCTATATTCTGCTCATGTAACTTGTCCCTGAATCGATTTAGAAAACCTTGCATTCCAAATTTTTTTGGGTACAGAGCTTTTTGAGTATTGGCTCTATAGGGAGGAAGGTTTATTTGGTCAGGGAAGGCAAGCCTTGTTCGTATAAGGTCAGACTTCATGAGGTCTATCATTAGCTCTTTGTCAAACATAATAACCCTCTCCAGTGCTGTCGCCTTGATTGCAAAAATATCAATGACTTCAGGGTTTATTTTATAAAGGTTGGAGAGTAGCTTGCTGTGTATATCCTCGGCTATAACACTCCCAAAGTGAGCGCGTAGGTATTCCATAGCTGTCTTTGAATCGCTATCGCTGTTTTGCTCTAGGCTTGTAAAAAAGTCAGCGATATAACTTTGCCACTGTTCTTTAGGGTATGATCGCAGGTCAACATAATGTGAAAAGTCTTGAAGTTTTCCATTGAAAAAAAGTCCCGCAATATCCTTTTCATTTCCTTCATAAATATGCCAGTCAGCTATTGGCATAATTTCTCTGTAAAGATCATCAATTTTTGCATTACAGGACTCATATATCACATGCATACCGTGATCAAAGATATAACCTTCTGTGTCATATTCAATGCTGCTGTACATACCACCAATATGCGTAGATTTCTCAAAGACAACTATGGGCTTATTGGGATGCTCTTTTCTTAGCTGTAGGGCGCACATCAGCCCAGTCATACCAGCTCCAGCGACAACTATTTTTTTTACGTTGGATATATCAGGCATATATGTTACTCGTTATGTGGTAGCTAAATTTATGAAAAAAATTTAATTTCAAAAATAAACCTCATGTTTTTACAAACTTCATATAGGAAGAATACTGTAATCCGAGGTTAAATAAAAGATCAATCATCGACACACCATGCTCAAAAGGGGGATAAAGCTGAGGATATTCTTTGTAGCCACTGTAATCCATCCACTCTACTGTGATACCAAATTTTAAAAAAGCATCTTCATCAAGATAAGATTTAGCGGCTGGACCAGAGACGTAAACACTGGCAGATGCTTGTTCACAAAGACTGACTAAGCGTGACATTCTGTCTCCAATTAAATTGTAATCTGTACACAGGCTAATGGTAGTTTGTATATTGGCTAATTTGCAAATAGTGCGAATAAAAAGAAGGTTTATATCACTCAAAAATTCGAGTTCAGAAGCCTGCTGGTAGGTTTCAGCAATAATAGAAGAGTATGTGGAAAAACCTTCGGCACGCGAGTAATTTTGTTTGATGGTTTTCCAATGTTTGTCTGCCCAACGTCTATCCGACACTTTAGTTTCACTGATTTTTTGATCAAGCCTTTCTTGTCGAACAGGTATACTCAACCATTGGACACCTGAGGGAGTTTTGATTTTATTTCTGTTGCGCCAATCATTTTTAGTAAATTGTACATCATCGTAAAGAATAAACTCATCAACAGCAGCAATCATATCAAAATAGCCTTTCCACGGGATATAGTTAGACTGGAGAATAGCTATTTTTTTCATTTAAAGTGGTTTCCGTTTTTTTTCGCAGGTAGCGGTTGCAAATTGAGTAGGCTGTACTGGTTTCCATAGTTGCAGTCGTCGAGAGGGTATACCATGACGCGCTATGGTGGTAGCGGGAATATTCATATCTGCCGCTATTTCAAAATTTTGTTCAACACTGAGACCAAAATCGCTGAAGAGTGTCGGCGACAATTTCAGTGGGTTATCAGAATCAACAAGCAACCAAGCATTTGTAATATCTGTACATGATACCAGATTTAAGAGTGCCTTTACCATATTATCGCTGCCAGAATAGCCACCGATCAACCATGCACTACCTATCGCTTTAGCACCTATGGCATACAGTGTGCCAGGCCCTTCGCCTGTCATATCCAGCATGGGCGTACCTGCTTGAAAACCTGCCTGCTGTGCTGTTTTTTGAACATTGCGATAATAATCAGCAAGGTCTTGAGGCAGAATAAGTTCAGATTTGTCCTCGCCAATGGCAACAACATTATCAAATTGGCGAAAGGGTTGGGGCTGACGATAAGGCCATTCCATTGCGGCTTGTAGTAAAAATACAGTAATCAGTTGCCCACTTATGACGGCGGGTAACAGTATTTGCCAATTCCCACGCGCCAAAATGGCAGGCATAAAAATCACCAATGCCGCTAATACCCAGAATAAACTGGTCAATGTTCCTTGCAGCCAGTAATTATTATTACTGCCGAACGCAGAAATATGGGGTAATACAGCGAAATAGAAGGCGATTGCCCATTGGTTGTTGGAGACTTTATAAAAGGGCTTGCGCCTTAATACAAAATAAAAAGTATAGGCACTTAAAGGGACTGCCAAAATTAGCATCACTGAGTGAGAACCGTAAGTCTCACTAATTTGTAATAATGGATATAAAGTATACTCGGAAATAATGACTAGGCTGGTTATTGCTAATATCAGTGTAAAGCCAAGACCTGCCAGCATTCGGATTTTTTGTTCTGATGCAGCAAGGCAAGTCACAACGAAGATAATGACACTAAAAAATAACAGAAAGCCACGCTCTTTATCACCTGTCAAGAGCTTGTCAATTCTAAACATATTCATTTGTCCTGCGCCTAACAGTTGAACAGCTTCCATTCCTCCTCTTAATCGTTCAATAAATATCATCAAAGAACCATCAATCACCCATGCCGAAGTGATCAATAAGGTAATAGCGGTTAGCACGGTAACACTGAGTAATCGAAGATTCAGTTTTCCAGCCGACGGCAAGCATATACTGATAACAACACCCAGTGCCGCCGCTGAAGTAGGCTTTGCCATAAAAGTAAGCCAACCGCCCACACCAATCACTATCCATCCTATGATGCTGCTGAGTGAAACCGTCTTATCAGCCAGCAATAGTCCAATACTGGTGAGCAACAAAGCCTGAAAAATGAGACTGTTATAACTGGGTGTTGCCTGCCAGCCATGAGTACAAAAATAAATTAATGAGCAGGTCGCGGTCACTCCAGCCAGTGTAAGCATTGACACACTACGCCAGAACAAGGTTTTTTCTTGAGTGTCATTAATAGTGGCTCTGAAAAATACCACACAAAGCACCCACGCCAAGCTAAAAATAATCAGGATATTCGCTTGCCGAAGCAAGCTGATGTCACCATGAAACAGCAGGTGTAGCGGATGATAAATAAAACCAAATTGCGTAACAGAAACAGGATAAATCCAGGGATTAGCCATCCAGATAAGATAAAAACTTTCATCAGTTAAATCTATGCCGTAGCGACTGTGAGCCAGAAGCCAGACCAGTGTGATTAGCGTGACTAGAGCGGCAGTAGCAAGGACGAAAATGTCTAAAATTTTAGGCGGGTTATTAATCGAAGGCTTTAAAAAATTCATTTTTATTCATTATGTTAATGACTAAACAACAAAGAACGCACCCTATGGAGGTGTGTTCTTTGTTATGTAATTGCTGATAAAGCCTAAAACAGCCCAGTTATACGCCCGTCATCATCAATATCAATGCGTTCGGCGGCGGGGACTTTGGGTAGGCCGGGCATGGTCATGATGTCGCCTGCGATGGCGACAATAAAACCTGCACCGTTGGCGAGTCTGACATCTCTGATTTCTACGGTGTGACCTGAGGGCGCACCTTTAACGAGGGGGTCAGTGGAAAATGACATTTGGGTTTTGGCGATACAGATAGGAAATTTACCGTAATCGGCATTCCACACGCTAAGTTGGGCTTTTACTTTAGCAGAGGCGGTAACATTGCCCGCGCCGTATAGTTTGGTGGCAATGGCTTCTATTTTTTCCCACAGGCTTAAGTTTTCATCGTACACGAATGTACAGCCTGCTTCACGATTGTCTACTATGTCCAGTACCGCTTTGGCTAAATCTTCTGCACCTGCACCGCCTTTTGCCCAGTGTTTGGACACAACACATTGTGCGTTTATGTGAGCGCATTTTTGTTTTAGTAAGTTAATTTCTGCTTCGGTATCAAAGCTGAAATGGTTGATGCACACCACGCAAGGCAAGCCGTAATGCTCGGTAATATTGCGGTAGTGGCGTTCCAGATTGGCAAACCCACGTTCTACGGCGGCAAGACCTTCTTGATTGAGTTGTTCTTTAGCGACACCGCCGTGAAATTTCAGGGCGCGAATGGTAGCGACTAACACCACTGCCGACGGTTTGATGCCTGTCATACGGCATTTAATATCAATGAATTTTTCCGCCCCTAAATCCGCGCCGAAACCTGCTTCGGTGACCACATAATCAGCCAGTTTCAACGCGGTTTGTGTTGCAATGACGGTGTTGCAACCGTGCGCGATATTGGCAAACGGGCCGCCGTGAATGATGGCGATATTATTTTCCAGTGTTTGTACCAGATTGGGTTTAATGGCTTCTTTTAATACCGCCGCCATTGCACCGTGTGCGTTTAAATCACTGGCATAAACGGGGGTGACTCGGTCGGCTTTATAACCGATAACGATGCGTCCTAATCGGGCTTTTAAATCCGCGCGACTGGTTGCCAGACATAAAATCGCCATGACTTCTGAGGCAACGACAATATCAAAACCGTCTTCACGCAAAAAGCCGTTTGCTGTACCGCCCATAGCGACTACGATGTCACGCAAGGCGCGGTCGTTCATATCAACGACTCGTTTCCATTGAATCAGGCGCGGGTCGATATTTAAGTCATTACCATGATGGATGTGGTTGTCTATTAATGCCGATAATAGATTATGAGCAACACCGATAGCATGAAAATCACCCGTAAAGTGCAGGTTAATATCCTCCATCGGCACAACTTGCGCATAGCCGCCGCCTGCCGCGCCGCCTTTAACACCAAAACAAGGACCAAGAGACGGTTCGCGCAAACACATGATGGCTTTTTTCTTTAAGCGGTTCAGTGCATCACCCAAGCCGACGGTGGTGGTGGTTTTACCTTCACCTGCGGGGGTTGGGCTGATGGCGGTGACCAGAATCAATTTGCCGTCTTCCTGATTGCTCAAACTATTGAGGTATTCCAAGGATATTTTGGCTTTGTAATGCCCGATAGGATCCAGATGTTGGGCTGCGATACCGTATTGCTCTTTAACCAAGTCAATAATCGGCTTCATATTAGCTTGTTGGGCTATTTCTATGTCAGACATTAAGTCTCCTGATGATGAATAAATTGGGTTTTATCAGGTGTAAGAATACACCTGACAGGCTATTCTGACGACTCTGCGGCTTGCTGGTTTGCCAGTGCTTTAGCGATAATTTCTTCGTAAAGATTGACCGCTTTGGCGTATAAAGACTGCCATTCAGGGTATTTATCAATGCGCTCTTTGACGTTTTCAGCATTTTTTAAGACGCGCTCAAGCAGTTCCATGTCGCCGTCGGTGAGTAATTCGCCTTTTTCCACACGTTCTTTAGTCCACAAGAGTTCAGGTAGCGTTTGTTTTTCAAACCGCTCCAGTATTGCTATTGTAATGCCGAGTTCTTTTTCAGTAAGATTCATGATAATTACCTCTGTGCTTGTGGTGTAAGATATTTATTACGTTGATTTTATTGGATATTTACCGTGCAGTCATCCTATGATTTATCCATGCGTTTAGCGGATACAGGATAAGCGGTTTTGTGTGTTGTGCGAATAATGATACGCGAAATTCTTCTAATACCCAACGGAACGCATCGTGTTCTGGAATAACGGTGTCGTTTTTAGCCAGTTTTTCAGTATTTTTCCAGTAACAAATGGGTACTCGTTCAATGCTTGGCGGATAATATTTAATTTATTGTATAAAACTGTCAAGTGATGAACGAGAGTTCCATTCATCCTTAATTTCCAGAATGAGGGGCATGATGCTGATAAAGATAGCAACCAGTCTTTTATCCAGATGATTTCCCTCCAACTTCTGTAGCGTTGGAACAATGCGTTCTATAGACCAAGGTTCTTTGTAAGGGCGACGCATAGACAGCGCGTCAAAGACATCGGCAATGGCAACGATACGCGCTGATTCGGGTATGGCTTCCCCAGCAAGACCATTAGGATAACCAGTGCCATCCCACCTTTCATGATGATTAAGGGCGATTTCTGCGGCTAGTTGAAATACGGGAGACTTGCTTTTATTTAAAATGTCATAACCAATACGCGAATGCAGCTTCATGACTTTCCATTCTTCGGCGGTCAGTTTGTCTGGTTTTTGCAGGATGCTATCGGGTATACCAATTTTGCCTGTATCGTGCATGGGTGCAGCCATTTCCAACAATTTTGCACAATCCTGATCCCACCCTGCTGCCAGTGCTAATACATAACAATAGGCTGCCATTCGCCAGATATGCACGCCTGTGTCGGTGTCGTTGTAATGTCCCGCTTCACCCAGCATATAAATGGCATCTCGATGGCTGGCATCAAGTTGAGAGACCCGCACTAAGGACAAATGCGTTCGCACACGAGCGCGGACAATAGAAGGGGAAATGGGTCTGGTGATGTAATCAACACCCCCTACTTCAAAACCAAATTGCTCATGATCTTCATCGATTAAGGAAGTCACAAAAATAATGGGAATAGATTCTGTTTGTGGATCAGATTTAAGTTTGCGGGCAACTTCAAAACCATTCATAGTCGGCATTTGAACATCCAGTAAAATCAAAGACGGATTGTGTTTGATTGCCGCTGTCAACGCCTCAGCCCCGCTACGCGCAAACACTAATTTATAGTCTTCTTGCAGGGTGCTTCGTAACAAATTAAGGTTAACGGGCTCATCATCAACACACAGTATTGAATTTTTTGGCATATTTTATTCCTCTTTATTATTTTTATCGGCAATCAACGCATTTGCAATAATCTCTGCGTGTCGAAAATCAAAATTTTCAACAGCAGTTAATATTTTATTAAATAACGCTTCGGGTAATTTGTGCGATAGCCGGAAAAGCGTGGATTCTATAAGGTTAATATCATCGCTGTTTAAGGCGACAATCAGTTGTTTCAGTTCTTCTTTAGTAACAGTATTGGCATTATCAATGGTTATTTGTTCAGTTTTTTGCGGTGTTGCAGAGGTTAGGTAAACATTGATTGCATCAATACTTTGCGCCAATATCGGTGCAAAGTGAATAATTAAACTCTCAATATCACCTTGTTGACTAAATGTACTTTCAATATTTTTGGTAAGATGAGCAATGCGTTGCAATGACAGCGCAGCTGCCGCGCCCAGCAGTTTATGGTTAATTTCTATCGCCGCAGCTTGATGTCCGTTTGATAGTTCAGTATGAATGCGTTCAGCATCTTGTCCATGTTGCTGTAAAAACAAGCGCAACTGCTGCTGATAAAGTTCAACCTCACGCCATTTTTTTAATCCGTGTTCCACCTCAATCAATGGAGTAGCGTCAAATACGCTGGATTGTGTTTGTATAACGGGCAGAGTGTTAGCTTTTTTATCATTTTTTTGGTGAATTAGTCGTTGAATACACTCGACTAATTCATCTACCTCAAAAGGCTTAGCGATAAAATCATTCATCCCTGCTGTAAGTGCATCCTCACGGTGTATTTTGAATGCCCCTGCTGTGAGTGCAATAATGGGTAATCGCTTCAATTTGGGAATCATACGAATTTTTTTAGTGGCAGTGTAGCCATCCATAACAGGCATCTGGACATCCATCAGTACCACATGAAAATAGTCTGGTTTGGACATAAGCAGCGCAATTGCCTCACGACCATTTTCTGCAACTTCGACATTAGCCCCTTCCCCTACAAGAATTTGATACGCAACCTCTCGATTAATTTCACTGTCATCAACCACCAGCAAATTTATGCCTGCTAATTGTTCATTATCAACACGCGGCTGGGCATTATTCGCTAATTCAGCACGATTGACCATGACTTCCAACACCGCATTAAAGAACGATGATTTCGTGACGGGTTTGGTAATAATCTTATCAGCAAGCTCATTGCCAAAAAGATCCAGCAGAAGTCCGTTATCATGCGTACCTGCCATAATAATGGTAGGGCAGTATTCTTTGCCTAATTGATTTTGGATTCTATTCACTGTTTCAATGCCGTCAACGTCAGACAGACTCGAATCTAATAACAGCAAGTTAAAATAATGCAGTTCCTTGTTAGCAATTATCAACAAGGCAGTTTCACAACAATCTGCCACCTCGGCATTCCATCCGAAGCTGCTGATTATTGATTTAAGAATCCGCTGTTCTGTGTCATTATTGTTAATAATCAACACGTTTTTATGTAACAATTCGGGCATTGAGAAGTTATTTTGCTTATCTACTGCCAGTATTAAATCAAAGAAAAATTCACTGCCCACGTCAACCTGGCTGTTGACTTGTAATGTTCCCCCCATCAGTTCGACTAAGCGACGACTGATACTGAGACCCAATCCCGTGCCACCATAAAGGCGGGTGGTCGAGTTATCCGCCTGCATGAACGGATGAAAAATACGCTCTTGTTTTTCTGGTGGAATACCAATACCGGTGTCCCGTACCGAGAAATGAAGATAAACATGATCGCTTATTGAGACTGAGTCGATCACGCTAACCTCAAAAACTACTTCGCCTTTTTCGGTAAACTTGATGGCATTACTCATCAGATTGACCAATATCTGCTCTAAACGAATCGCATCACCGCATAGATAGTCAACACCTTGCGGCAGAGGTGAAATACACACCTCAACAGGCTTTGTACCCACCGCAGTGGAGATAATGTTGGCTAAGTTGTCTAATACCTTAGAAAGGCGAAAAGGGGCAGATTCTATGTCTAAACAATTAGATTCGATTTTTGAAAAATCCAGACATTCATTAATGATGCCCAGCAGAGAACGCCCGGCCGCATCAATTTTATTCACCACGCCCAGTGCAGCCGGACTGAGTTCCTGCTTTTTCAGTAGATAAGCAAAGCCGATAACGGCATTCATCGGTGTTCTTAACTCATGACTCATATTCGCCAAAAAATCCGTTTTGGCGGAATTAGCTTGTTCAGCAATTTCCATCGCCAGTTTGAGTTCTGAAGTACGCATTTGCACCTGTTTTTCCAGATATGTGTTGCTTTCCATAACGAGTGCTTCTGCCGTTTTGATGTCGCTGATATCGAGATTGACTCCCACCATTAGTATGGGATAGCCATTTTTATCACGTTCAAGTATCGCTGCTGCGCGAATATGGCGAATGTTGCCATTATCAAGCATAATGCGGAATTCTGCGTCGAATGAATTTGTTCCCGTAATCGAAGCTAAAACTAGAGACTGCGTCTTTTTTTTATCGTCAGGGTGCATGCGGGACACCCAGAAATCATAATAGAGGTCATCATGGATCATGTTTTCTGGCACGTCATAAAGCGTGCGCATACGGTCATCCCAATCGAGTCGGTTGCTGTTAAAATGCCATACAAAAACACCTGCATTCAACGCGTTAATCGCCATATTTTTCTGGGCAATCATCTTTTTAAGCTCAAATTCAAGTCCTCTGCGCAAGATAATATCACCTAATAAATCTGCCTCTAATGACGCTTTATTTTCTTGTAGTTTACGCACATATTGTTTGCGATCACGATTACGGCGATAAAAACTAGCCCCCATGACCAGCATAAAAATCCCAATAACAGGGGATAGATACTTAAAAACCACGGGTAGCAATGCTTTTTCTTCGTACACGCCGAACCATTTGTCATACAACGCATCATAAATGCCATTTGCCTTGATTAATGCCAAACCCTCGTTGATTTTAGCCAGTAATTCCGCATTACCTTTGTGGACAGCAAATGAAAATTTCTGTGCAAAACCTATTTGGACAGGCAAGGCTTCAATGTTGGTTAACCCTAATTTTTCCAGCGTTTGCTGACCAGCCAATTTACTTATCAACAGCGCGTCATGCTGACCTGATGCCAGTAATTGAAAACCTTGTTCAGCCGTCGCCGCTAGCTCCAGTTGATTTTTCCAGCCCATAGATACTGCGTAATCATGTGCTAAATCAGCATTCAGCACGATAATACGTTTATTTTCTAAAGCGGCTTCAGAGTTAATGTTGTGTTCACCCTTACGAACAAAAATAGCTCCACGAACAATAACGTGCGGTACGGTAAAATCAGCAAATTGGCGACGTTCATCGGATTGTGCCAAATTAATAAGCACATCAATTTCCCCTGCCTTAAATTCGTACAAAATGTCACGAAATGGCAAGACGCGAATTATTGAGTTGATCTGCGCTTCGGCCGCGACGGCACGCCATAATTCGACAGTAAAACCATCAGCAGTGGAATCTGTTAAACCTAAGGCAAACGGCGGATAATTCTGTTCGCTACCGACAATTAGCAGCTTATCATCGCCATAACTGAATGAGCTGATAGTTAATAAAATAATCAGTATGTATATAGGCATAAATTTATTTTTATTGGCGGCAGGCATAATAAAAAAAGTCGATGAATAAACTCAATCTGTAAAGAAAATAGGGAGAGGTAAGATGTTTTGCATCATGAAGGGTGGGTGAATTTACGCTTAGCCATATTCAACGTAAGACGGATAGCGGTAACGACAATCTCTTCAACCTCTTGTTATTTGTAAAACTCTGGATCTGATCTGACGGTTTCAGAGATAAGTTTAGAATTTTACTTACACTATGAAAATATAAAAGGTTTACTAAAATCGATTAGCAGAAATCAGCCATCAATTGCCGGTCGCGACTGGCTGCTTTACGGCAAGCAATTTTGCGACATCGAGTTCATCTGCATACCAAATTTAGACTAAGTTTTAAGTCTGAAGGCTTGCCGTGACAACCACGATGTTGCCGTTACCCTGATATTCAAGAGAGTTAAAACTCATAATACGCGCCATGGCAATGCCTCTGCCATTTGGATCGAATACACGCTCAGGATCAAAATCCAGATAACGCTGCCAATCAAAACCTTTTCCTTGGTCACGGATAGTAAAAATTAAAACGTCAGTTCGGTGCTCAAAAAAAACTTCTACTCGCTTGTCACGGTTTTCTTTTAATGCCTGACGCCTGGCAATTTCTTGAATTAACTGCTCAGTGTTTATTAACTCTCCTTTTTCATGGTACGAAATACCTAGGTTACCATGCTCCACCGCATTGATAAATAGTTCACTCAGACCAAGGATAACTTTCTCAGGTTTAGGGCAAGCATGGGCAAAAGCGTTCGCTAATAAACTGCCCTCTTCGAGGGTTTGAAAATGGAACTCGCCTTTAACGAGAAAAGCAAAAGGCAGTTGAGTTAACTGCAAGCTTTCCTGCATGGCAAGTTAATGGTGGTATTGTTCAACCGCCGCCTTGACGATGCTCAACAGAACCTTGGGTTCAAAAGGCTTGATCAAATAATAGTAAGCTCCTGCATCAAGCCCTTCTTGGATACTGGCGGGATCAGTCGTGGCGGTCACCATGATGACGGGGATCTGTTCAAGCACTAGGGTAGCCTTGATTTTGCCCAACAGTTCGATGCCATCCATCTGGGGCATTAATCTATCCAGCAAAATTGCAGAAAAACCGCCAGTTTCTCCCTCTTCCAACAGTTTCCAAGCCGCCAGACCATCCTCTGCATACTGGACTATGAAGCCTGCTTCAGTTAGAACCTCCTGTATGATCTCTGCGAAGATACAATCGTCTTAAACCAATAAAATACGCTTGTCTGACATTATTTTCTTCATGGAAGGCATATAACTATCCTCATTAATTTCAATTAGGCTCTATATGGATTCCAAGGTCTTTTTCACAAGAGTGGAAAGTAACGACGAAAGTAGAGCTTTGCCGCGTTTTCTGACATTATGAAAAAACTCAAAAAAACTCAAATATAACGGCAACTTATCTTGCGAAATGCCGCGATGCGGTCTGAGCCAAGGACGTAATAACGACCAAAAACCTTCCATCGTGTTGGAATGTACTTCGCAAAACCCATCGCCATCTTCATCACGCGCATATTCACCTGCTGAATGATTCACTGTTTTATGCTCAAAACCCCATTGTTCGAGCCGACTGTAAATGTTGTATTCATCAGTAAAAACAAGCGTTCCAGCGGCAATCGCCGATAAGATAATGGGTTTTATCGTTACTTGTTGTACATTTTCAAGCATCCAAATTCGAACTTCGCATGAGCGTTGAATCATCCCAAAAATAGGCGGTTTCTCTGTCGCTAACGTGCCACGTCCTCGCGCACCTTTGAGTCTACGACAACGGGCTTTTCTATTAGCTTCACGCACTTTTTCAGGCTGTCCTTTGTGACCTGCAATAAGATAAAGCTCGTCACATTCCACTTCACCAGACAGAATCACAGACTCTTTTTTTTATCGATACCCGTCCGTAAATGCTCAGTCATGAATTGCAAATCATCTTTGTTTAAATCCAATTCGCGGGCAATCTGAGCAGTTGATAAATTCAACCCCATGAAATACAAACATAAAATCCATACTGATAACGGCTGGTGATGCCCTGCCAAAACCGTTTCGCTCACATCATCGAAGCGTTTCTGGCACGTCTTGCATTCATATCGTTGACGATGATTTTGGTGGTCATGATAACCACGTTTAATGATTTCCAGGCTATCGTAATGCGGACAGTTTACTTTTCCTTGCCAACCGAGCGTTCTAATCACTTCGTAACATTGTGCTTCGCTGACTAACTGTTTGATTGTTATGAGTGTATTTTTCATTCGTTCAGTCTAACAAAAAGACCTTGGAATCCATATAGAGCCTAAATTATTTGAATTTAGACAGTACGGACTTTCTAATTATCACAGATAAAATAAAACTCGAATAGGAGAAATACGAAAATAAAAGAGGGTAGATTCTCATAAGCTCTTAATCAACTGGAAACAATTGTTCGATTCATACAGTTGTTATACTTAGATTATTCTTAATAATTGCACGCAAGAAGACCAGTGCTTCGGGGAAATCAAAACTTTCGATTTGGCGTTTCAGCGGAGCGGCGAGCTTCCTGCCGATGGTCTGAGTAAGCAGCGGATCTAAATCGTGCCAGGTGTCGATGGTTTGCGCATCGTTGGTGACCAGTTGCGCTTCCAGTCTGTTCACCAGTTCTCGAACTTTGGCCGCATCTACATCCACCACCTGCGGCAGTGCGGGGTTATCGAGGTGCATGGCGTGGATTTCCTCGCTCACTGCCGCTAGCACCTTGCGTAGCATCACGATTTCATTTTCTAGATTGTGTGTGGGCAATCCATCATTAATTTTTTGTTCCAGGGTGGAGACGACTTCTCTTAGTGATGCCATCCCCAGCGTAGCGGAAATGCCTTTCAGAGAATGGGCGATGCGCCCTGCTGTGGCTTGATCCCCTGCCTCAAGGGCAGCCTGGAGACTGTTGGCATCAGTACAGTGGATGTCAGCAAACTTAACCAGCATCTGCTGATAGCTAGGTAGATTGCCACCGAGATACTTCAGCCCGACTTGTTGCTCTATCAGGCTAGGGCTAGGAATTTGGGTGACGGCTGGCAGT
Source organism: Methylococcales bacterium (assembly GCA_030693155.1). Classification (GTDB taxonomy): domain Bacteria; phylum Pseudomonadota; class Gammaproteobacteria; order Methylococcales; family Methylomonadaceae; genus UBA4132. Next base: position 18,337 of record JAUYBJ010000162.1, read on the forward strand.
ATTTTTGAACTTTCTATCGGGGTTCCGGCAGCGGCCGCTGTGTCTTTTTGGGGGAGCCAGTGTGCAAGTTCGGCATAAAGCTGTTCAGGCTCTACTGGTTTGGCAATAAACCCATTCATTCCAGCATCTTCGCAGCGTCTGCGGTCTTCCTCAAAAGCATTGGCAGTCATGGCAAGGATAGGGATGTTCTGGTAAGCAGGTACCTTTCTGATTCTACGGGTTGCTTCCAAGCCATCCATTACCGGCATCTGCATATCCATCAGAATCAGATCATAGCGTTTCTCCTCGATCATCGCCAAGGCTTCACCACCATGATTAGCTAAATAAACCAGTAAGCCGTAACCTTGCAGGATTTCCATGGCCACCTCCTGATTGATTTTGCTGTCTTCAACAAGCAAAATGCGGGCATCTATGCAGAGTCCTGATGAACCAGAATCGGCTTCCTTGCCAGGTAACTCATCTATCTTGCCGTGTTTTAATACGACCGTAAACCAGAAGGTGCTGCCTTGCCCAAGGGTGCTGACAACCCCAATTTAACCGCCCATCATATTGGCCAGCTTTCTGGAAATCGTAAGTCCGAGGCCGGTACCGCCAAATCTGCGGCTGGTAGAGGCTTCCGCTTGGGTAAAGGCTTCAAACAAATTATTCAGTTGCGCTTCGCTAATACCAATGCCTGTATCTTGCACCTCGAAGCGTAATATGATCTGGTCGTGGTTTTCAGAAAGCACCATGGCACGCAGGGTAATGCTGCCATAATGGGTAAACTTGACCGCGTTACCGATGAGGTTGATTAGAATTTGGCGTAGGCGTAAATCCCCTCGCAAAGGCAACGTCTGTAGGCGCGGGGCGATTTCTTCAATCAGCTTGATGCTCTTGCTGTATAGACGATCCGTCATCATGCTACAGGCATGATTAACAGTTGAGGAAATCAGAAAAGTCGTTTCTTCAAGCGTAAGTTGGCCGGCCTCGATTTTGGACAAATCCAGAACGTCATTGATAATGCCTAGCAGGTGTTTGCTCGATACGATGATCTTGTCGAGTTTGTCTTGCTGGGACGGCTGCTTGATCTGAACTTGCAATAGATGAGTAAAGCCGATGATGGCATTCATTGGCGTGCGGATTTCATGGCTCATGTTGGCCAGGAACGTGCTCTTGGACTGGTTGGCCATCTCTGCGTCCAGCTTGGATTTTTCAAGCTCGGCTGTGCGGGTTTCAACCAGTTTTTCGAGATGTAACCGGTAATTCTCAAGTTCCATTTCTGTACGCTTTTTCTCGGTGATGTCTTCTTTTACAGCAACGTAGTGGGTGATCTTACCTTCATTATTTCTTAGCGGGAAAATTTCTGCCCATTCATAAAATTCGCTGCCATCTTTATGCCGGTTGATAAACTCCCCTTTCCAAGCGTATTCCAGAGATCTTCATAAACCGCTATAGGGGTGGAGTTTGATTTCAGGATACGGGGATTTTGTCCAACGGCTTCTTGCTTGCTGTATCCGGTAATATGCGTGAAACGCGGGTTGACATACTCAATCACGGCATCGAGATTGGTAATAACGATACTATTCGAACTTTGTTCCACGCTCAGAGACAGCTTGCTAAGTTCTTCTTCATCTTGTTTGCGCTGAGTGATGTCGCGGACAATTATTGATGCGCCAACGACATTGCCGTTGCAGTCATAAATAGGGGAAACCGTAGCGAATATGTAAAGCAGTATGCCATCTTTTCGTAACCTCAACGTGTCAAGATGCTTAACCGCTTCACCCCAGCCTATCTTTTCAAGAATTATGTCCTCCTCATCCTGGCGATCAGGCGGTAAGAGTATTCTCATGGAGTTTCCGAGCATTTCCTCAGCGGAATAGCCATAAATAGTTTCTGCGCTGTGATTCCAGCTAGTATACTAAACCTTTAAAAAATAGGATAATAAGAGCCTTACTAAATGACAGAGAGAGAATATCATTCGTACCAGCCCAATTATAAAACTGAACTGATGAACAAAAACAGCATCTGGAAGAAATCACCCGTAGTCGTTGAATGCGCCACGGCTTGGTTCAAAGAGCGAAGATTGTCTTGCTTGCCCATGCAGGTCATAAAAATACGGAGATTAGTCGGCAACTGTCTATTCAGGAAGAAAATGCAGGAAAATGGCGAAAGCGTTGGCTGTCAGGCTGTGC